>NZ_JBQVNP010000056.1:0-30382 GCF_052436255.1 Roseateles sp. | reverse complement strand
GACGATGGCTTCGCGGACGCCCGGCACCTTCGCAAGGGCCTTCTCGACTCGGGCGACGCAGGAGGCGCAGGTCATCCCTGCGATGGGGAATGTCCAGCGGCGCGCATCTGCCGCCTGAGTGGTGGGTGCAAGTGAGTTCATTGATTCCTTCCCGGCCGGCTTCAGTGCCGACCCATGAACGGAAGTCTCAAGCTTGCCATGATGGGAGAGTCAAGAGGCGACGCAGAGAATTTTTGGCCTCGTTGCCACGGTGCCATGGCGGTGTCACTCGCCAGCGGCACCATTCAGAAGATGCTTGAAGACACTGCACGCTGCGCCACGTTCCGGTTGTTTCCGGTGCTACTTCTTGCCGTGCTCACACCGATGGCCAGCGCAGCACCCTCCGTTCCTGCCGCACTTGCGTGCCAGAGCACGGTTTTGAATGATGAGCAGGCAGAGGCGGTGTGCTCGCTGCCGGGTTCGTTTGCTGGCAAGGACGTTCGCTTCAAGGCGCATTTCCTGGGCAGCCACGACGACAGCATCGTGTCACTCCGCTTGCCGACACTCAACGGAGCGCCAGTGATCTGCCGGCCGGGCAGCAAGACCGAGTCCCGGTTTGAGGACGGGGAGGTGACGCTGGATTGCGGCTTCGTTGCACCGGAAAAGCCGGCCAGCGTCAAGGTCAACATCTCGCTGCATCACCCTGCAACTGGACAAGACCGAACTGGTGATCGAGTAGGGGTCGAGACCGCGTGGCAAGGCGAGCCGTGCATCCATATGGCCTGACGAATTGAAACTGTGACCGATACGCTTACCTGACCTCAGGGTCATCGTCCAACGACTGCGGACGCCACAAGCCCCAGGAGACGCAGGCCCCGGTGATGAGCACTACGGAAGCAATCCAGAACGGTGCCTGGGGATGAAAAGCAAACGCGGTGCCGCCGCCGACGGCCCCCACAGCTTGGCCGAGATTGCCGGCGGCTGCGAGTTGACCAAGCAGCGAGCCCGGAGCGCCGGGTCGTTGATTGAGCATCGTGTATGACAAGACGGGAGCGATCATTCCCGCGCCCAGGGCGACGACGGCGACCATCAGGCCCAGCGCTCGTGCGTCGGGCGGGGGAAATAGCAGCGCCAGGGCCGCGCCGGCGAAGGTGGCGGCCAGCCACCGCTCGTTCAGCCGACGCCGCACCGCCGCCACGAGCAGGCTCATTTGTGCTGCCAGCATGACGACGCTGCAAGTGACAAACATGGTGGCAATGGCGCTGGAGTCCATGCCGATCGTCTGGCTGCCAAAAAGGTTGAAACCGACATCAAATGTCCCCACCGCAACGGAGGCCAGGAAGGCCAGCAGCATGGACTGGCGAGCGAGGCGGCGCGACCTCTGGGTGTCGCCGCTGGGAGGCACGGTGCCGACGCGCTCGCCGCTCAGCGCCCAAGGCGTAAGCGCCAGCACGGCTGTGCCCACCGCCGCAATCGCCCAGGCCGGCCAGTGCAGCATCTGCGCCATCTGCCCCACCGATTCGCGCATCACAGGCCCGGCCAACCAAGTGCCAAACGCAGGCCCGGCGATAAGGCCGAGAAACGCCAGCGTTCCCAAGACGACAAACCGGCGGCTGCGCACCACCGGCGTGCTGATGTCAGCGATATAAGCCTGCGCCGTCGGGACAATGGCGGCAGCGCCCGCGCCGGCCAGGAGCCGAGTGGCATAGATCCAGCCGATCTGCGTGGCCAGCGCCGTCAAGGCCGTGCCCACCACGAACAGGCCAAACCCCAGCATGAGTACCTTGACGCGCCCAATGCGATCCGAAAGGAAGCCCCAAACGAGCGCGAATGTGAATAGCGCGAAGAGGTAAGCCCCGCCCAACCACCCCACCTGACGGGAGATCTCCTGCGCGGACACTGCGCCGAGATGTCTCAGCAGCGTGGGCTGCAGCAGCGGTTGCGCCGCGCCGTAAGCCAGCGCCACGAGGAACACCATCGCTCCCAACAGCACCATGGCGCGTTTGGGATCCGCGTTCCGCTTCAGCGAAAATGACGTCACGTGATCGCCGACGTTGCTCGCGGATGCTCAGCGCTTGGCCAGGTAGCTGACCACGGAAGCGAGCCATACTAAAGCCGGGATAGGCAGCAGCCACCTGAAGTCCGAGTGCAGCACGAAGTTGCTCGCGCTCATCAGGGCCACGGTAAAAAAGCCTGCAACCGCCAATGTGGTCGCCGTTCCACGTGCCCGAACCGGCAGAAGCGTGCGGGCGATGAAGACGACGAGAACGCCGGCACCTGCCATGAAACCCCCCATGACGGTGAACA
Organism: Roseateles sp.; assembly: GCF_052436255.1. Lineage (GTDB taxonomy): Bacteria > Pseudomonadota > Gammaproteobacteria > Burkholderiales > Burkholderiaceae_C > Pelomonas. Next base: position 28,096 of record NZ_JBQVNP010000056.1, on the reverse strand, counting down.
CCTTGCCCAGCCACCGCTCGAGCTCCGGCGCGGCCGACCGGAGCGCGTCAATGCTGGTGCCCATGAAGCGTTGGTCTTCCGGCAACAGCGCTGGGCGCAGGAAGATGAAGTAGGCGCCCAGGCCCACCAGCCATACGCCGCATACCAGAAGCAGCCAGCTTGACAAGCCGTACTTCGGCTGCGGCCCAAGGCTCATTCGATGGCCGCCTTGCGCAGGCGCAAGGCATTGGTGATCACCGAGGCCGAGCTCAGGCTCATCGCCAACGCCGCGATCATGGGCGACAGCAGCCAGCCGGTGAACGGGTACAGCAGGCCGGCTGCGAGCGGGACACCAAGCGCGTTGTAGACAAAGGCGAAGCCCAGGTTCTGCTTCATGTTGGCTACGGTCGCGACCGACAGGCCTCGCGCCGTGGCGATGCCGCGCAGGTCGCCCTTGACGAGCGTCAGCTGCGCGCTGTTCATCGCGACATCGGTGCCCGTTCCCATGGCGATGCCCACGTCGGCGCGCGCTAGCGCCGGGGCGTCGTTGATGCCGTCGCCGGCCATGGCCACCACGCGGCCTTCCGACTGCAGTTGCTCAACCAGCTTGAGCTTGTCCGCGGGCTTGACCTCGCCATGCACTTCGTCGATGCCCAGGCGCTGGCCAACGGCTCGCGCTGTCGTCAGGCCGTCGCCCGTGGCCATGATGACGCGCAGCCCGGCTTGGCGCAGCGAGGCCAGCGCTTCAGCCGTGGTGGCCTTGACGGGGTCGGACACGGCCAGCAAGCCGAGCAGTGTCTTGTCTACGGAGAGATGCATCACGCTGGCGCCCTCGGCGCGCAGCGCCTCCGCCTGGCCCGTCAGGGCCGACACGTCGACGCCCAGTTGTTCCATCAGCGCCGTGTTGCCGAGCGCCAGCGCCTTGCCGGCCACCGTGCCGCGCACGCCGATGCCGGACTCCGAGTCGAACTGTTCGGGTTTGTCAAGCGCCAGACCGCGCTCCTTGGCCGCTGCGACGATGGCTGCAGCCAGTGGATGCTCGCTGCCCTGATCCAGGCTGGCAGCCAGGCGCAGCACCTCGTCTTCGGAGATGCCAGGCGCCGCAACCGCACGCTCGAAGGTCGGCCGCCCCTCGGTTAGCGTGCCCGTCTTGTCGACGATGACGGTGTCGACCTTGCGCAGGTTCTCTATCGCCGCTGCGTCGCGGAACAGCACGCCGCTGGTGGCGCCGCGGCCTGTGGCCACCATGATGGACATGGGTGTGGCCAAGCCCAGCGCACAGGGGCAGGCAATGATCAACACCGCCACGGCGTTGATGAGCCCATAGATCCAGCTGGGCTCGGGTCCGAAGAAGCCCCAGCCGAAGAAGGTCAGCGCCGCGATGCCCACGACGCCCATGACGAAGTAGCCCGCCACGGTGTCGGCCATGCGCTGCATGGGCGCGCGGGAGCGCTGCGCCATGCCGACCATCTGGACGATCTGCGCCAGCACCGTCGCCGAGCCGACATGCTCGGAGCGCATCACCAGGGCGCCGCTGGTGTTCATCGTGGCGCCGATCAGCTTGTCGCCGGGCCGCTTGGTGACTGGCAAGGGCTCGCCGGTCAGCATGGATTCATCGAGTGCGCTGCTGCCCTCGACCACGACGCCATCCACCGGCACCTTCTCGCCCGGGCGCACGCGCAGCAGGTCGCCCACATGCACATTGGCCAGCGGGATGTCAGCCTCGCTGCCATCCGCTGCAATGCGGCGTGCCGTCTTGGGTGCCAGGCCGAGCAGCGACTTGATGGCGGCAGAGGTCTGCGATCTGGCCTTCAACTCCAGGATCTGCCCGAGCAGGGTCAGCGAGATGATCACGGCGGCCGCTTCGAAGTACACCGCCACCCGACCCATCGAGACGAAGGATGCCGGGAACACCTGAGGCGCGACGGTCGCCACCACGCTGTATAGGAAGGCCGCGCCCGTGCCGAGCCCGATTAACGTCCACATGTTGGGGCTGCGGTTCGCCACCGATTGAGCGCCGCGCACAAAGAACGGTGCGCCGGCCCACAGCACGATGGGCAGCGTCAGCACGAGTTCGATCCAGCTCTGCCTGGCCATGTCAAACCAGCCAAGGCTGTGCCCGAACATCGCGAGCAGGGTCACGACCACCGTCAGCGGCAAGGTCCACCAGAAGCGGCGCTTGAAGCTCTCCAGCTCGGGGTTCGCTTCATCGTCGAGCGAGGGCAGCACCGGCTCCAGCGTCATGCCGCATTTGGGGCAGTTGCCGGGCCGATCCTGGCGGATCTCGGGGTGCATCGGGCAGGTGTAGATGGTTCCCGCCTCCGCTGGCACCGGTGGCTCGGCCTCGGTCGATACCGCAGGCACGCCGAACTTACCAGGTTCAGACGCGAACTTGCCCTGGCACTTGGCGCTGCAGAAGTAGTACGGCCGACCCTCGTGCTCAAGCCGGTGTGGCGATTTTTCCGTCACGGTCATCCCGCAGACCGGGTCTTTAAGCGTGGCCGCACCCTGCGGCGGCGCTGTAGCTTCGTGAGCGTGGCCCTCGTGATGCACATGCGTGTGAGCAGCCATGATCAGCTGACCTTGGTTTCGGACGGGCTGGATCCGATGTCGCGATGACCGCCGTGTCCGCCATGCCCGCCGTGTCCATGGAAGAGGTGCATCAACGGGCAGGCCAATAGCACCAGATAAATCCAGGAACCGGCAAGGTGCGACCAATGCTCGCGCAGAAGGAAGACCAATCCGATCAACGCGACCATGACAACAGCGCCCCAGACGGCACGTAGCGACAGCCCGCTGGACTCGGGCTGGGATGGGTGAACGTGGTTGGTGGACATGTCAGCGTTCCTTCCTGGGTTGGTTTCGGTGATGGAACTTGGCCGCCCGCCCCAGAAGCGTGGGCCTTCAGGGTCGGTGCGGTGTGTGCATCGTCATCTGCTGCCGCATCGCCACCCACCCGCAGGTAGCCAGTGGCTATCGGTCTTGCCGGATGAGGGGCAAGCGGCGAGCCGTCTCACCGACAGCCGCCACAGCAGCCCCCGCTTTTGCCAGCGGTGGTCGGTGCAGCTGCGCCTACAGCTTTGACCGGCGTGTAGCCCGCGTCCAGAATGGCCGCCTTCAATTCGTCGGCATCCGCAGCGCTCGAGTTGATGTCTACGCGCTTCGATGCGAGGTCGATAGCAACCTGAGCGTCTCTATCGGCGCCCTTGATGGCCTTGGTGATCATGCTGACGCAGTGTCCGCATGTCATGTCATTCACTTCAAACGAAATCATCACTGGCTCCTTCAATACGATGGGGTGATAGCTACTGTGAAGCTTCCCACCGTGGCAAGGTCCAGCACTGGCTGTACAAAGCCCTCTAACTCAAATGGCTTTGCGGTCGGGCTTCACGATCTCGTTAGCCCCCCAGCGTGCGGTCTTGTTGCTGAAACCAGGCCAGGGCGCTTTCGAGGTGTGTGCGCTGGAAATCCGGCCAGAGCGCTTCGACAACATAGATGTCTGCATAGACGGACTGCACCGGCAGGAACCCACTCAGCCTGCGACCTCCGCCCCAGCGCACGATCAGATCGATGCGTGAGACTGGGTCAGACAGCAGCCGGCCTTCCCGCAGTCCATTCAGGTCCCATTCCCAGCCATAGTTGACGAGGAAGTTGACCTTGATGTCACCGGCGCACCGCTTCCGGTAGCGCGCCAGCTCCGCCGGGAACTGCGGCGACCGTTCGTCCCCGACAACCAGAAGGGCCGCGCCTCGGCGGACGACCTCCAGTGCAAAGGCCACACATGCCGATCGAAAGTGCTCGGTCTGCACAGTGGGTCGGCGCGTGTTGTCCTGAGTAAAGCCATAGACGGACACCTCTTCAATGCCAAGGCGCTGGCACTGTTCAAACAGCGACAGACCCGGCGCGATGCCGTGCGCATACCCTGCCTCCTTGGGCAGAGTCTGGGCAGCCGCCCAGCGTCGGTTCCCGTCTGGGATGAAGCCGATGTGTCGCGGAAGGACCATGCGTTGAGGCAGTAAAGCGCTGGAAGCCAAGGATATGTTGTTGGAAACCGTGACGGTGAAAGCACTCCGAACGTCGTCGCACGGAGGCTCAGCAACTAGACCGCGTACTGAACTCATCACGTCTTGCGCGCGGAAATAGATGGCGGGTTCAGGGTCATCAATGTGCGTGATCACCCAGCGACTGTGAGGCTGTCGCACGAGGTGTCTTGGCGATGCGTCGGCATTCATCGGCACAACGGCGGCAAGCTTGCGCGCACGCTTGACAGTGGTCCATCTGGTGCTTGAGGCACTCCTCAGCACAGGCGTCGCAAATGTCGGCGCACAGCGTACAGATCGCCTGCACGTGCTCACTGTTCCGCGCCATCGCTGCCGAAGCGAGCTGGCAGATCGCCGCGCAGTCCAGGTCAAGCGCAATGCAGCGTGCCATCGTCTTGACGTCTTGCTCTTGCAAGCAGGCTATTGAACAGTGGTGACACGCCGCCGCGCATTGCTCACACGCTTCGATGCAGGTCGCATGCAGTTGGTGGGTCATTGGATTGCTCCTTGAACGCGAAAAACTTCGCATCGTCCTCAGGCAAAGCGTGGTCCCAGCGATTCGGGTGTCAAGCGGCACGCGGCGGAACGCACCACTTCCTGCCGACGCACCAGGCGCGGCATGAAACGACGATTCAGTAGAACGTTCCGACGCTCAGGTCATATCTACGTGCGGCCACGCCCGGTCGGCATCATTTGCTTTCTCATTGGGCTGGCTGCAGTTGCGTCACGACCATGGCACCGTTCGCTTGCTCGACAGCAAAGCGCACCTTGTCGCCCACCTTGAGCTTGTCGAGCATGACCGGGTCGCGAACCTGAAACACCATCGTCATCGCCGGCATGGCGATGCTCTTGATCTCGGCGTGCTTGATCGTGACCTTCTTGTTGGCCACGTCGACGCGCCGAACTTCGCCGTCGGTGAGGTCTGTACTCGCGATGGCTGCGGGCTGAGCAGCGCTTGCAGCATGGTGGCCCGAGTGCGCCGCCCCATGGTTGGCAGCGAAGGCAGCAGAACCAGCCAGCAGCGAGGCGCAGGCCAGCAGTGAACGGAGGGTCGGGGCGTTCATAAGACTTCCTTCAGCATTGGGTTCAACGGAAATAGGACTGGTAGACGCGCGTGCTGCCGTCCTTGAGCACGAGGAGCACGTCGTAGGGCTGGGTCTGGTTGTCGAAGTCGGGGCCATCCATGCCGGGGCTGCCCAGCGGCATGCCAGGCACAGCCAGGCCAATGGCCGCGGGCTTCTCCTTGAGCAGGCGCTTGATCTCGCGAGCCGGCACGTGCCCTTCGATGGCATAGCCCCCGATCTTGGCTGTGTGGCACGAGCCCAACTTGGCGGGCACGCCCAGCGCCTGACGCGCTTCGACGTTGCCGATGTCATGGATCGTTCCCACCGTCATGCCTTGCGTCTCCAGGTGCGCGAGCCAGCTCTTGCAGCATCCGCAATCGGGTGACTTCCAGACTTCGACCTTCGGTGCAGGCTTGGCGTTCGCAAGCCCCGGCACGGCAAGCGCCACGGCGACGCTGAGGCTGGAAGTAAGGAGGCGGCGGCGGTTCATCGCGGGGCTGGCCATCAATGCTTGTGGTCGTGGCCGTCCGCCGCCTTGGCGCTTTTCGCGGCCGGCTTGGCGCTGCCCTTGGTCACGGTGACCGCGCCCTTCATGCCGGCGTCGTAGTGACCGGGTTGCAGGCACGCGAAGTCCACTTTGCCGGCCTTGGTGAACTGCCAGACCACCACGCCGGTCTTCCCGCCGGCCAGCGTGATCATGTTGGGCTCCTCATGCTCCATCTCCGGGAACTTGAGCATCTGCTGGTAGTGCTCCTTGAGTTCCTGGTCAGTGCCGAGCACGAACTCGTGCTTGAGCTTGCCCGAGTTCTTGATTCGGAAGCGGACGGTCTCGCCTTGCTTGGCCTCAATGTTGGCCGGGTTAAAGCGCATGCCGTCGGTCATGTCGACATCGACGGTGCGCGTGACCAGAGCGGCTTTGCCTGGTATGCCGACGGCGTTGGCGCCACCTTTGTCATGCGCATGGCCGCCCGCGTGCGTGCCGCCCGCGAAGGCCATACTGCTGGCCGCGCAAAGGGTGGCCATAGCGGCGATAGTGCGGAGCTTCATCTGTACGTTACTTTCGGTTGGGTTGAGGCTGGCGCGTGTCGTTCCATGATTTGGCGACACACAGGTGGGCTGTGGTGCAGCTCGTCAGGATGACTTCACAAGTTCGGTGACCTTGATCGAGCCATCGACCTTGTCGGCCTTGAACTTGACTTGGTCCCCGACCTTCACGCTCGCGAGCACTGCCGGATCAGCGCGGAACACCATCGTCATGCCGGGCATGCCGAGGTTGTCGATCGGACCATGCTTGAGAGTGATCTTGCCTTGGCTGACATCGATCTTCTTGACTTCGCCAACTGCGTAAACAGCACCAGCCGTGGCGCTAGGCGCAGGGGTGGCGTTGGCGGCTATCGCAGACCATGGCAAAACAGCGATCGCGCTGGATAGAACGACGGTCAGGGAAATGTTGCGGCGTTTCATGGTGACTTTTCCTTCATACAGCAGGGCGGTCCGGGGGATGCAGTCGCCGTCGCAGCCCAGCGTCGGTGCACACAAAATCCACTTTAGGGGGGCCGGACCAACATCAAGCCCACTTGAACATGACAGTTCTGTAATGTTCCAGAGCCTTCATCGACCGGCGCCCCTGCGTCACACTCGGCGTCATGCGAATCCTGGTAATCGAAGATGAGGTCCGCCTGGCGGAGTACCTCCGAAAAGGACTGTCAGAGAACGGCTATGTGGTCGATGTCACCCATGACGGCATCGATGGGCGGCACATGGCTCTGGAGGGTGAATACGACCTGCTGCTTTTGGACGTGATGCTGCCCGGGATCGACGGCTTCCGCGTCCTTCGCGACTTGCGCGCACACAAGCAGACACCTGTGCTGATGCTCACCGCTCGCGACAAAGTAGAGGACCGCGTGCAGGGCCTCAAAGGCGGTGCCGACGACTACCTGGTCAAGCCATTCGCGTTCTCTGAACTGTTGGCCCGGGTCGAGGCGCTTTTGCGCCGCGGGTCGGTCTCTGCGCAGGCCTCGACGCTCATGCGCCTAGGTGAGCTGGAGGTGGATCTGGCCCGTCGCAAGGTCACTCGCGCGGGCAAACGACTTGACCTCACACCGAAGGAGTTTGGCCTTCTGACTTTGCTGATGCGGCGCCACGGCGAAGTGTTGTCCCGCACCGTGCTCGCTGAGCAGGTGTGGGACTTGAATTTCGATAGCGAGACCAACGTCATCGATGTGGCAGTCCGGCGTCTTCGGGCGAAGCTCGACGAGGGCTTTGACACGGCGTTGCTGCACACGGTGCGTGGCGTAGGCTATGTGCTGGAGGTGCGTGAGTGAGCGGGTCCGCAGCTAGCAACCGTTTGCTACCGCGCTCCATGGCGCTGCGTCTGACCCTTGCTCTGGCTGCACTCGCTATCGCCGTGTTTGCCAGCGTGGCGTTGCTGCTGCACGAGGGTCTGGAGGAAGAGATCCGGAATGCCCGAGCGCAAGACCTGGACGGCAAGGTCGACATCGTGCGACACCTGCTTGAAGAAGTGCAGCAACCGCAGGACCTGCAGTCGTTCACTCATCACCTCAACGACGTGTTGATTGGCGACGGGCAAATTCGGATCTGGCTGCTGGCCACTGACGGCCGCCTGCTCTACGGCGGCCAGCGACGACCGCTCGTCAGGCCGGCAGTGCATCGCGGGCCGAATCTTGTGGAGGTGGTCCGCGAGGACGGCCTCGTCATGGAAGGCCGCCTCGTGCTGCTGCAGCCGGATGCGGTGCTCAGCGCTAGCGAGCTGATCGTCGCCGTTGACACCCGCCCTCAACAAGCGCTGCTGCAGCGCTACGGTGCGCGCTTGGCCACGGTTTGCAGCGCAGGCGTGGCGTTGACGGTGCTGTTGGCGGGAGCGATCACATGGCGCTCGCTGCGTCCAGTCCAGCGGCTCTCGCGTGAGGCTGCCGCACTTAACCCGCAATCCCTGTCAGCGAGGCTGTCGCCGGTGGAGACGACGGAGCTTCAGACGCTGGTGCACGCCTTCAACCGCGCTCTTGACCGCGTCGAGGCGGCTTACGATCAGTTGGAGGGTTTCAGTGCTGATGTCGCCCACGAGTTGCGCACTCCGTTGGCGACCATGATCCAGGGCGCTGAGGTGGCGCTGCATCGGGAGCGCCCCGCCTCAGAACTGCGAGAGACGCTGCAGGTGAATCTGGAAGTTTTGCGAGAGCTGGCAGGCCTTGTCACCAACATGCAGTTTCTGGCGCGAGCAGACAAAGGTGAGCTGCCGGAGCAAGTGTGTGCCATGGACCTTCGCGCGGAGGCTGAACATGTGGCGGAGTACTTCGAGCCTTTGCTCGACCAGCAGAGCCTTCGGTTGCTGATCGAAGGCGACGCAAGAGCGGTCGCCAACCCGACGCTGATACGCCGAGCCCTCGTAAACCTGGTCGGCAACGCTACCCGGTACACCGCAGGTGGCGGCGCCATTCACGTCGAAGTTGGCGCGCACGGCGATCAGGTGCGATTGGCTGTGCGCAATCCAGGCGTGGCAATCTCGGCGGATCTGTTGCCGCGACTGTTCGATCGCTTCGTACGCGGCGACAGCGCCAGACAGCATTCCGGCAGTCACCAGGGCTTGGGCCTTGCCATCGTGCGGGCGATTGCTGTCATGCACGGCGGCAGGGTTTTCGCGCAGTCAGAGAATGGGTGGACAGAGATCGGTCTGGAGTGGCCATCCGGGATCACGAGCGCTGGATGACGAACTTGTAATGCGCCCGTGGCCTTGATGTTGGTGAGATTTTTCTAGAGTCATGGCGTGCACAAGGCACGCCTCTGAAAGGACCACATGAAGACATTCCTGATCTCTGCAACTGTCGCCATCGCGCTCGCTGGCATGGCCGCTCAGGCCCAAGCAAGCGACGCACTGGCGCACGCTGTCCAGGCGTCCGTCGAGCTCCGTGATGGCTCGACGCTTCACATCTTCAAGGACGGCAAGATGGCAAAGGAAGACGCTTTCGGCCGCGCGGTTTATCTCAAGCGAGGCGAAGTCCTAGCTGCCAAGGACGGGCGGCAGATTGCCGCTGTCGGCAACGAAGTCGCCCGCTTGGAGCGCCTGCTGAAGGACGGTCACACTGGGTAAGCTGAAGGGGTTCCGGAGTGCACGTGGCGGCATTCACGGGCTGCCTGCATCCCGCTTGGAGCAACAGCCGGTGAACCGATTTGTCGCGCAGCCTGGGCTTTACCGCCATCCCGTGTTCAGCAGCCGCCAGCTGAGATAGCATTTCAGAATGCGCGTAACGCTTCGCTGCCTCCTGATCGGCCTGCTGATCCTGGCTTTGCCCCTCAAAGGGCTGGCGGCTGGCGGCGACATGGCTTGCGGCCCAGCTCATTCGGGGGCCGCGATGGGTGAGCATCACCACGCTGCGGGCAGCGCCTCAGACCATCACAACACCCTAGCGGCCGTAACGCTTGCGTTGGCGCATGAAGTGTCGGAGGCGACGCCGGTCGATGGCGCGCACAGTTCGACCAAGACGGACGTGCCACCGGCCACGAAGTGCATGAAGTGCGCGCCGTGCTGCGGCGCTGCAATGCCCCATGCTGAGTCACCGACCCTGGCAGCTGAGTTCAACGTCGATACGGTGTTGCACGACGTCTGCTACCTCGCCGTGGGCGGCCGTATCGACCGCATAGATCGCCCCCCTCGAAGCCAGCTCTGAGTCAACCTAGCGGCTGTGCCTGTGCGCCCATCCGAGAGCTGACCCTGCTCGACCGCGCGACCCGTGCGCCTGCTGAAACGTCAGGCGCTGCCGGCGGCACTTCGATCTACTTTTCCCGATGAGGAATCTATGTTCCGCTTCTCCGTGAACGACGGGCGTTCTAACGTCCGCGCATTCAAGCCACCCTGCGCAGTGGCCGTGAGCTTGACCTTGATCCTGTGCGCGACCATCTTGCCTGCACAGGCGCAAACAGTAGCCGCGAAGGCCAGTCCGGCCGATCCCGCCGACTCGCAAGCCAGCGTGCCAGCGATTCAATATGCCAGCGCGCTTGCCCGCTACCGCCCCATCCAGGAAACGCCGCCTGTGTCGTGGCAGCAAGCCAACGAGAAGGCCAATCAGGCCGGCGGATGGCGCGCTTACGCCCGCGAGAAGGCAGCGGCCGATGACCGGCCGGCAGGCACGGCCGCACCTGCGTCCCAGGCTTCCCAAGTCTCAAAACCCGCTCCCGCTGCAAAGGCCCATGAAGGCCATGCGCCCCGCTGAAGGAGCCCAATCAATGACACGATTTCGACTTCCCTTTTCCCTGCTGGCCGTCGCCGTGCTGGCGGGATGCGCTTCCGTGGAGCGCGGCGCGGCGCTCAAGAATGTGCAGTCGCTGACCAAGACGCACACCGATCAAACGCTGACGGTCGATCGCTCTCCCGAAGACCTGACTCGCACGAACGGCAAGGTGGCTGAGCTGCTGCGCCAACCCCTCGGCGTCGACGCCGCAGTGCAGATCGCGCTGCTGAACAACCGCAACCTGCAAGCGCGGCTGCAACAGCTTGGCGTCACCGAGGCAGAAGTCAGCCAGGCGTCCAGGCTGCCCAATCCCGGGTTCAGCTTCGGCCGCCTCACCAGAGGCGACGAGGTCGAGTTGGAGCGGGGGCTGCACATAAATCTCGCCCGATTACTCACGCTGCCGCTGGTCAGTCGGCTGGAGGAGCGCCGGCTGCAATCGGTGCAGCGCGAAGTGGCGATGGACGTGCTAACCCTTGCAGCCGACACGCGGAAGGCCTGGGTGCAGGCCGTCGCGGCTGGTGAGAGCCTGCGCTACATGCGCCAGGTGCAGGAGGCCGCGGAGGCCAGCGCCGAGCTGGCGCGTCGGCTTCAGCAGGCCGGCAACGTCAACGCGCTGATGCGCCTTCGCGAGCAGGGCTTCTACGCCGATGCAGCGCTCGGACTGGCTCGCTCAGAGCAAATCCACCGCGCCGCCCGTGAGCGCCTGACTCGCTTGCTCGGGCTGTGGGGCGACCAACTGGCTTTCACGCTTCCTGAGCGCCTACCGGACCTGCCCGATGCACCCAAGGATCAGCCGGACATCGAGCGCCAGGCCCTGGGCCAGCGTCTGGATGTGCAAGCGGCCCGCCTGACGGCCGAGCAAACTGCAAAGAACCTGCGCCTGACCCAGGTGACGCGCTTCATCAGCGTTTTCGAGCTGGGACTGAGGCGCAACACGTCGAATGAGGTGCCACGCCAGACCGGCTGGGAGGTGGGCCTTGAACTACCCCTGTTTGACTGGGGCGGTGCGCGAACTGCGAAGGCCGAGGGCATCTACATGCAGTCTTTGCACCAGGCGGCAGCCACAGCCATCAATGCTCGCTCAGAGGTTCGCGAGGCCTACGGCAACTATCGCGCCAGCTACGACATCGCTCGCCATCACCGTGACGAGATCGTGCCGCTGAAGAAGCGTATCTCCGAGGAGCAGGTGCTTCGCTACAACGGCATGTTGATCGGCGTGTTCGAGCTGTTGGCCGACGCGCGTTCGCAGGTCGGCAGCGTCAACGCGTCCATCGAAGCGCTGCGCGACTTCTGGCTCGCCAAGGCGGATCTCGACGCCGCACTGATTGGCCGCGCCTCCCTCTCCATACCGACCGCATCTGCCGGCGCCGCGAGCGCCGATGCAGGCGCTGGTCACTGAAGTCTGCCCAAGGAACTGATATGTCTTTCAATCGACGCTCCCTCCTGGGCGGTGCCGGCGCCATCACGGCAGCCGCCTCGATGGCCTCGGTCAGCAAGGTGGCGATGGCCGCCTTGCCCGAACCGGTGATGCAGGACAAGCCCGACACGATGCCGCCGCTGGTGCCCAACACCGGCCGGCCCTACAACCCCGTGGTCACGCTCAACGGCTGGACCTTGCCCTGGCGCATGAACCAGGGCGTCAAGGAATTCCACCTTGTCGCCGAGCCGGTGGTGCGCGAGATGGCGCCAGGCTTCAAAGCCCACTTGTGGGGCTACAACGGCCAGAGCCCGGGTCCGACCATCGAAGTGGTCGAGGGCGACCGCGTGCGCCTGTTCGTCACCAACAAGCTCGGTGAGCTGACCAGCATCCACTGGCATGGCCAGCGCCTGCCCAACGGCATGGACGGTGTCACCGGCCTGAACCAGCCCGGCATCCCGCCGGGCAAGACCTATGTCTACGAGTTCGTCGCGCGCCGGCCCGGCACCTTCATGTACCACCCGCATGCCGACGAGATGGTGCAGATGGCCATGGGCATGATGGGCTTCTGGGTGACGCATCCGAAGGGAAAACATCCGCTGATCGACGAGGTCGATCGCGACTTCTGCTTCCTGCTCAACGCCTACGACATCGATCCGGGCGCGGCGACGCCCAAGATCATGACGATGCTGGACTTCAACCTCTGGAGCTGGAACAGCCGCATCTTCCCCGGCATCGACCCCCTCGTCGTTGGCTTCAAGGACAAGGTGCGCATCCGCATCGGCAACCTGACGATGACCAACCATCCCATCCATCTGCATGGGCATGAATTCCTCATCACCGGCACCGATGGCGGCCCGACGCCCAGGAGCGCGCGCTGGCCCGAGATCACCACCGACGTGGCCGTGGGCCAGATGCGGCAGATCGACTTCCTCGCCGATGAAGAGGGCGACTGGGCCTTCCACTGCCACAAGAGTCACCACACGATGAACGCCATGGGCCACAACGTGCCGACCATGATTGGCGTGGACCATACAGGGATCGCCAGCAAGATCCGCAAGCTGGTGCCCGACTACATGGTGATGGGTGAGCGCGGCATGAAGGACATGACCGAGATGGACATGCCACTGCCCGACAACACCGCGCCCATGATGGCCGGCCAGGGGCCCTTCGGCGCGGTCGGCATGGGCGGCATGTTCAGCGTCGTCAAGGTGCGCAAAGGCCAGAAGAAGGGCGACTACAGCGACCCAGGCTGGTATCAGCACCCCGCCGGCACGGTGGCCTACGAGTTCAAGGGCAACCTGCCAGATGCTGCCCGCTTCCAGTCGGAAAGCCCAGGCTTGATGCCGCCAGTCCAGCGCCCGAAGACCGATGTCGAGGTCAAGATCCGCAAGCCCAGCGGCGGCCACGGCGGCCACTGAAAACTCATTCATCACCCCACATGAAGACAACCATGAAGCAAATCGCCGTCGCGGCCGTGCTCTCGCTTACCGCGCTCAGTGGCTCGGCTTGGGCTCACGGCAACGAGAAGCACGGCAAGCCTGCAACCCAGGTGAAGAAGGAGCAGAAGGCCTGGGGGATTGCCGGTGACGCCAACAAAGTCACCCGCACCGTCACGCTGAAGATGACCGACAACATGCGCTTCACACCAGATCGCGTGGAGGTCAAGCTGGGCGAGACCGTCCGCTTTGTCGTGCAGAACGACGGCAAGATGCTGCACGAGTTGGTCATCGGCACGAAGAAGGAACTCGACGAGCATGCCGCGCTGATGCTGAAGTTCCCGAACATGGAACACGACGAGCCGTACATGGCCCATGTGGACCCGGGCAAGAAGGGCGAGATCGTCTGGACCTTCAACCGTGCCGGCGAGTACGACTTCGCATGCCTGATCGCCGGTCACTACCAGGCCGGCATGGTCGGCAAGATTCTGGTCAGCGCCAGATGAGCGCGCCTCAAGCCCTCGCGTCCCTCTTCATCGCATTCCCGAAAGTAACTGACATGAACCGCAACAACCTATCCCGTCTCAACCTCTTCGGCGCTACCGTGCTGAGCGTCGTCGCCCTCCTGAGCCCCGCAGCACAGGCAGCCAGCCATGGCACGCCACCCGCTCAGGCCAGTGCGCCCGCAACCAGTGCTGACATGACCGACGCCGAAGTGCGCAAGGTCGATCGCGAAGCTGGCAAGGTGACCTTGAAGCACGGCGATATCAAAAGCCTCGACATGCCCGCCATGACCATGGTCTTCCAGGTGCGCAACAAGGCGATGCTGGACAAGCTGCAACCCGGCACGCGCATCCAGTTCAAGGCCGCCAACGAGGGCGGCAAGTTCGTTGTGACTGAGTTGAAGATCGTGCAGTGATGGTGCGGAACAACTTGATCAAGCCGTTCACGAGCGCAGTGGCTCTGTTGATGGCACCCTTGAGCGCAGTCGCTTCTAGCCATATCGTCGATATCCAGTGGGACGCCAGCGGACAGTTCGCGCACAAGGCTGAAGTTCAACCGACAAAGTTCGTCGAGGTCTGTGCAAAGCTCAAGCCCGGTCAGAAGATCGCCTGGTCGTTTCAGGGCAGTGCGGCGATGAACTTCAACATCCATTACCACCTTGGCAAGGAGACGGTCTATCCGGCCAAACTCACCGAGGTGAGGGAAGCGGCGCAGACCTTGCGCGTAGAGGCCGAGCAGGTTCACTGCTGGCTGTGGTCCAACAAGACGTCCGCGGTGGCATTGCTTGACGTGGCGTTGAAGATCGAGCCTTGACTGGTTAATGCTTACGGTAGCGGCTTGGGCGGAGCAGCGTCGGGGTAGCCACCTGCATCGGCCGCAGCTCGAACCTGACTTCCATTTGAGGAGGCGTGGTGACGCTGCTTGACTACTTTCGTCAGAAGAGCCCTGCGCTGGCCGACTACCTGATCACCAGCTCAATGGTGCTCGTCGTGATCATGGTCTTGCTGTTGATCTATTTCGTGCGACGTGATCGGGAAAGGAAGCTCCGACGCCACCAGGAGCGGCGCCATCAGCGCGGAACGGTCCGTAAACAGAAGCGGTAGCGGTGCCCACCGCCGCTACGCGTTGCGTTGCTCGCACACAGGGTTTTGCCGGCGAACCAGCTAGCGGGATTTGAATAACATCGGCTTGGGCGCAAGCTCCCTGCTTTTCCTCCCTGAGCAGGCTTCAACGCTGACAGCGAAGAAGGTTTCATCGCCGGCATAGCCCGGCGATTTTTTTGCCAGCGCCGCGTAAACGTCCAGCGAACCCATCTTGAACGGCACGCCGGTGATGGCGCGAGAAACTGCCGGCGCACCTGCCGCGCCGCGACGTACATCATGAACCGGAGAACACCGCCTGCGGCTGCGGCCAAGCCATGCAGCGCATCGGAGGGTGTGCCGGGATACGGGCCAAAATCCTACATAAGCCGATTCGATCTAATGATCTGAGTGGGCATCGCAAAATTAGCATAAGCCACCTAGGCTGTCCGTATTGGCGAACCGCTGCCGCCCTGCTCACCTAGAAGCTCGCTGCCAGCGGCGTGCCGTTTGTCATCGCGGCGGGCAGGGCTGGCCGACGTGGCCGCAGTGTCGTCGAATGTTTGGCAATGGGCGGCAGCCCCGAGGGCGCCAGTTTCCGCACCGCGCGCCAGAGGCTCATCAAACAGCGTCGTCGATAACTCGTTGTTTTCATTGAGAAGCGCTTCTCAGACCGCCAGTTTCTGCACCAAGAACCAGGCGCCGTGGCGGTGGCCAAAACACCTCGCCGCCGCGATGGTCCCGCGCTGCCCGCCGCGCTCAATTCCCGGTCTTCCCGCTGGATGCGGAACTTCCGCATCCAGCGGGATTTGCGGGAACGCAGGCCTTGGGCCTGTCACTTCTTGACGAAGACGCACTCGTAATTCAGCACCGGGGTGGCCTTTGAGCCGTTGCCCTGGATGCCGGCTTGCATGCGCCCCTGGCCAACGACCGCGACGGCCCGGCTCGCCACCGTCTGGGCGGCACTTTCGCAGGCCGCCTTCGATGTGAACCCGCCCAGGGTCGTCAGCGACACGTCCCGGATCTCGCCCGGCGCGCTGCTGGCGATATTCAGCGCCAGGATCAGAACCCACTCTCCCATGACTCCTCCCACTGTGGCTGGGGCGGACCATTCTGCCCACCGCGGGCGCGCCAACCGAATTGACCGTACGCTCCCAATTGACCACGGGTAAACATTTAGTTACTGTGACCGGACAGGGACAAGAAAAGAGATCACATGGCATTGGCCCAATCGGAACTTCAGCGGGCCGCGCAGCGGCAGCCGCTGCGCAAGTCGCAGGTCTACAACGCCAGGCAGAACACCGCGTTCCTTTGCCACAGCCACCACGACAAAGAGCTCGCCGAGGGCCTGCAGGTCTGGCTAGCCGAGCAAGGGGTGGATCTGTACATCGACTGGAAAGACAACGCGATGCCTGAGACGCCTGATCGCGAGACTGCCAAGCGCATCCAGAACCGCATTCAGACGAGCCAGTGGTTCCTGTTCCTGGCCACCGCCAACTCCAAGGCGTCGCGCTGGTGTCCCTGGGAGCTGGGCTACGCCGACGGCAAGAAGAACTGGGACCAGATCGCCGTCGTGCCGACGGCCGACGGCCGAGGCACCTATGGCAACGAGTACCTGCAGCTCTACCGTCGGGTGGATGCCAATTCGCTCAACCAGCTCTTTCTGTTCGAGCCAGGTTCAGTCCAAGGGGCTGCCGTTCGCACCCTGCGCTTCATCTAAGGGGCAGCATGGCTCTGTACCAATGCCTCTTGTTGGGCGCCCCGACAGACGGCCAGGCCGCGGTCTTCACGGCAACCTTCGACGACTGCCTGGGCCTGTTCGGTCTTGAGCGGGGCCGTGACTACACCATTGACCGTGGCATCACGGCGGATTTCAGCGACACGACGGCAACCGTCGCGGTTTTCTTTGGTGCCGACGGCTCTGTCTACCCTGAGGCAGCCAGGCTGACCAAGCTCGGCGTGCCGGTCGTGCCTATCGTCAGCTCAGCCGTCCGAGTCAGCGCCGAACTGCCGGCTGCGCTTCGCAGCATCAATGCGATGTTCCATGACGCGGCCGATACCAGTCTGCGCCGCCTCGTCACGGCGGCGCTCCAGTGCCTTGGGCTGCTGCCGGCTCAACGGCGTGTGTTCGTGAGCTATCGCCGAGACGAGTCCGCGGACGTGGCTCTTCAGCTCTACGAAGCCCTGTCCGCGCGTCATTTCGACGTGTTCCTGGACACGCACTCGGTGTCAGTGGCCGCCGATTTTCAGGCGGCGCTGTGGCACCGGCTGTGCGACTCCGACGTGCTGGTGATGCTTGACACGCCGGGCTACTTCACCAGCCGTTGGACCACTGCTGAGTGGGGGCGCGCCATCGCCAAGCACATCTCGATGCTGCAGTTGGTATGGCCCGGCCACACGCCCGTGCGGGAGTCGCACTTGGCCACGTCAAAGAAGCTGACGGACACCGACTTCAACGGGGCACGCCTAACGCCGGCGGTGGTCGCGGATGTCGCACTGGAGCTCGAACGCGTGCGAAGTGTCAGCGTGGCGCTGCGGCACTCCAACATGGTCGGTACGCTGCGCACCGCGATCCAGGATCTGGGCGGCAGTGTCGAAGGCGTCGGCCAGAAGCGCTCGGTCATCCTGAAGCTGCCCTCCGGCAACCCGCTCGTGGCCTATCCGGTCGTTGGCGTGCCGACGTCGGTCGACATGCACGACTGTATTGACCTGAGTGACTCGCGGGCCGCGGCTGTGGTCTACGACCACCTTGGCATCAGCGAGGAATGGCGACGCCACCTGGACTGGCTCGCCTCCCGTGTCGGCGCCGTCAAATGGCTGCGAAGCCGCGAGGCGGATTGGCAGTTGGCCGACATCGAGTAGTAGCCGTGGGCGCAATCTTTCTTTCCGCCAGCGTGCCGACGCGCGAACCGTACAGCTCGGACTGCAGGCCGCAGGAGATCCAGGCGGCCGTCAACGCGCTCGCGCAGGTGGTGCTGGGTCGAAAGAAGCTGGTTTGGGGCGGCCATCCGGCCATCACGCCGTTGCTGTGGTCAGCGGCGCAAGCAGTAGGCGTCGAGTACACGGTGGCGGTCGAGCTGTTCCAGTCGAAGTTGTTCCAGAAGGTGCTGCCAGAGGAGAACAAGAACTTCGCGAACGTGAAGCTGATCGACGCTGTCGGCGAGGACGTTGAAGCCAGCCTGCTCGCGATGCGCAAGGCCATGTTTACGTCCGCCGAGTTCGAGGCGGCCGTCTTCATCGGCGGCATGCATGGCATCCTGGACGAGCACAAGCTGTTTACGAGTTACTGGCCCAACGCGACGTGCATCCCCATCGCGCAAACCGGCGGCGCGACCGTGCACCTCGCTCGAGATCTGAACTACCTGCCACCCGACGATTTGGCGCCACTGGATTTCGTGGCGCTGCTTTACGGCGGCTTGGGCATCCGGCCCAGCCAGAAGCGAGAAGCCCGTGTAGACCAAGGAGGAGACCATGGCACGAGTTCCGGTGTTCTATAGCTTTCACTTCGACAACGACGTCATGCGGGTCCAGCAGATCCGCCAGATGGGCATGATCGATGGCGACGAACCGGTCTCCAAGAACGACTGGGAGACCGTTAAGCGCAGCGGCTCCGGCGCCGTTGAGCGGTGGATCGACGACAACATGAAATACAAGCGCTGCGTGGTTGTTCTGATCGGCACCGACACGCACACACGCCCCTGGGTGCAACACGAAATCAGGAAGGCCTGGGCGGACAACCGCGGCTTGCTGGGTATCCACATTCACAACCTGAACTGCCCCCGACAGGGCACCTGTTCGAGGGGCACGAACCCGTTCGATCAGTTCACTTTCCGCGACGGCAACAACATCGTGCGGCCGCCGGTCTATGACCCGCCCGCGTACGGTACCTACAACCACATCAAAGACCACCTGGCGGCGTGGGTAGATGACGCCATCGCCCGCCGCCGGTAGGCCCGCCAAGCACTGCGCGCCATGTCCGATATCTCCAACAAGCACAAGCACCTCGAGTTCATCCAGGCCTCCATCAGCCGGATGTCGGGCAACCTGTTCTTGCTCAAGGGCTGGAGCGTCACGCTGATCGCCGCGCTCTTCGCCCTAGCGGCCAAGGACACAAACAAGGCTTACATCGTCGTGGCCTATTTCCCGCTGTTCATCTTCTGGTTCTTGGACGGCTACTTCCTCTCGATGGAGCGGCGCTTCCGGTCGCTGTACGAGCACGTGCGGCAGCTCAAGGAGGAGGACATCGACTTCTCGATGAACACCGAGCCGTACAAAAGCGACCCACGAAATCAATGGATCGCGACATTGTTTTCGCGGACCTTGTTCCCGTATTACGTCACCTTGGCCGTCCTGATGATCCTGCTGTCGTTCTTCTTGCGCTAGTTGGCGCAGACCGTGACACCACCGAACCTACTGACCGCCCAGTCTTGAGGAAAGAAACATGGCTCGCAAAGTATTTTTCAGCTTCAAGTATGAAGACGTCCACCGCGCTATGAATGTGCGCAACAGCAATGTCCTGACTGGGGTTTTAAAGTCCGGATTCATCGATAAGGCCGAGTTCGAGAAGGTCGAGCGCGAAGGCGACAAGGCCATCAGGACCTGGATCGACAACCAGCTGAACGGCACGACGGTCACCGTGGTACTCATCGGCGCGAACACCGACAAGAGCAAGTGGGTCAAGTACGAGATCGAGCAAAGCATTGCCCGAGGCAATGGGATCCTGACCATCGACATCAGCAAGATCAAAAACCTGCACGATCAGACGACCACCTGCTGCTCGCTGCGGGTAAAGGGCTATCCGCACTACCAGTGGAACAACGACAAAGGGCGGGAGAACTTGGGCGACTGGGTGGAAGAAGCCGCGACGGCTGCCGGCAAGTAGCACCAGTACAGGTGGGCGATCACGGCCACGTCGCTTTGCGACGGGCGTGCCGCCGCAGGCACTTCGCTTGCAACTTCATGTCAGCCTTTAGTTCCAGCCGCTGGCGAAACGACAGGCGCTGGGTGGCCGGCCGCCAGAACTGCTCGACGCCGACTGCCGGCATGCGGTCCCAAGCCAGATCCTCTTGGCGCTGCTCCACCGCGTCCACCCAGGCCTCAAATGGCCCGAGCCTGACCGCGCACGCGGTGCCCACATGCTCCAGCAACGCACCGAGCAGCACCAGACGTTGCGCTTCGTCGAGGCACAGCTTGCCGTTCCACATCTCCAGCCGCCCAGGGAGCTCGTCGTGGCGCGACATCTCGTCGGTCGTCCAGCTCCTGCCCATCAAGCGGATATCGAGATCATCCAAGGGACTTCTCCATCGCGGTGTTGAAGTTGCAACTCAACGGTGAGGTCGCAACTAACCATGGAAGTAGCTACTGAATGCCCAAGGAGCTACTCCAGTCGTTGCACATCTGAGCCCAGGCCGCGTCGCTGACGTCCAGCGTGTCCGCGGTGCCCAGCACGCTGGCGGCGGCCGCTTTGAGGACTCGACGTTCCAGCTCGGCGACCTCGGGCGGCACCACGACGACGTAGACGCGCCCCGACGAAGTCGTGAAGGTCCGCTTCTGATGATCGATCGAGCCAATCGGCGATGTGACCCGCGCGATGCCGGCGTTCCTCAGGGTGACCAAGTGCTGGGTGCCCGACGGCATCTGGACAAGGCGCCAGCAGTGCACCTTCATGTGCGATTGCTCGCCGACCGGCGGCACGTCGCGTTCATTGGCCAACACGAAGCCCACGTCGCCCGTCATCGTGCGGCTCACGAACTTTTTTTGCCGGGGCGCGCGGCGCGGCGTGATCGGCGGTTGCGACCCTGACCTGACGGCTTCGGATCGACGCGCAGCAGCAGTTCCATCTCGACGTCGCCAACGTGCTCCGGGATCAGGCCGCAGTCGAACTTCTCGCCGGCGGTGTCGGCCAGCACGACGTGCTTGCCGCTGGTCGAGCTGTATGCCCATACCTCGCGGATCTCGCGCGACCACCACTGGCCGGTGGGCGATTGCCAAGCCGGCATCATGCAGACGATGCCCTTGACCCGGCCGGCCTCCAGCGAACGCAGCACGTCAGCCAGGTCGTACTCCCACGCGATGCACAGCGTGCGCATGATGCTCAGGTCGGGTTCATCTTGATCGACGACCTCCACAGAGAGCAGGAACCATGGCGCATGCAGGGTGAGCTCCACAATGCGCCAGTGCTGGGAGCCGGGCTCTTCAAGGGCTGGCGGGAACGGGAACTCGTACTGTGGGTGCGAAACGAACATGGGGCTGCAGTGGCGGGCGGACCAAGCGTCGGCCCTCGGGTTGAGGAGCTGCGGATTCTTCGGGCTGGCCTGCCGTATGCAAATTCTTGATATGGAAATGGCTGGGATACGGTGCGAGGCTGAGAGAAATCCATGTCCAAATCCCTGTACAGCCGCCACAACCAAGTCTTCCTGAAGAAGCTCAAAGGCCTGCGCGAGTCGCGCCAGCTGCGCCAGGCCGACCTGGGCGACCTTCTTGGCCGAAGCCAGGGCTGGGTTAGCTACGTCGAGAGCGGCGCGACCACCCTCAACGTCATCGAGCTTCGGGAATGGATCGAAGCGCTGGACTACAGATTTATGGAGTTCCTGCAGGAGCTAGACGACGAGCTGCGCTGGCTGGGAAGCGTCCGCCTGCGCCCGCGGCCGCGCAAGCGGGCGGCTGGGGCAGCGAACGGCGGGCGTGCCTCTGACGAAAAGTGATACGGCCCGCTCAGTGGCTGGTCAGACTGGTGTCCAGCGCCAGGCGCTGATCCATACGTTCGACGAAGGCATCGAGCGACGAGCCGCAGGCCTGGCACCAGTGGAACAGTTCGACCACGTGGACGCGTCGCTGACCGGCTTCACTGCGGCCCACGTCGCGAGGCTTGATGCCAACTTCCTCTGCGAGATCGCGCCGACTTAGTCCTGCATGAAGACGGAGCTGCGCCAGCTCTGCGGCGAAGGCGGCATCGGCCGCCGTTGACGTCTGGTTCACGTGACCCGGCGGTGCTTGTCGCGCGTACCCAGCCGCAGGTTCTCGAACGAGGCGATCTCCTCGCCGACGGCGGCAAGCAGCTTGTCGACCTCCGCGGCGCCGCCTTTGTTGCAGAACGACAGCGTCAGCAGGGTCAAGGGGTGAACGCCCATCGTCTGAGCCAGCTGGACAACCTTATTGAGCGACGGGCTGGCGCCCTGGTTCTCAAGGCGGCTGAGGTGGGTACGCCCCGAGACCTCGTAGAAGTCTTCCTGCGACAGCCCGCGCTCGAGCCGCACGGCGCGTAGCGCCTGGCCGAATTTGGGAGTGGCTGTTTTGAGACTCATTGCGGGTCGATTCCGGCCCGCATTGGCTCATCACGCACCTTTAAGGACTACACCTTATATGGTGCGTTCACCTGGAAAACTTGGCTTAACTGAACCCATCTGAACCGTATCGGCGGACACAGGCAGCGACCACTACCAACCCCGGTAGCGCCTGCTTGAGGTTCTCGACCATTGCCTGACGCTTGCCCTTCACGCCTGGGTGCTGGCCAACGTGGTCGCCTCAGGGGGACTTACCGCCGCTTTTTTTGAAAAGCCGAATCAAAGACCCATCGCTAGAACGCTAAGTCATTGATTGATCGTGGACTTTCCGCCCCTTTTTTTGTTTCCCGGAAACGAAAACCCTCCCAAGCGTCTCAGGTCGGCCGTCGCTCCATGGCCTGATGGAGCGATGTGGACAGGTCGGCGGCGAGGCGCAGCGAGGCCTTCGTGATCTGGTCGGCCCGGGTCGTCGAAGCCGTGTTGCTCGTCTGCCGGCAAGCGGCCCGCAGATCCCTGGCCGCAGCCAGAATCTCGGCGTCAGAGCGCTCCAAGGCGATGGTCAGCCTCAGCACCTGCAGCAGACGGTCCAGCTCACTCAGTTGGGCGGCCAGGCGCTGTTGCCACGGTTTCGCGCGCGAAAGCCCCTTAGACAGCAACTTGATCAGGTCGTCCAGGTCGCCAATGTATTTCGCCATGGCGACCAGGCCACGGCTGTCGCGGAGGTCGGGCTCCCCGATCATGTCCCGTCTGATCCCGCTTTTTTTCGACCACGCGTTGAGGGCGCCGGCGGTGGCGGTGTCAGCCGCTCGACCAGCGTCTTGAGCGTCTGCGCCTCGGCCTGGTGTCGTGCCGCCTCCTGGCGTGCTTCGCCAAGTTGCAGACGAAATTCTCCAATCTCGCGCTGCAGGTCTTCCTGAGCCTCGAGCGCCCGTTGTAGGGCGATGCTCTTGGTGTTCATCTCCATCTGCGCGCGGGTGGCCGCCTCGGCGTGCTCCAGCGACTGGCGGCGCTCGCGGGCTTCTGCCTCCGCAAGCTTGTCGCGCAAACCGTCCACGACCTTGTCGGCGCGGGCTCGCGCCTGGCGCTCCTGCTCAATCTCCAGCAGCGCACGGCGCTCGGCGGCGGCAGCCCGTTCCTGTGCCGCCTCGATGTCACCACGGGCATTGGCAAGGTCAGCGCTGAAAGCTTCCTGCTGGCGTTGTTGCGCGACGCGACCGAGTTCTAACTGGCTCAGTAGTTCGTCGACGCGCGCCTGGGTGCCGGCGTGGGCGCGTCGCTCGGCTTCAAGCTGGCCCTGGACCTCTGCAGTGGCGGCCTGCGCGCGAGCGACATCGGCCCGCAGCTCCTGTGCGGCCGTTTCCCACTGGGCCACCGCTTGCTCTGCCGCCGCGCGAGCTGCGCGGGCCTGCTCGGCAGTGGCCTCCAGTTCCAATCGTGCTGCAGTCAGTTCGCCGCGGGCGGCCTGCGATGCCTGCCGCCACAGCCCGGCGATGGCTTCGGCCGCGAGCGCTTTCACCTCGTCCGGCAGGTCTGGATGCTCGATGTCGACCCGCGCCTTATGGCGCAGGTCATCCCAGAACTTGCCCAACTCCTCGGTGGGCACGTTCATCGAACCCCGCCGGACGTACTGGTAGAGCTTGTTGGCGGTCGGCGTGAGCCCGTGCCTGAAAAAAAGCAGGACGCAGACCTCGCGGTACAACGTTCTCGTGTCGCTGAATTTGGCCTTCAGCAGCTCGATCTCGCCCAGGATCTCTGATTCGGTACTCATGCATTGATATTACGGCGTAATACGTTAAATTTCCAACTATGATTTCCAAAGATTTGACATTAACCGTATAGTGTCAAAATTGTCTGAAAAGACCACCGGCGAAACTATGGAGACCCAAAAACCAGCTGAAACCGGCTCCTTGGTGCCCGCCGGTCTTGCGCCCGTCGGCGAGATCGTTGTCATCGATGCCCTGTCTGGCCGTGACGGTTCGAACCGGTCGCGCGCGGGCAATCGGCAGCTCGACGCCGACACCGATCAGCAGGCGGTGCTGGCCTGGCTGGCGCGGTTCGCCGACAGCCCTAACACGTTGGCCAACGCCCGCCGCGAAGCCGAGCGCCTGCTTCTGTGGTCGTTGACCGAACGGACCAAGCCGCTGTCGTCGCTCGCCCACGAAGACCTGTTGATCTACCGCCGCTTCTTGGCCAACCCACAGCCGGCCGACCGCTGGGTGATGGCGCCAGGGCGCAAGGCCGGCCGGAGGGATCCGCGCTGGCGCCCTTTTGCAGGGCCACTGTCGGAAGCCAGCATCCGCCAGTCCATGGTGGTGTTGAACTCCCTGATGTCCTGGCTGGTCGAGGCCGGCTACCTGGCCGGCAACCCCCTTTCGCTGAGCCGAACCCGCCGCAAAGCGCCTCCGCCGCGTGTGGTGCGCTTCCTGGAGGCCGACCTCTGGGAAGCCGTCCGGCAGACCATCCTCGCGCTGCCCCAGGAAACACCGCGCCAGCGCGCGGTCTACGCGCGCGCCCGCTGGCTGTTCAGCCTGATGTTCCTCGGCGGCCTGCGCATCTCTGAAGTCGTGGGAAACGGCATGGGCGACTTCTTCATGCGCTCGGATCCCAAGAGCGGCGACCAGCGCTGGTGGCTTCAGGCCACCGGCAAGGGCGACAAGGACCGCCTGATCCCGGCCACCGCAGAACTGATGGTCGAGCTCATGAGCTACCGGCGATCCTTGGAGTTGAGCGACCTGCCGCAAGCGTCGGAGCCGTCGCCGCTGATCTTTCCCGTCGCCTGGCGCCGCTCCACCCGCCCGGCACCGGGCTGGCCGGAGCCGCTGACCCGCAGCGCCATCCACGGCATCCTGAAAGAGATTTTCGCGCTGACTGCCGACCAGTGGCGGCGTGATGGCCGGGGCGAGGCCCAGGCCGAGAAGCTCAAGGCGGCCTCTGCCCACTGGCTGCGCCACACCGCCGGTTCGAGCATGTCCAACCAGATCGATCTGAAGCATGTTCGCGACACTCTCGGCCACGTCTCGATTGCCACAACCAGCATCTACGTCCACGGCGAAGACGATGCCCGCCACGACGCGGTCAGCGGCGCGCACCGCATGAGCTGGGACGCGGTCGGCAGCGCGCCCAAGACCTGACCGGCCAAGCAGCACCGAGTGTCTGGCAATGATGGCGAGCGGTTTGCAGAAGCTGCCGGCGGATCCGACGCAAAGCCGAGCAGCCACGCACTCGGCGGATCGGGGAATTGCGCGTTGAACGCGGGGGACTTGTTCCTACACTCGGTGCCAAAGAAACCAAGAACCGCCAGTTCAACCGGTGCGCAGTGGCGCCGCGTCGAATGGCAGGGAGGAACCATGGCACGGCGCTGCTTTTTCAGCTTCGACTACAAGGACGTCCGCGACTTCCGGGCGAACGTCGTTCGCAAGCACAACGAGTTCAAGGAAGACAACGGCGGCTACTTCGATGCATCCATCTGGGAGGAAGCCGCCACCAAGGGTGACCAGGCGTTGAAGAACCTGATCGACGGGTCCTTGGAAAACACGACGGCCACCGCGGTGCTGATCGGCACCCGGACACATGAGCGTCGCTGGGTGCACTACGAGATCATGAAGAGCATCAAGCGAGGCAATCGCCTCATCGGCGTGCACATCAACGGCATCCGAGATACCAACCGCACAACGCTTCCGCTAGGCCACGACCCATTCGACCACCTCGCGCTGCGGATCAGCGCCGATGGGCTCAAGGGAACACCCCTCGTCTGGAATGGCACCGCATGGGTCGACTACACCGACGTCGAGCCCTTCACCTTCAAGCAGCGGCCCGAGAACGAGCGCGGCCAGGCTTTCAAGCTGAACAACTGGTGGAAGACCTACGACTGGGTCTCAGACAGCGGTTTCGAGAACTTTGAGACCTGGATCGCCTGATGTCGCTGTTTATCGAAGCAAACTTGCGCCAGCGCGCACGGGCAGGAACTCCCCTCAACAAGTCGCTGGGAACCGTCCTTCAAGAGCGGGTCAAGGTCGCTGCGAGCGCCAAACAGTTCGACATCTTCCTGTCGCACAGCTTCAATGACCAGGAACTGATTCTCGGCATCATGATGTCGCTCGAGGATCTGGGCTACAAGGTCTACGTTGACTGGGTGCACGACGGCGAGCTGAATCGCGAACACGTTTCACCGCAGACGGCGGCCTTGCTGCGAATCCGCATGGAGATGAGCAAGTGCCTCTTCTATGCGACGACAGCCACAACTCGAAGTGGATGCCATGGGAGCTGGGTTACATGGACGGGCACAACAGCAAGGCGGCGATTCTGCCGGTCGCCCAATACGACACGTCGGCGTACACAGGCCAGGAGTACCTGGGCGTGTACCCCTACGTCGTGAAGGACAAGCAGGTGAACACGACAACGGATCGGCTTTGGATTCACACGAATCCGACCACCTACGTCAATTTCGACTCATGGCTGACGGGCTCGCAGCCATACGCCTGTCGGCGCCGATCCAATATTGACCCACCCTGCCGATCCAATATTGACCCGGGGATGGATGCCAACCGCGTGGCGGCCGGCTGTGGATAAGTGTAGGTTGATGGCTGTTTCGTTGACCTCCTGAGATGGTCAGTTAGCGCGGGGCTCAGCTGTCTGTGTCCGGTGGCGGCTGCTTGTCGGTGCGGCGAGCCTGCTCACGCGCCTTGATGCGCTTCTTGGCCACGGCGCTGCTGTGCAGGAAGCGATGGCTCTCGTTGCCCGTCTCGATGATGTGGCAGTGATGCGTGAGCCGGTCCAGCAAGGCCGTCGTCATCTTGGCGTCGCCGAACACGCTGGACCACTCGGCGAAGTCCAGGTTGGTCGTGATCATCACGCTGGTGTGCTCGTACAGCTTGGAGAGCAGGTGGAACAGCAGCGCCCCGCCGGCCTGGCTGAAGGGCAGGTAGCCCAGTTCATCAAGGATGACCAGGTCCATGCGCAGCAGGCTTGCCGCGATGCGTCCGGCCTTGCCACTGACCTTCTCCTGCTCCAGCGCGTTGACCAGATCGACTGTCGAGTAGAACCTCACCCGCCGGCCATGCCGCGTGATGCCGGCCACACCGATGGCTGTCGCCAGGTGCGTCTTGCCCGTGCCGGGCCCGCCCACCAACACGGCGTTGTGCGCCGCGTCCGTGTACGTCAGCTCGGCCAGCGTCTGGATCAACTTGCGGTCCACCGGCGAGACGTCGAAGTCGAAGCCCGCCAGGTCGCGGTGCACCGGGAACTTGGCCGTGTGCATCTGGTGGCTCACCGAGCGCATGGCGCGGTCCGTGGTCTCGGCCTGCAGCAGGTGTTCGAGCAGCCAGCGCGAGCTCTCCAGGGCTGCCCCGCCTGCACCGCCACCGCCTTGCTCCACCAGGTCGGACCACGCGCTGGCCATGCCGTGCATGCGCAGTTGCTTGAGTTCGACAGCGAGCTCACGCATGGTCGACCTCCTCGGCGTTGCCAGCCCGCAGGCGGTCATAGCGCTCGGTGTCGGCCAGCGGCTTGCTGGCCACCTGCAGCCCCGTGGCGGCGTTCTCGGGCGTCGGCGCGCTGTTCAGGCGGCCCAGCACGTTGAGGACGTGCTCGACGCTGACCCGTCCTCGCCGGGTGCCCTCCAGCGCCAACTCGACCGCCACCAGCACCGCGTCGAGCCCGGCCGTCGGCACGATGGCTAGCACCTGCGCCATCACGCGGTCCCCGCCCGGGTCACGCAAGAGCGCCCGCCGCAGCTGCTGCAGCGGCTCGGGCATGTCGGCGAACGGCGCCCCGTTGCGCAGCGCGCCGGGCTTCCTCTGGATCAGCGGGATGTAGTGCTGCCAGTCGTATCGGGTCTGGCCACGGTCGCTCAAGCGTTCGTGGCGAGCCACGATGTCGTCGCCGGCCACGACGACGATCTTGCCTGGGTACAGGCGGGTGCTGACCGTCTGGCCAGCCAGCTCGCACGGCACCGAGTAGCGGTTGCGCGCCACCGTCACCAGGCAGGTGCTGGTCACGCGCGCTGGGCTCTCCACGTAGCCGTCGAAGGGCTCGGGCATGGGCATC
>NZ_JBQVNP010000055.1:0-30460 GCF_052436255.1 Roseateles sp. | reverse complement strand
GACAAGCCCGGTGCGCCGCAGACGGCCCTGGCCGTCGTCGCGCCCGGGCCCTTCGCCGCCGCACCGGACGCGGCGCCCCTGAGCATCATGAACGCGGCCCTCGGCGGCCTGTTCACGTCACGCATCAACCACCAGCTGCGCGAGGTCAAGGGCTACACCTACGGCATCTTCTCGGGCTACGCGATGGGCCGCGAGCGCGGCCAGTTCGGCATCCGCGGCAGCGTGCGCACCGACGTGACGGGCGCGGCGCTGGCCGACATGTGGAAGGAAATCGAGGGCATGCGCGCCCGGCCCATGGGCCCTGCCGAGCTGACGCGCGTGCGCAATGCCCGCCTGCTGTCGCTGCCCGGCGCCTTCGACACCAACCGCGCCGTCGTTGGCGCCTATGCGTCCAACTGGGCGGTGGGTCGGCCCTTGAGCGCGGTGGTGGAGGAACCGCGCAAGCTCGCCGCAGTCACGGCCGCCACGGCCCAGAAAGCCGCGCGTGACCACCTCGACCCGGCGCAGCTGATCGTCGTGGCCGTGGGCGACAAGGCCAAGGTGCTGCCGCAGCTGCAGGCGCTGGGCCGCAAGGCCGAACTGCGCGACGCCGAAGGCGCGGTCGTCGTGAAGTGAAATCCACGGGCGGCGGTGCCGGGGCGGATGACGCGGACAATCCGCGCATGAGCTCCGACCTCGCCGCCTACATGGACGCCCTCGGCCGCGCCGCCCGCGCCGCCGCCACACAGATGGCCGCCGCCCCGACGGCCACGAAGAACAACGCGCTGCTGGCTCTGGCCCGCCGCCTGCGCGAGGCCGGCCCGGCGCTGGCCGACGCCAATGCTCGCGACTTGGGCCGCGCGTCCGAGCTGAGCGACCCGCTGCGTGACCGCCTCAAGCTCGATGCCGGGACGCTGGCCACCGTGGCCGAGGGCTGCGAGCAGATCGCCGCCATGCCCGACCCCATCGGCGAGATCAGCGGCGTCAAGCGCCGCCCCAGCGGCATCAGCGTCGGCCAGATGCGCGTACCGCTGGGGGTGTTCGGCATGATCTACGAGAGCCGCCCCAACGTGACCATCGAGGCCGCGTCGCTGGCCATCAAGAGCGGCAACGCCTGCATCCTGCGTGGCGGCTCTGAGGCCATCCATTCCAACCTGGCGCTGGCCGAGCTGGTCGGTGCATCGCTCGAAGAGGCCGGCCTGCCGCGCGCCGCCGTGCAGCTCGTCAACACCACCGACCGTGCTGCCGTCGGCCTGTTGATCTCGCAGCCGCAATGGGTGGACGTCATCATCCCGCGCGGTGGCAAGGGCCTGATCGAGCGCATCAGCGCCGAGGCCAAGGTGCCCGTCATCAAGCACCTGGACGGCAATTGCCACAGCTATGTCGACGCCGAGGTGGACCTGGACCAGGCCGTGCGCGTGGTGGACAACGCCAAGACGCAAAAGTACAGCCCCTGCAACGCGACGGAATCACTGCTGGTGCACGCCACGCAGGCGCCAGCCTTCCTGCCGCGCATCGCGGCCGTCTTCAAGGCCAAGGGCGTGGAGATGCGCGGCTGCCTGCGCACGCTGGCCCTGGTGCCCGGGGCGGTGCCCGCAACGGAAGCCGACTGGAGCGAGGAGTACCTCGCGCCCGTCATCAGCATCAAGGTGGTCGATTCACTCGATGAAGCGATCGCCCATATCAACCGCTATGGCTCCCACCACACCGACGCCATCCTGACGACCAACCATCCCAACGCCATGCGCTTCCTGCGCGAGGTCGATTCGGCCAGTGTGATGGTCAACGCCAGTACGCGATTTGCAGACGGCTTCGAATACGGCCTGGGCGCCGAGATCGGCATCTCGACCGACAAGTTCCACGCCCGCGGCCCGGTGGGGCTGGAGGGGCTCACTTCGATGAAGTGGGTGGTGCTGGGGCAGGGGGAGGTGAGGAGGTGAAGTTGGCGCAGGGCCCGCGGCACTTCCGTGATGATTTGTGGTTGTGGAGAAATCGATGGCTGAGGTGAAGCTTTGGCTAGTGCTCGGTGTCGCTTTGGCGATAGGCCTTGTTCTGTGGCTGGCCCTGGCGGCGAGCAAATCGGGAGGTGGGCGAACCGCCGACGCTCTCAGGCAAGCTGAGGTGTACCTCGCCTATGGACGAAAGAGGCAGGCTCTGGAAGTACTGGAAGAGGGCTTGAGAAACGACCCTGGTCGGGCTGACATCGCAGAGCGAATCCGCGCCCTCAAGAACAGTTGAACGCGTTGAGCTTGCTCTGCGCTCTGCGCGGCGGTGTCGTGGCTTCGCCGAAACCTTCGGTTTTCTGAGCGACCAGAATGTAGGCAAAGAGTCGCCCCTGTTCCGTCGTTCCTCGCTGCGCTTATCTGCGTGCCATGCCGCTTGCCATTCGCACCGAGCCATTTCTCTTCCTCTTTTGAGCCCGTCGAGCAGCGCAAGGTCTTGAGGCCGCGAGCGAAGCTCGCTTCAAGCACTGACTTCGCGCGGTTGTTTTGGCGGCAGGCAGGTGCCGCCACGACATCGCGCTACCTCAACCCCGTCACCTGCGCTTCCTTCGGCGCGCTGATCACATAGTCCGCCGTGAACCGCTGGCTCTGGCCCGCTGCCAGCGGCTGCTCCCACAGCACCAGCCCCGGCTGCTTGCGCCAGCTTTGGGTGGCGGGTGTCGGCGTGAACTGGGCCTGCACCTTGATGTCCTCGTGCTGGGCCACCGGCGCAGTCTCGACCAGCTGCAGGGTCACGCTGCCTGCTGCATGCCGGTTCTCGACGACCCAGCCCCGCGTGTAGCGGTGCTCGACGCGCGCGCCGATGAAGCCGGTGCTGCCGGCGTTGCGCTGCTCGGGCTCGACCTGCACGCGCAGCGACTCGTCGCGGCCGAAGGGCAGCTCCAGCCTTTCCTCGCCGCCGGCGACGTTCAGCGTGGTGCTGCCCACCAGCGCGCCATCGCGCAACAACTGCAGCGTGCCGCGCGGCCAGGAGCCCGCGGGACGGGCCGCGTCGGCCACCAGATAGGCCGCGGCCTCGGCCTGTGGCTGCACGCGGGCGATGACCTTGGCCTGCCACTTCTCGCCGCCCAGCGTCAGGCTCGCGCGCTGGCTGCCGCTGTCGATGTTGACGCGCAGCGGCAGCACGAACTCGGCGGCGTGGGCGCTCTGGAAGACGCTGAGGTCGAAGCGGTCCACCGGCAGCTCGGCGACGCGCGAGCCGGTCAACGCCACCGGCGCCACCGGCGCCATCGGAGCCGGCGCGGGCGGGGGCGCGGGGCTATAGGCCCGTATCTCCGCCTGCGGCTGCGAACGCAGCACATCGAGCCGCCACGGCGGCGGGTTGTTGACGCCGACCCGCAGCGTGACCTGGGCCGTCGACAGGCGCAGCCTGACCTGCTTCCAGTCCTCACCGCTCTGCTGCGACACCTGGGCCAGGCGCTCCATGCTGAGCGCGCCGCTGGCGCTGTCCAGCAGGGCGCGGTAGCTCGGCGCCCAGCCGGCCTGGGTGATGCGGTAGCTGAGCTTGATCTCGGCCTCCCGCGGCGTCGACAGGCGCAGGCGCAGGCTGCGCCATTGCGGGTTGGCGCCGGCCAGACGCTCGCGCTCGCCCTGCAGCGGCGCGAGCTGTTTGTCCAGCTCCTCCAGCTGGCGCTTGATCTGGGCCTGTCGCTGCAGCGCGTCCAGGGCGCTGCGGCGGATGCTGTCAGCCGCCGCAGGGATGCCGGCGCCCGGCGTGCCGCGCGCCTCGCCCGAGCCCAGGGCCTTGAGATAGCCGAGGCTGGCGTCGAGGGCGCCCGACTCGGCCGTCAGCGCATCGCGCTGCACTTCCAGCTTGCGCAGCTGCTCGTCCAGCGGGCTGGTGGCGCACTCGGGCATGCGCTCGCGTGGCAGGGTCTCGATCTGCACCGGGCCCAGGTTGACGCCGGCCGGCGCGTCGATCTGCAGGGAGTCGGGGTCGAAGCGCGCCGTCAGGCAGTGCAGCACCAGCTCGCGGGCGCCGGCGGCCACCGTGGCCAGGCGCGTCACCTGGGCGCCGCCGGGATAGACGAGAACGTCGTCGATGCGCGAGGAGGCGCTGGCCAGCACGGGCAGCAGGCAGGCGATGAACGGGGCGTAGCGGTGCATGGCGATGGGGAAGATGCAGAGGGCGCAAAGGTAGCATCCCGCCTATGCACGTCACCCGCAAAGCCCTGGTCCTGTTTTCCGGCGGCCAGGACTCCACCACCTGCCTGGCCTGGGCCCTGGACCGCTTCGCTGAGGTCGAGACCCTGGCCTTCGACTATGGCCAGCGCCACCGCATCGAGCTGGACTGCCGCAATACCGTGCGCACCCGGATCGCGGCGCAATTCCCGCAGTGGGCCAGCAAGTTGGGCAGCGACCATCTGCTGGACCTGTCCCTGCTCGGCCAGATCAGCGACACGGCCCTGACAGATGAGCGCGCCATCGAGATGCAGGCCAACGGCCTGCCCAACACCTTCGTGCCCGGGCGCAACCTGCTCTTCCTGACCTTCGCTGCGACGCTGGCCTACCGGCGCGGCGCCAGCGTGCTGGTGGGCGGCATGTGCGAGACCGACTTTTCAGGCTACCCCGACTGCCGCGACAACACCATGAAGGCCCTGCAGGTGGCCCTGAGCCTGGGCCTGGACACCCCGATGACGCTGGAAACGCCGCTGATGTTCATCGACAAGGCCGCCACCTGGCGCCTGGCCGAGCGCCTGGGCGGCGCGGCGCTGGTCAAGCTCATCGTCGAGGACACCCACACCTGCTACCTCGGCGAGCGCGGCGAGCTGCATCCCTGGGGCCATGGCTGCGGCCGCTGCCCGGCCTGCGAGCTGCGGGCGCG
Source organism: Roseateles sp. (assembly GCF_052436255.1). Classification (GTDB taxonomy): domain Bacteria; phylum Pseudomonadota; class Gammaproteobacteria; order Burkholderiales; family Burkholderiaceae_C; genus Pelomonas. The sequence goes on along the minus strand of NZ_JBQVNP010000055.1, from coordinate 25,654 downwards.
CGGCTTTGCGCAGTACCGGGAACAGGCATGACGGCCTGGCAATGGGGCGGCGTCGCCGCCGCGGCGCTGCTGTTCTTCTGGGGCATCGGCGCCTACAACCGGCTGATGTCGCTGCGCAATGCCATCGGCGAAGCATTCGTGCAGCTCGACACCCATCTCAAGGCCCGCAACGAGGTCTGCGGCAAGCTGCTGGCTGCCGTGGCGCCGCGCCTGCCCAGCGAGCAGGCTACCTTCGACGCGTTGGCCAGCGCGCAGGCCGAATCCCAGGCCGCGGCCCAGGCCTCACGCGCCAGGCCCTGGGCGCCCGATCCGGCCGGCACGCTGGCGGTGGCCAGCGCCCTGCACGCCGCAGCGCTGACGCGGCTGCTGTCGCTGCTGGACCATCAGGCCGAGCTGCGCAGCGAGACCGAGATCGACGGCCTGGTCACCGAGCTGAAACTCATCGAGCGCCAGCGCGCCTTCGCCCGTCAGGTCTTCAACCAGGCGGTGGCGCAGTACAACGAGGCGGTGCAGCAGTTCCCGACGCGGGTGCTGGCGAACCTGTACGGCTTCAACGAGGCGCGCTCGCTTTAGCCCGGCCGATCAGCTGGCCGTGATCGCCCCGGCCGCGCACATCTCGCTGAACAGCGCGCTCATCGCCGCGCCGCTGATGGTGTAGGGGTCGAGCTTGCCGGTCTCGGAGTACTTCAACAGCAGCGCCGGGTTGAGGCGGTGCAGGTTGACCTGGCCCATGGTCCAGCCGGCGAAGGCGCGCTCGGCGATTTCCTCGTAGGCCAGCAGGATGACGTCGCGGTGGCGTGGGTCTTCGACGATGCGCTTGTAGCGGGCGTTGACGGCGTTGCGGCCGCCTTCGAGCACCTGCACGAAGACACCCCCGGTGTAGCACAGCAGGCCGGTGATGCCCTCCACCGGGTTGTGCTCGCGTGAGGACTTGAGGATGGCGGCGAGATCGCCGTCGACGGTCGCCGCGGTGGCGCGGCTGGCGTACATCAGACGAACGAGCATGGTGTTCAGCCTTTGGAGATCAGGGACAAGAATTCGCGGCGCAGGTTGGCGTCCTTCAGGAAGGCGCCGCGCATGACGCTGTTGGTCATCTTGGAGTCGCTGTCCTTGACGCCGCGCCAGTGCATGCAGAAATGGTCGGCTTCCATGACCAGCGCGAGGCCGTCGGGCTGCACGCGCTCCTGCAGCTCGTTGGCCAGCATGGTGACGGCCTCTTCCTGGATCTGCGGCCGGCTCATGATCCAGTCGGTCAGCCGCACGTACTTGGACAGGCCGATGAGGTTGGAGTGCTCGTTGGGCAGCAGGCCGATCCAGACCTTGCCCATGATGGGGCAGAGGTGGTGGGAGCAGGCGCTGCGCACGGTGATGGGCCCGACGATCATCAGCTCGTTGAGGCGGCTGAAGTTGGGGAACTCGGTGACCGTCGGCGGCTGGGCGTAGCGACCCGCGAACACCTCGCGCACGAACATCTTGGCCACGCGCTTGGCGGTGTCCTGGGTGTTGTGGTCGCTGTCGGTGTCGATGACCAGGCTCTTGAGGACTTCCTGCATCTTGGCTTGCACCTCGGCCTGCAGCGCATCGAGTTCGCCGGGTTCGATGTAGGCGGCGATGTTGTCGTTGGCATGGTGGCGGCAGCCGGCCGCCACGAGGCGGTAGCGGATGCGCTCGGAGACAGCGGCGTCGGGGGCGGGTGCGTTCATGGGCGCGGATTGTCTGGTCAAAGAGCAACGCCCGTGCCCGCCGCGTTGAAAGACCAAGTGCCAGGCACGGCTGCCGTTGCGGTCGGCCTCTCTACACTGGCGCGATGACTTCGACCCCCCAGTCCGCCCCGCTGCACCGCCTGCTGTCGCAGGCCGCCGACGCGGTGCAGGGCGTGCGCGAGGGGCGCTCGCTGACCGACCTGCTGGCCAAGGTGCCGGCAGACCTGCGCCCCGGCACCCAGGCGCTGGCCTTCACGACGCTGCGCCGCCTGGGCAGTGCCGAGGCCGCCCGCCAGCAGCTCGCGCCCAAGGCCCCGCCGCCGCGGGTGGATGCGCTGCTGCTGACCGCGCTGGCCCTGCTCTGGCCCGACGCCGGGCCCGGCGCATCGCCCATGTATGCCGACCACACCCTGGTCGACCAGGCCGTGCATGCCGCCAAGCTGCGCGCCCCGGCCAGCGCCGCCTTCATCACCGCCGTGCTGCGTCGCTTCCTGCGCGAGCGCCCGGCCATGGTGGCCGCCGCCGAGCGCAGCCCGCTGGGCGCCTACAACCACCCGGCCTGGTGGGTCGAGAAGTTGCGCCAGGACTGGCCGACCCAGTGGCAGGCCATCCTCGCCGCCAGCAACCGCGCGCCACCGATGACGCTGCGGGTGCATGCCCAGCGCGTCTCTGCGGCCGACTACCTCCAGCGCCTGGCCGCCCTCGGGCTTGCCGCGCGCCCCCTTGGCCCCACCACACCCCAGGCCCTGGTCCTCGACAAGCCGGCGCCGGTTTCCGCGCTGCCGGGCTTTGCGGAAGGCCTGGTGTCGGTGCAGGACGCCGCCGCCCAGCTGGCAGCACCGCTGGTCATCGGCACAGGGCTGAAGGCCGGCGCCCGTGTGCTGGACGCCTGCGCCGCGCCCGGCGGCAAGACGGCGCACCTGCTGGAGCTGCAGCCCGACCTGCAGCTCACCGCGCTGGATGCCGATGCGCAGCGCCTGGTCCGCGTGCAGGACACGCTCAACCGCCTCGGCCAGCGGGCCACGCTGCAAGCCGCCGACGCCCGCCAGGGCGCCAGCTGGTGGGACGGCCAGCCCTTCGACGCCATCCTGCTCGACGCGCCCTGCAGCGCCTCGGGCATCGTGCGCCGCCACCCCGACGTGCGCTGGCTGCGCCGGCCCGACGACATCACTGCGCTGGCCCGCATCCAGGCCGAACTGCTGGACGCGCTGTGGCCGCTGCTGGCCCCAGGTGGCCGGCTGGTCTACGCCACCTGCTCGGTCTTCCGTGCCGAAGGCCAAGCCCAGCTCGACGCGTTTTTGCAACGCCAGCCCACGGCGAAAGCCCACGCCGTGGCCGGGTTCACGGGCCACTTGCTGCCCCTGGCCGACAATGCCTCCCAGCTTCAGCCGCCCATGGACGGCTTCTTCTACGCATTGCTGACCAAGCCCTGATTTGTTCGCCCGGATCGCCATCACCGCCTTTTTTGCCGTGCTGCTCGCCCTGCTGCCGGGGCCGGTGCGGGCCGAGGGCATCGAGCTGGCCCAGCTGGCCACCCGACGCGCCGACGATGGGCTGGAGCTGAGTTTCACGACCCGCTTCGAGCTCGGCCGGGCGGCCGAGGACGCGCTGCACAAGGGCGTGCCGCTTTACTTCGTGGCCGAGGCCAGCGTGCTGCGCAACCGCTGGTACTGGCGCGACGCCCGGGTGGCCCGCGCTGAGCGCGTTTGGCGCGTCGAGTGGAAGCCGCTGTTGCGGCAGTACCGCGTCTCGACCGGCGGCTTGCACCAGAGTTTTGCCACGCTGGACGAAGCGCTGACGGTGTTGCGCGGCCAGAGCGCCTGGCGTATCGCCGAGCCCAAGGACATCGAGGACGGCGGCGGCTACTACCTGGAGTTCAGCTACAAGCTCGACGTCACCCAGCTGCCGCGCCCGATGCAAATCGGCCTGCAGTCCGGCTTTGCGCTCAGCGTCGAGCAAAAGCGCAACTTCGCGTCCGACTTCACGCTGAAATGACCCGGGTTTCGCGCTGGGGTTGGGTCATCACCCTGCTGACCCTGACGGGCGTAGCCGGCGTGCTGGCCTTCGTGCTGATCGTCGGCACGACCTCGGAACGAGCCTTCTTCGAACGCCACTACAACTGGCTCTACTGGGTCAACGTCGGCGTGGCCGTGGTGCTGACCCTGGTCATCCTGACGGCGGCGGTGCGGCTGTTGTTGCGCGTGCGGCGTGGCCGCTTCGGCAGCCGGCTGCTGCTCAAGCTGGCGGGCATCTTCGCGCTGGTCGGCGTGGTGCCCGGTCTGATGATCTATGCGGTCTCCTACCAGTTCGTCAACCGCAGCATCGAGACCTGGTTCGACGTTCGACTGGCCAGCGCGCTGGAGGCGGGCCTCAACCTCGGCCGCGGCACGCTGGATGCCATGGTCGCCGACCTCGGCAGCAAGACACGCGACGCTGCGGACCAGCTTGCCGACAACAACACGCCGCAGTTGCTGGCGCTGGAGCGCCTGCGCGACAAGCTCGGTGCCAGCACGGTGGCGCTGGTCGGTGGCCATGGCCAGATCCTGCTCGAAAGCGGCGGCGACACCCGCCACCTGACAGCCGACCGCCCCAGCGGCACCATGTTGCGCCAGGCCCGTGGTGGCGTCGTCAGCCAGCTCGAAGGCCTGGAAGACGAGACCGCGGCACTGCAGGGCGGCGCCCAGATCCGCGCGCTGGCCTTGCTGCCCAGCACCGAGCTGCGCCTGGGGCTGGGCGAGCGCTATCTGATGGTCGTCCAGCGCATCCCGGCCAGCATGCTGACCAATGCCCTGGCCGTGCAGACCGCCAACAGCGAGTACCAGCAGCGCTCGCTGGAACGCGTCGGCCTGCGCCGCATGTACCTGGGCACGCTGACGCTGGTGCTCATCCTGGCCACGTTCGCGGCGCTGCTGCTGGCCGTCACGCTGGGCAACCAGCTGGCGCGGCCGCTGCTGATGCTGGCCGACGGCATGCGGCTGGTCGCGCAGGGCGACCTGTCCGTGCGCCCGGCGCTGGCGTCTCGCGATGAACTCAGCGGCCTGACGCGCTCGTTTGCCGACATGACCGGCCAGCTTGCCGATGCGCGTGCCCAGGTGTCCCGCACCGTCGTCGAGCTGGACGCCGCCCGCACCCACCTGCAGACCATCCTCGACAACCTGACCGCGGGTGTCCTCGTCATTGACGCACGCGGCCACCTCGAGACCGTCAATCCCGGCGCGACGCGCATCCTGCGCCTGCCGCTGTCCGCCTACATCGGCCGGCCGCTCGCCGACGTCGCTCAGCTCGCCGAGTTCTCGGCATCGCTGGACCGGCGCTTCGACCAGCACCTTGGCCCCGACAGCAACGAGCGCGACATGGACCGCGAGCTGTGGCAGGAATCCTTCGAACTCCAGCTCGACCCGAAGCAGGACCCGCTGACGCTGCTGGTGCGCGGCGCACCCCTGCCACAGGGCGCGCGCCTCGTCGTCTTCGACGACATCTCCGAAGTCGTCTCGGCCCAGCGCTCGGCCGCCTGGAGCGAGGTGGCGCGCCGCCTGGCGCACGAGATCAAGAACCCGCTCACGCCCATCCAGCTCTCGGCCGAGCGCATGCAGCACAAGCTCGAAGCCAAGCTCGAAGGCGCCGACCAGGCCATGCTGGTGCGTTCCGTGGCAACAATAGTCAACCAGGTGCAGGCGATGAAGCAGCTGGTCAACGAGTTCCGCGACTACGCCCGCCTGCCATCGGCCCAGTTGCATTCGCTGGACCTCAATGCCCTCATCCACGAAGTGCTCAGCCTCTACGCCGAACCCCAGGACCGTGGCCGCCTGACCACCGACCTCACACCCAACCTGCCACACATCAAGGGCGACGCCAGCCAGCTGCGCCAGGTCATCCACAACCTCGTGCAGAACGCGCTCGACGCCGTGCACGAGCGCCCCGACGGGCGCGTCACCGTGCGCTCCTCGCTGTCCGTGACCGAGGCCGGCAAGCCGCGCTCGGTGCGCCTGCACATCATCGACAACGGCCCCGGTTTTGCCGAGAAAGTGCTCAAGCGCGCCTTCGAACCCTATGTGACGACCAAGGCCAAAGGCACTGGCCTGGGCCTGGCTGTCGTGAAAAAAATTGCCGATGAACACGGCGCCCGCATCGCCTTGCGCAACCTGCATCCCGCGTCCAATGCGGGCTCTGCCGCCGAGCCCGGCCTAGACGCCGCGGTGGTCGGTGCGCAAGTTTCGCTATCATTTTCGAATCTGACACCCGTCACCGAACCCGGTGCGCAAGGTGCCAAGACCTAAGGATTCATGGCCACGATTCTTGTTGTCGACGACGAGCTGGGTATCCGCGCTCTGCTGTCCGAAATCCTCAGCGACGAGGGGCACACCATTGAGCTTGCCGAGAACGCCACCCAGGCGCGGGCGGTGCGCGAGCGCATGCGCCCGGATCTCGTGCTGCTCGACATCTGGATGCCCGATGTCGACGGTGTCACGCTGCTCAAGGAATGGGGCGGCGCCGGCCTGCTGACCATGCCCGTCATCATGATGAGCGGTCACGGCACCATCGACACCGCGGTGGAGGCCACCAAGTTCGGCGCCATCGCCTTCCTCGAAAAGCCCATCACGCTGCAAAAGCTGCTGCGTGCCGTCGAGCAGGCCCTCGTCAAAACAGCGCCGCCGCGCCCCGCCCCGGCAGCTGCCATCGGGATGCCCAGCTACACCCGCACCGAGCCTGGCAGCCTGCTGCCACCAGCGGTTGGCCACGGCATGGTCCTGTCCAACCACATGCCGAGCAGCAATGGGCTCGCGTCCCAACAGAGCTTCGAACTCGACCGGCCGCTGCGCGAGGCACGCGACGCCTTCGAGAAAAGCTACTTCGAGTTCCACCTCGCCAAGGAAAACGGCTCCATGACCCGCGTCGCCGAGAAGACCGGCCTGGAGCGCACCCACCTCTACCGCAAGCTCAAGCAACTCGGCGTGGACCTGAGCCGCAACAAGCGCGGAGCGGGCGGCTGACGTAGCGCAAGCGACTTGGCCTGTGCTACAGTCGCGGACTTCGCTGAGCGGCACTGGCCGTTTCAGACAAAACCAAGGCCTGGTAGCTCAGTTGGTAGAGCAGCGGATTGAAAATCCGCGTGTCGGTGGTTCGATTCCGCCCCAGGCCACCACCGCTTCATCCCAGACGGTCCCAAGTTTGCCAAAAAGCCCTTGCACATCAAGGACTTAGCCTGAAAAGGCGGCTCAAGCGGTACCAGGGGATCCCACTAAGTCTCGTCGTTGCGCGTACCCATCGGTGTACCCCAGACTGCTCTTCAACCGCAGTCACGTTTTGGGTACACCATGGGGCAACTTAACGAGCTTCAGATCAAGGCGGCACAGCCGCGCACCACCGAATACCTGCTCGCCGATGGCGAGGGCCTGTACCTCCGGGTGCGCCCCACCGCGAAGGTCTGGGTCTATCGCTACAAGCGGGACGGCAAGGAAGCCAAGCTGAGCCTTGGGCACTACCCGTCGCTGTCGCTGGCCGCCGCGCGCAAGAAGTCGCGCGCTGAAGCCGAGAAGCTGGCCGGTGGCGTCGACCCCCGGCTGGCGCGCCGCGAAGACCAAGAGCGCGAGCGTGTCGCGCGCCTCAACACCTTCGAGCTGATGGCTCGAGCGTGGCTTGCACAGGCCTGGAAGGACCGCCAGTGGTCAGCCAGCTACGCCGAAAAGGTGATGCGGCATCTGGAGCTGCACATCTTTCCGTGGATCGGTGCGAAGCCGATGGAAGCCATCGCGCCCACCGAGCTGGTCCGCTGCCTCCACCGCATCAAAGATCGTGGTCACCTCGAAACAGCGCAGCGTGTGCGAGAGGCCGTTCAGCACGTCTACCAGCACGCTGTCGACGTGGGCACCCTGCCACCGGCACAAAACTTCGTCAACAACCGCACCGGTGGTCTCCCGTCGCCGCGTACGCGGCACTACGCCGCGATCACTGACCCTGAGAAGCTGGGGCAACTGCTGCGCGACATCGAAGGCTACAAAGGCAACGTCATCACCCGTGCCGCCCTGCGTCTTTCGCCCATGCTGTTTCAGCGACCGGGGCAGCTTCGCTTTGCGCACTGGGAAGACATCGACCTTGAGCAGAAGCTGTGGCGCTGCCCGGCCGAGAACATGAAGATGCGGGAATGGAAGAAGCGGGATCCGAGGACGCCCGCCCACTTCGTTCCCCTGCCGACCCAGGCGGTCGATATCTTGCTAGATCTGCTGCCGCTGACCGGTCCGACCGGCCCGGTCTTCAAAAGCATGGCCAAGCGGTCCGAGGCGACGCGCTACATGAGCGACAACACCATCAACGCGGCGTTGCGCACGATGGGCTACGACACGCGAGAGCAGATTACCGGCCACGGGTTTCGGGCGACCGCGCGCACGCTAATCCGTGAGCTGCTGGGTTGGAACCGGGAGGTCATCGAGCGGCACCTGGCCCACGTCTCCGACGAGGAGTTGGGCGGCAGCTATGACCGAGCAACGCACCTCGATCAGCGTCGTCAGATGGTCCAGATGTGGGCGGACCTGCTGGACGACCTGGCGGTGGGGAAAAAGGTCCGGCCGAAGCAGACATTCACGCAAAGGGACGAGCCGCAGGCCGCGAGCGATTTGCCCTTCGCTCGGGCATAGGACGCGCGGCGCCAAGACGTAGAGAAGCTGGGGCTCAACCGAAAGAAGCTTGGCAGCGCGCCAGCGCACTCGGTTTCCATCAACTCGAACGGACAAGTTACTGCCGTACTTACTCCGCCTGGTGAGCCCTCAAGGTGTGTTGACACGGCGGGGCCGCCGACGGTCAGCCATCTGAAGCATGTTTTTACGTCCTGCTCGCGTTCAGCGCTTCCTCGGCCCTTGCGAGGCGGGCCATCACGACCTCGCACTCCGGCAGCTCAAGGCGACTCAAGAAGTCGCCCACGGCCGCTATGTGACAACCTCTGTGCCGGCTCATGGTCGCCCGAAGTGCGGCCAGCTATCCGGCGAGCCGTCGCGCTGCAGCCAGCACGCCATCGAAGACGGTCTTGGCAATGTGCGCGTTGAACTTCTGTGGCAGCTGTGCCGAGACTTTGGCGACAACGCTTGGCGTTTGCGCCGCGATGTGGTCGATCAAATGCTCGACCTCACGCCCGTCGCCCGTCAGCACGCCGTGCCGCGCGCCCAGCGCAACCCAATGTCGGCGCAGGATCTCACGCATCTTCCAATGAGCGTTCTTCGACCGCACGGCCATCGCCATCTTGACGCTGAACGGTGAGATCTTCGATGGCCCCTCGCCCAGCACCGGGTAGGCCGACAGCACGTCATACAACGGCGTCAACTGGTAGCGACCGCCAGGGCGCAGGAACAGGCTGAAGTTCTTGGCATGGCCGTCGGTAGCGCACAGCATCCAGAAGAGCAGTTGTGCCTTGAAGAAGTCGCGGCGGTCCTGCTCTCGGCTCAACGAGCCGTCGAGCACGTCGAAGATGCGGTCCATGCCCGGCCCGCCATCGGCCTCGTATTTGGCTTCCGGCGACGCACCGGTAGCTTGGCACAGGTCCTCCTGCGGCAGGCGGATGAGGCGGCTGTCCCCGGATGGATGCGTCCACCAGGTGCGGTCAAAACGCTCCACCACCAGCACCTTGACGTCCTCGAACTGCAGCGGGTGGCAGGTCGCCACAGGCAGCCCGAACTCCCTCAGGATCAAGGAGCACAGCCACTCGTTCTCAACCGAGCCGCGCATGTCGAGCTTCATGCCGCCGATGAGGCCCAGCGGAAGCTTGAAGATGTGCGTGGTCGGCGTGTTGCCATGTGGCAGGCACCATTCACCGTCTCGCAGTAACAGGGCCGTCTTCTCCTGAGCCCCGGCAATCGAGATCCGGAAGTCGTCGCGGGCGTCGTCGTACCGGCCTCCCCAGCCCAAGGTGTTCAGGGTCGTCGTGCTGCGCAGGACCTGAGCGACCTGGGCCTCGCTCAACGGCTCTGCCTGCAGGGGCGAAGTGCCGGCGGAGTCGACGCCCTCGGGGAGGATTTCGAGAGCGCCGACGCAGTCCCGGCCGATTTCGGCGAGCAGCTCAAACGCGCGGGTGGACCCGGTATTGAACCGTCGCGCCAGACGCTCGCGGATGTCCTTGCTATCCGGCAGCAGGTTCTCGAAGTAGGTGCTGACCTTGTCGCCGCGATGCGGCGCATTCCCCGGCGTGAATGGCAGGGACAAGGACAGCGGCCGCCCTTGGTCCGATACGGTCCAAGCCAGGTCGTACTGGAGGGTGTCCGGGTTGTTGGGCGCCAGGCTCCAGGTGCCGACGCGAGCGCCGTTCATCCAGAGGCCCAGCGTTCGGGTGTGAGAGCGACGGCCCATTGCTCACCAAGAGGGCTTGCTGGTGGAGGACTGCGAAGCGCCAATGGCCGGGCCGGTCTTCCCAAGCGCCAACTCGACGCCCAGGATGTTGAGCAGCCTCAACAACCTCGCGGCGCCGACCTTGTCCGCGTTGCGCTCCATCGCGGAGTAGGTTTGCTGGGAGACACCCAGGCGCAGGGCGACCTCGCCCTGCGTGAGGCCGGCCTCCTTTCGGAAGGCCTGGAGCAGTGAGGGCAGCTGCTCGGCGGTGCGGACGGTGAACTGGGGCATACAGATCCAATGCTGTGGCAAGAGCCTACAGCATTCGAGCTGTATTTTCAATTTACAATCTTTAGGCTGTTTTCTGGCCAATCGCTACGGACACCTAACCGTAGCCGAGGCGGCGTATTGGCCCCGAGGCGTTCTTCAAGTTGCTCGATGAAATTGGGCAGCGTGACGCTGAGCGCACCGACCCAGCGCCGCAGTTCCAGCACATCCAGCCGCCGAACGCCCCGCTCGACCCGGCTCACGTGCGTTTGCTCCCATTCAAGCCGCTTCGCAACTTCTACCTGTGTCAGTTGCGCCTGCGTGCGGAGCTCAACGAGCAACTCTCTGAGCAGTAGCTGTTCCTTGACCCCCAGGACTCCCTCGCAATGAGTGGTATGGCGGAAGGGGGCAGGTCAGATACGCCCTGTCTTCTGGACCTTTTTAGTCTCAAACAATACTTTCATGGGGAGGCGCCGCAGGTCGCGTAGGTATTGAACTGGTCCGGTATCGGAACCTTGAGCTACTAGCTATAGGGAGGCTCCACGACGACGAAACCCAGGAGCAATTAGGGCTCGCAAGCCAAGCTGGCCGTCACCATGTATCGGGTCGAGCCGCCGAGGAGGGCGCTACTTCACTTTGGACCCAGGCGTGACTGACGTCGAGCGGCAGTAGAGCGGCACCGGGATGAGGTGGTTCGCGCTCAAGCGCGCCAGATAAGGTTAGGGTGGGGCAGACGGACGAGCGCTTCACGCTTTGGTGGAAAGAGAAGGTGCCGTCACGGGAAGCGGTTTGGCCCACTTTTGGCCCACCCAGGCCTGCAATTACCTCAGGCAGGCAGGCTGTAGAAATAAAAAAGCCATGCAAGTCAGTGACTTGCATGGCTTATGTCTGGTGCGCCCGGTTGGGATCGAACCAACAACCCCTGCCTTCGGAGGGCAGTACTCTATCCATTGAGCTACGGGCGCGAAGCCGCGCATTCTAGCAGTGAGGGGTGTCATGCCAGGGCCGGCTCGGTGGGCCCGCCTATAATTCGCCGGTTTTTCGTGTCGCGCGCTGCGCCGCACGAGCAAGCCAGAACGATGAGTCGACAAGAGGAATCCATGAGCGCCAGCCACGATCACGACCACGATGACGCCCACACGGGGCCGATCAAGACGCCCAAGCAGTTGGCCTGGGCGGTGCTGTTCGCTTTCGTGGTGCCGATCATCGTCATCATCATGCTGGCCAACTACGTCAGCACCGCTGCCAAGCCGGCGGCCGGCACTGCGGCCTTCGATGCGCAGGCGGTGGCCGCACGCATTGCGCGCGTGGGCCAGGTCGAGGTCAAGGACGTGAACGATGTCGCCACAATGAAGACAGGCGAGCAGGTCTACCAGGCGCAGTGCGCAGCCTGCCATGCCACCGGCGCTGCCGGCGCTCCCAAGCTCGGCGATGCCGCCGCCTGGGGCCCGCGCATCAAGAGTGGTTTCGATAACCTGGTGCATTCCGCGCTGAAGGGCAAGGGCAGCATGGGACCGCAGGGTGGTGGCGACTTCAGCGACTTTGAGATCGCCCGCGCCGTTGTCTATGTCAGCAACAGCAGCGGCGCCAACTTCGCCGAGCCCAAGATGGCCGCACCGGCCGCTTCGGCTGCCCAGTGAAGAACAGTCGCTGAGATCTGATGGACCGCACAGGGCTGCTTCGGCAGCCCTTGTCGTTTCTGGATCTCAGGGGCAAAGCGCGGCCTGCGGCAGCAGCGCCGCCAGGTCGACGGCCTCGCCGGTCTGAAGCAGCTTGAAGGCAGGCGTGAAGCGGCTGAGCTGGCTGGCTTCGAGGCGTTGCAAAGGCCAGCCCAACGCCTTTAGTGCGCCGTGCGACAGCCGCAGTTCGACCTCGGCGTTGCGTCCTTCGAGCTTGACGGCGGTGCTGATCTGACGTGCCTCCTGCGTGCCGCGCAGACGGGCGGCCAGGCTGTGGACGGCACCCGCGGCAGGGGCGGCGTCGAGCTGCACTGAAAAGCCCAGCACGACTTCACGCACACAGGCGGGCAGACCCTCGGCCCTCAAGCCGGTGAAGCGCAGTTGCGCCTGCGCGGCACCGACGTCCACACGGCGCGCGACGACCAGCGGGGCGGCGGCGCCCGGCGGTTGCCAGGCGGCGTGGATGTCATAGCCACCGGCTGCCGGGGGCCGCCATTGCGCGAAGTAGGCGCCCGGCTCGGTGCTGATGCGCACGCCGGTCGGGCCGGTCAGGTCCGGCCGTGCCTGCAGATCGGCGGCGGCGACGCCGGGCTGCAAGGGCGTCGCGCGCACGGCCAGTGTGCCGGGCTGCGTCACCGGGCGACCCATGTCCGTGGGCCGCAGCGTCAGCAGCAGGGGTTGGCCGACGGCGATGCTGTCGCCGGCGCTCCACAGCGCCAGCGAATAGCGCGGTAGCACGCGAAAGCTCAACGTCAGCCGCCCGGGCGTCGTGGTGGGCGCGCTGCGTTCCAGCCGCAGCTGCCAGCGGCCGGGCATGGGGCGCAGCACCTCGGGCAACGCAATCGCGTCGCCCAGCGCAGGCTGCGATGTCTGCGCGCTGGGTACGGCACCAAGCTCGGCCGGCGTGCGGCGCCAGACCTCGGCGCCGCGCGGGTCGACCAGCGCAATGCCGCTCAGGGGCGCGCTGCTGCGCAGCGTGCTGAAGACGAGGCGGCCACTGCCGTCGCCGCCGACCTCAAGCACCACGCTTGACGTGGCGCCTGCCGGAAGCGCCTGCCGGACCAGCCTCGGCGCTGGCTCGGGCGGGGCCACGGTGGCGATGTCGGCCGCCGACGCGGTAAAAGTCGCGGCCGCGGCGAACACAACCAGCCAGTGGCTCGGCTGTGGCTTCAGTTGCGGGGGCAGCTGCCTGCGGCGCATTGGCGATTGACCACTTCTCGGGCGTCGAGGAGGTCGATCTTGCCATCGCCGTTGAGGTCGCGGCGGTCGCCCGGCACGCGTGGTACCTGGCCGCGCGACTGGGTGACGATGTCGCGGTCCGCCGCGCCCACTGCGCCGTCGCCGTTGAGGTCGCCGGTGATGGTGGGGAAGAACTGCCAGCGCGAGAAATCGCTGCTGGCCACCGGCACGCGTGAGGCCTGCGCACTGCGGTTGCCGCTGCCGACCACCAGCACGGAGTCGATGGTGAACGGGCCGTCGCTGACCTGCAGGCGATCCGCCAGCACGCTGGCATTGACGTTGTTCGCGCCGACGGCCAGCGCGGGGGTGAGGCCGAACTGACCGACCTCGACCCCCTGGTTGTCGATGACCTTGAACGACACCTGGTAGTTGCCGGCCGCGGTGACGCGGATGGGCAGCGTGAAGTTGAGCTGGCCGATGAAGCGGCCGCGCAGGCCGGTGGCGACGGTGGCGCCGCTGTTGATCTCGATGGGGTCGGCGCAGAGCTGATTCAGCGCGACACCGGGGAAGCTGAAGGCGGCTGCCTTGCGCAACTCCAACCACGGCTGGCCGGCGATGAAGGACAGCACATCCAGCGGATCGACGCTGAACACGCCGCCCTCGCCGAACTGGCTGCGGATCTCAGCCGCGCTGAAGCTCATGCGTGTGTTGACCGCGCCGGGTGCGCCGAGGGACGCGCTGCTGCGCTTGATCAGCGTCTTGCCGGTGGGGCTCTTCAGCGTCGCGGCGGTGGCATAGGTGCCGGCCAGGCTGGCGGTGCCGGTCGTGTCGACATGCAGGTTGGCCACGCAGCCGCCGCTGCCGTTGGTGACGGAGCCGCTGACGCTGCCGAGGCGGTAGTTGGCGGGCACGATCTCGACGAGAGCCTGCGCGCTGCGCTGCGCCATGCCACCGGGCTGCGGGATGCTGACTTCGCCAAGCAGCTGATAGGTGCCCGGGTCAGTGAACACGGTGCCCTGGCTGTAGATGCCGTCACCGGCCAGGCCGTCGTAGTCGGTCGGCTGGCCCGAGTCGCGCGCGCTCAGCACGAGCGGCGGACCGCCGTCCTTGCTGACGCTGATGCTGGGTGTCAGGCCCGTGACCGGCTGGCCGTTGTTGACGACGAGCAGGCCCAGCGGCACGGGGTTGCCGACGCGGTAGACGTTGGAGCTCAGCACCAGGCCGACCTGCAGGGTGGACTGGGCGTAGGTGGTGAGCAGCGCGACGGTGGGGTGGGGCGACGCCGGGAAATCGGCGCGCACGGTCCACTCGCCGTTAGCCGGCGCGGTGATGTCGGGCGTCAGGAACTGGCCGCCGGGCAGGGGCGGCGTCAGCGCGGCGCCGTCGAGGAAACCGACGCTGGCGTTGCCGGGGCCGAACACGGTCTGGCCATTCGGGTTCAGCACGGTCAGTGTGACGCCGGGCACGGGCACGGTCACCTGCAGGCGCATGCTGGCCAGCGCCGACACCGGCAGCTTGAAGCTGACCGAGGTCTGGCCGCTGACGATGGTTGAGGCCTGCGTGACCGGCAGCCCGACAGCGGCCTGGCCTTGCTGGGCCTGGGCGGGCATGACGGCGGGCAGCGTGGCCAGCAAGGCCGCGGTAGCCAGGGGCAGCAGGCGGGCGAAGCGACCGGCGGTGCGGTGGGGACGGAATGTCTTGCTCATGTCGACCTCAGCGCAGCGGGATGGCCTTGTCCAGGATCTTGCGGACATTGCCCGCGTTCTTGACCGTGGAGTGGTTGGTGCTGGCGTTGTTGCCCAGCGGCGTGCCCCAGCCGGGGTTGGCGCTCGTGAAGCCCACCACCACGTCGTTGGGATTGGGTGCGGGCGCGGTCACCGTGGCATAGGTCAGCACAGTGATGGGCGGCACGTCAGGGTTGAAGGTCGGCAGTACCTCGAAGTTGAGCTGCACCGCCGACGCGTAGCTGCAGATGGACTGGTAGGCCAGCCGCAGCGCGTTGTAGGTGTAGCTGCCCAGCAGCGGTATGCCGCTGATCGGGTTCATCGGGTCGATCTGGCCGTCGGTGGGGGCGCTGCCGCACATCGGGCCGGCATCGGCGCCGACGGTGTAGGTGTTGGCCACGTTGCCGCGGATGCCGGCCGCGATGGCGTTGTTGGCCGAGGTCGTCGTCAGGTCGACGAGGCCGGGCGGCTGCGGGCCGGCGCCGAAGCCGCTTGCCATGCCGGCCACCGTGCTGCTGACGAAGCTCTGCGCGAAGCCGTTGGGATCGGCGCCGTTGTTGGTGTAGATGTTGGCGACGGCGCGTTGCAGCAGCGTCAGATCGGCCACCACCGAGCCGCGGTGCGGCGTGGACAGCGTGCCCAGTGACAGCACCTCGAAGGCCGGCGCACTGATGGCCGCCAGCGCCTGGCTGTCCAGGCCGCCCTTGCTGTGGACGATGAGGTTGACCTTCTTGGCCTTGTAGGTGTCCAGATAGCCCTGGATCTGCGACTTGAGGCCGACGGCGTTATCGGCCACCGCGCCGTTGGGGTTGCCGGTGGAGAAGCGCTCGTACAGGACGCCGGCCTTGTCCATCTCGGCCAGCACGCCGGGCGCGTCGGCATTCAACCAGGTGTCGCGGTTGGCGGCGATGCCGTGGGCCAGCACGAAGGGATAGGCCGCCTCAAACTCGACGCCCACCCAGTCGATGCTCATGCACCAGTACTCGTCGGTGTTGGCGGTGTCGATGTCGACCTTGAACTCGTTGAGCGCGCCCTGTGCAACCTCGCGGCCGGCGAACTTGACCTTGCCGATGTCGATCTCGAAGCTGTCGTTCACCCAGGTGTTGTTGAAACCGGAAAGGGTCTGGATGAACTCGCCGTTCCAGGACAAGCGGTCCACCTCGGGCTGATAGGTGCCGTCGGTGACGGCCTTGTCGTCGATGTCGTAGATCGGGAAAGACACCTTCACGCGCGGCCCGATGACCTTGTCGGCGATCAGCTTGGCGAGCTTGGACGACTGGATGCGGCCATCCCCGTCGAGCATGCTGTCGTTGACCGGCGCGGGCACCTTGAGTTGCACGACCAGCGGGCCGCCGCTGCGGAAGGTGCAGCCGGTGTCGAGACCGGCGCCGCTGTTCTTGACGTACTTGCCCATGTCCTCGCTGGGCGGTGGGAAGGGCGACGAGGTCTGGGCATGGCTCGCGCAGACGCAAGCCCCCAGCAGCCAGGCAGCAAGCGCCTGTGGGCTAGGCTTCATGGGAGGTCTCCGGTGGAGGGGTCAGTTCGCCGAGAAGGTCGGCGCGTTCACTTTGATGGCATCGCCGCGCGGCAGGGCTTGGCCGCGCAGGCGCTGGCCGACCTTGTCGGCCGTCAACGCGGGGCCGACGGTCACCCAGTACTCGCGGCCGTCGTCGGCGCGCACCTTGGCGCGGGTACCGGCGACCTCGATGACGCGCACGTCGATGGGCGTGGGCTCAGCGGCCTTGGTTTCGGCCTTGGTCTGTGCGTGGCTGGACAGTGGAGCAGCAAGCGCGAGGCTCACGGCCAGTGCGGCGCGGCCCGCGCGCGTCGATTGCCAGCGCGCCCAAGCGGCGCCGAGCAGTGCGACCAGGGCGAGCGCGGGTGCAGCCGGCTCGGGCACCGTGTTGCCGCCGCCCTGCGGATCGATGACAAGCTGGGCGCGGGCGCTGATGAAACTGATGTTGATGGGCAGGCCGTTGCCGTCGATGAACTGCAGCGCGGGATCGGACAGGTCGACGACGAAATCGGTGCCGGAGCTGGCCTGCAAGGCGATGAAGGTGAGGGTCAGGAAGTCGAAGGCGTCGGCCTGCTGAGCGTCGAGCACGGCCGTCGAGTTGCCTGAGAGGCCGAAGGCGTCGACGACGCCGCCCGCGGCCGTCGCATCACCGATGAAACCCAGGCCGGCCGGCTCGGGCAGGTCAAGCATGTTGCTGGCGCTGGCGGCATCGATGAAGCCGAAGCTTTGAAACTGAAGCAGGCTGTTGTCGTAGCGCAGGTCGAGATCGAAGCCGGCCAGCGACCCAACGCCGCCCTGGTGCAGGCCTGCGACGGCAAAGCTCAGCGTGACGCTGGAGCCGACCGTCACATGACTCGCCGATGACGAGACGTTGACGGTGGCCGCCGAGACGGCGCCCACCCAAGCGAACACCGCAGCAACGGCGATGCGACGAAGACTGTGCAGCCGCATGGGCTCCTCCTGGATTGCAAAGGGATGGGCGGCGTGGGGTCAGGCCTTGCCCGTCTCGAAATGCATCATCCCGGGCTGCGTGTTTCGACGGCCATCCCTAGCTCGGCCCTAACCCCCGGATCGGGGGGGCATCTCAAGCCGTGGCGGGCAGCGGGTGGCGCAGGAAGCCAAAGCGCTGCGGCAGCGCGGCGGCCGGCAGCGCGGCGGGCGTCCAGCGCCCCTGCTCGACTGCGTCGGCCGCCGGGCCCATGTCGGCCGTGTGCACCAGGCCGAAGCCGAGGTCGGTCAGCAGGTAGAAATGGCCAAGCTCATCGAGCCAGCTTGACGCGACGGTGGCCTCGAGGCCGGTGTGGCTCAATACGCGGCCATCAGGCTGCAGGCGCCAGATCCACGGCGTGCTTTCCAGCTCGACATAGACGCGCTGTGGGCCGTTCTGGAAGAACCAGCAGCCGGCGTCATCGGCCGCGTAGTTGCGCTCGATGAAGGCGCGCAGCTTGTCGTGGTTGATCCTGCTGCCCTTGACTTGGGGGAAGGGTCCGGCCTGCTGGACGCGCTCATCGCGCATATACCAGTCGCCACGCGCATCCAGCGCCAGCCAGCTGTAGCAGTGGGGAACGTTGGGCCACTTCTTGAGGGCCGCTTCGACGATGGGGTCCACGGGCGACCTCCTTCAGCGTTGCTTGCAGAGCCAGTCGCAAACCTGCTCCGGCATGGTCAGCAGATGGCCGGGCAGGCGTCCGGCGGGAAAGCCGACATGCCCACCATGGCCGGGCTGCCAGAGTGTCACATAGGCGCCCACTTCAGCGGCATGCGGCAGGCTGTCGCCCGGCACGAAGGGGTCGTTGCGCGCGTTCAGCACCAGCGCCGGGATGCGGATGCGATGCAGGTGCGGCTTGGCGGCCGCGCGGGTCCAGTAGTCCTCGGTGTTCCTGAAGCCGTGCAGCGGTGCGGTGAAGAGGTTGTCGAACTCGTAGATCGTCGTCGCCCGCCTGAGCCCCTCACCGTCGAACAGGCCCGGATGCTGCTGGAGCTTGCGCAGCGCCTTGGGGATCATGGTGCGCAGGAAGCGGCGCGCATAGACCTGCCGGTTGAAGCCACGGTCGATGGCCGCACCCGCTGCGGCAAGGTCGATGGGGGAGCAGATCGAGCAGACGGCGCTGGCCAGCTGCGCGGCGCTGTGGCCGGCCTCTTCGGCCCAGCGCATCAGCGCGTTGCCCCCAAGGGACACGCCGGCGACCAGCAGGGGCCCGCCGTGGCGCTCGCGCAGGCGCTGCAGGATCCAGCCGACTTCCTCGTAGTCGCCCGAGTGGTAGGCACGCGGGCCGTGGTTCAGCTCGCCCGAGCAACCGCGGAAGTGCGGCAGCGCCATGCCCCAGCCGCGCGCGCGGGCGATGCTCGCGAACGCCACGCTGGAGTGGCTGCTGCGGTCGCCTTCCAGGCCGTGGAACAGCACGAGTAAGGGTCGACCCCCGCCGCCCCCTGAGGGGCTCGAGTCAGCCCGGGAGCGGCACGTCGCCGACGCCGGCGCTGCGGCGGGCGTGTCGTCCAGGAAGTCGACGTCGATGAAATCGCCATCCGGCGTGTCCCAGCGCTCGCGGGTCCAGGCGGGCAGCGGGCCATCGTGCTGGCGGCTGAACAGGGCGGGCCAGATGGTCTGGGCGTGGCCGCCGGGCAGCCAGCGCGGTGCGCGGTACTGCACGCCGGGCTCCTAGTGCAGCGTGCCGGCGTCCGCCACCAGTTCCTGGATGTCGCCGGCGTTGCCGGGGCTGGCGTGGTGCAGCACCAGGCGCCAGCCAAGCGCCGTCTTGAGATAGACGTTGGTCGCGATGACCCAGGACGTCGGCGCGGGGGCCTGATCCTTCGTGTGCAGCTGCACGCGTTCCAGCACATGGTGGATGGCACAGTCGCCGCTGTGCAGGCGCCGCACCCGCTCGGGGTGGACGTTCACGTTGCCGCGCTGGAATACCGCCTCGAAGGCCGCGCGGATGGCCGTCATGCCGACGATGCGCGGGCCGCCCGGGTGGACGCAGGCGATCTCCTCGTCATCGGCCCACAGCGCCATCAGGTGGTCGAGGTCGGCGTGCTGCAGCGCCTCGTAGAACTGGGCCTCGGTGTCGTCGGGCGAGGCGAGCAGGGCGGCGGTCTGGGCGGCTGAGCGGGGCATGGCGCGATTGTAGGAAGTTGGCAGGCCCGTCCGGGAGGCGGTCCGCCCGCGAGACGGCGCGTGAAAACTACCTGCACCCCCTGGACGGCGTGCTGCGGGCGAGCGCTACATTGCGCCGGCCAGGTCGCTGCCGGATGTCGTCCCTATGTCTTTGCTGAGAACCTTCGTTTCCATCTCGCTTTGCCTGTTGGTGGCTGCCTGCGGCGGCGGTGGCGGTGCTGACGCGCCAACGCCACCGCCCGACCCGGTCACGGTGCCGCCTCTGGGCACCCAATGCCTCGGCGGCTCCGTGGCGCGTCTGGCGCCGCCCGCCGCGACCAGCGCGGGACGCAATCAGGAACTGGCCGTGCTGGCCTGCGCCGGGTCGCGGCTGGAAACGGTGCAATGGCGCCAGACCGATGGCGCAGCGCTGCTGCCCGGTTCGCTGCGCTCACAGGCGCTCAGCGTCGCACCGGCTGCCGTCGGCCGCTATGCCTTCAGCGTGGACTTCACCGACACCCGGGGCGCGAGCTACAGCGGCCAGGTCGAGCTCAACGCCACGGCGCCCGACGCCACGGCGATGGTGATCCGCGGCGAACCCTCGGTGTGGGCTGGCGGCCAGACTTCCCTGCGCGCCTGGGTCGACGGCCTGGCCGCGGCCGACTACCCGCTGGCGCAGGTGCGCTGGCGCCGCGTCGATGGTCCCGACCTGAACCTGGGCGACACGACCCAGTGGCGCGTCATCTTCACCGCGCCTGCGGTCACGCAGGACAGCGTGCTGCGCCTGCGCGCCGAGGCCACGCTGGCCGACGGGCGCAGTGTCAGCCAGGAGTTCAGCCTGCTCGTGCAGCCCCCGCCTGCGGCGGCGGCGGCGCCGCTGTTCGGCGCGGGCAACCTGTCTTCGCGCGTCTATCCCTACGTGGCCGGCGGCCCGCATGCCGCAGCGTTGCGCGAGTGCATCTACACGCCGGCGCTGACCACGGCCACACTCTGCACGCTGGGCCGGCTGCCGCTGCTGGGTGCCGAGACGCGTGGCGAGTTGCCGACCGTGGAGCAGGTGATGGCGCGCGTGCTGGTGTCCAACGACTGGATGGGCCAGCGCTTCGAAGCCTTCCTGCGCGAGCAGGACGCCAGCGGCGACTTCCGCCGCCTGCTCAACGCCACCACGGCCATCGTCATCGGCGGCCGGGTGCGGCCGGCCTTCTACTGGAGCGCCACCGGTGCCATCTACCTGGACGCGGACACGATCTGGCAGACGGCCGCCGAGCGCGACACGGTCAGCGAAGCGCCCGACCCACGCAGCGATTACGGCAGCGATCTGGCCTACACCACGCTATGGCGTTATGTGCAGGGCAATCGATCGGTGGGCGGGCGCAGCCCCGTGCTGGAGCGCGCCTCACGCGACAGCGCCGCGCTGGTCCCGGCGCTGGGCCGCCTGCTGTATCACGAACTGATCCACGCCAACGATTTCCTGCCACCGCGGGTCCATCTGCTGCTCAACACCAACCTGCGCGTCTACGAGGCCATACCGGCCAACACCGCGTCCGAACAACTGCGCGCGCAGCTGCCGTTTTATTCGCAGGAGATGGTCGACCTCGGCCGCGTGCAGTTCTTCGGCGTGGCGTCCACGGCGACGCAGCGCGGCTACCAGCCGGCTGACATCGTGCAGTTCTTCAGCGCCGACCGCGTCACCGACGACTACAGCTACTCCCTGCCCGTGGGCCAGAACGTGCCCCGCGAGGACGCCGCCATGCTGGCCGAGGAGGCACTGATGCAACTGCGTCACGGCGTGCTGCGCGATGTGGCGGTGGTGCCGCAGTTCCTCAGCGGCGCCAGCGCGGACCAGACCGTCACCTGGGGTCAACGCGGGCGCGTGGGCGACGCGGGCATCAAGCCGCGCGCAGCCCTCGTGCTGGCGCAGACCATGCCCTGGCTGCCCGCTGGCTTTACCAACGGTCTGGCTGCGCCGCTGCCGCTGCGCGCCGGCCTGACCTGGGGCCAGAACCTCGACCAGGGTGCGCTGGCAGTTGGCATGGCGCGGCCGCTTTCAGCCACCGAGCGAGCGCTGGAAGCCGACCTGGATGCGCAGCGCCGCGGCGCGAGGAACAACCGCGCCGCCGAACTGGCGCGTTAAGCGGGCCGAGCGCCGGGGCGCCCAAAGTCATTCCTCGGGCGCGGGACTCAGTGGCCGCCCCCGACGACCTCGCCGGCCTTGAGCTTGTAGGCCGTGCCGCAATACGGGCACTGGCCCTGGCCGCCGTGGGTCAGGTCGATGAAGACGCGCGGATGCGAGCTCCACAGCGGCATCCGCGGGTTGGGGCAGAAGACGCTGCCGTTGTCCTGGCAGTCCTTGGCCGTGACTTCAACGGTGGCGGCAGGGGTCTGGGTCGTCGTGCTCATGTGGTTGCTTTCAGACGGCGGTCAGCCACTCGGCGTACTTGGCATTGCGGCCATTGACGATGTCGAAGAAGGCTGACTGGATCTTCTCGGTGATGGGCCCGCGCGAGCCCGAGCCGATCTCGATACGGTCCAACTCGCGGATGGGCGTCACCTCGGCGGCGGTGCCGGTGAAGAAGGCCTCGTCGCAGATATAGACCTCATCGCGCGTGATGCGCTTCTCGACCAGCTTCAGGCCCAGGTCCTGGCAGATGGCGAAGATGGTGTTGCGCGTGATGCCGTTGAGCGCGCCGGCGGACAGGTCGGGCGTGTAGACCACGCCGCCCTTGATGACGAAGAGGTTCTCGCCCGCGCCCTCGGACACGAAGCCCGACGCGTCGAGCAGCAGCGCCTCGTCGTAGCCGTCGTCGGTGGCCTCCATATTGGCCAGGATGGAGTTGGTGTAGTTGGACACCGTCTTGGCCTGCGTCATCGTGATGTTGACGTGGTGGCGCGTGTAGGAGCTGGTCTTGACGCGGATGCCGCGCTTGAGGCCGTCCTCGCCCAGGTAGGCGCCCCAGCTCCAGGCGGCCACCATCAGATGCACCTGATTGCCCTTGGGGCTGACGCCCAGCTTCTCGGAGCCGATCCAGATCAGCGGCCGGATGTAGGCGCTCTTCAGGCCGTTGGCCTTGACGACCGCGCGTGTCGCCTCGTTGACCTGCTCCTGCGAGAAGGGGATCTTCATGCGCAGGATCTTGCCGCTGTTGAACAGGCGCTGGGTGTGCTCCTGCAGCCGGAAGATGGCCGTGCCGTTGACCGTGTCGTAGGCGCGCACGCCCTCGAAGGCACCGCAGCCGTAGTGCAGGGTATGGGTCAGCACGTGGATCTTGGCGTCGCGCCAATCGACGAGATCGCCGTCCATCCAGATCTTGCCGTCGCGGTCGTGCAGGGGGGCGGGAACCATCGTTACTCCAGTGCGTGCGGGGTGAAAGCAGGCGATTTTACGAAGAGCCCGCCGCGTCGCCCGCGCGGATCAACCGCCATTCGGCGAGCTTGCCTTTGTGCAGCACCACCTCGACCGCGTCGCCGCCCGGGTCCCGCCAGACGAAGGTCTCGGCGGCCTGCTTGACGCCCAGGCTGCCGGCCAGGCGGATGAGGTCGACCAGCTTCATGCCGACATGCAGCTTGCTGTTGAGCATCACCGCGTTGGCCACCGACCCCATCGGTGCCGCGCCGGCCACCTTCATGACCCGCATCAGCCGCGACATCTGCAGCAGCAGCCAGAAGACGATGCCCGTCACTGCGAAGACGATCCCCTGCCAGCCCAGCAGCGCGCCGCCGAGCACCAGGGCGGCGAGCGCCAGCCCGACACCGATCCATGGATTCATGATTGGGGGTCCTTGCTTCCGTCCTCGCGCGCCCAGCCATAGGCGCGCTCCACCTTGGCGACACGCAAGGTGTAGTGCTGGTACCAGTCACTGCGGCCGGCGTCGCGTGCGATCTTGTGCTCGGCGTTGCGGCGCCAGGCGGCGATGTCGTCGTTGCTGCGCCAGTAGGAGACCGTCAGCCCCAGGCCGTCCGCGCCCCGGGCGCTGTCGACGCCGAGATAGCCCGGCTGCTCGGCCGCCAGCGCGACCATGCGGTCGGCCATGCCGCCATAGCCCTGGTCGACGGCAGTGCGCTGGCTGGTGAAGATGACGGCGTAGTAGGGCGGTTCGGGCAGGGTGTTCATGGCAGGAAGACGTGCGACGAAGGCGCGCATCCTGCCATGCTGTTCAGCCGGCCACCTTCAATAGCACGCAGCGCACCCACTGACCCGACTCCAGCGCCGCGCTGTGGCCGGCCAGGAACTGTTCGGCCGTCGAGTTGCGGGCGGTGAAGCACATGCCGTGCAGGATGCCCATGCGCGGCACCGGACGGGACCATTTGCGCTCGACGACGCCGTTGAACCACGACACCTGCTCGTCGTCCGAGTCCACGTCGGCGCGGCCGAGCAGCAGCACGACCTCGTACTTCGCCTCGGTCAGCGGCTCGGCGGCGCTGGTCAGCACCTGCAGGCCGCCATCGCTCATGTTCAGCACCAGGCCGGCCGGTCCCTGGCTGAACTGCACCGGCTTGAAAACCCAGCCGGGCAGTGACTCGGCGTCGTGCTGGGCGGCGAGAAAGTCGGTGCGCGGGTGCTGCCTGAGATTGGCGGGGTCGGCCATGAAGTTCCTCCGATGTGGTAGCCCCGATCCTAAGCAGACTTGGGCAGGCACAACACGAAGGCTATCCCGCAGCCCGACAGGCCGTCCTCGACACGGATGCGCCCGCCCAGGCGCCGCGCCGCCTGCTGCACGATGGCCAGGCCCAGGCCGCTGCCGCTGACGGGCTGGCCCGGCGCGCGCCAGAAGCGGTCGAATGCGCGCTCACGCCATTCGGGCGGCAGACCGGGGCCGTCGTCGGCGACGCGCAGCTCCAGCCCGGCGGCACCCTGCGTCAGCGCGACCTCGATGCGGCCCCCCGCCGGCACGTATCGCAAGGCGTTGTCCAGCAGGTTGTGCAGCACCGATTGCCATGCCGGCAGCGACAGGATCGCGGGCTGGGACTCGGGGGCATCCAGCGACAGCTCCAGGCCGCGCGCCACCGCTTGCTCGCCGACGCTGGCCAGCGCCTGCTCCAGCAGCGGCACCAGGTCCACGGCCTGGTTGCGCGGCGGGCCGGCTTCGTCGTCCAGCACGGCCAGGTCGAGCAACTGCTGGCTCAGGTGCGAGGCGCGTTGCAGCATCTGCACCATCGCGGCTTCGGCATTCGCACGAGCCGCGGGCGCCTCGGCATGCGCCAGTACGTGGGCCTGCGTCGTCACGGCGGCCAGCGGCGTGCGCAGCTCGTGGGCGGCCTCCTGCACGAAGCGGCGCTCGCGCTCCAGCTTGCGGCGCAATTGCGTCAGCAGGCGCTCGAAGGCTTCGGCCAGCGGGCGCAGCTCGCGGTGCGGCGGCAGCAGGCCCAGCGGCTGCAGGTCCTGCGGGTCGCGGGCGGTCAGCGCCTGCGTCAACCGGCGCAGCGGCGCCAGGCCCGTCCACAGCGCGATGCCCACCGGCAGCAGCACCAGCGGCAGGGCCAGCAGCAGTTTGTCGAGGATGTCGTCGGCCAGCCGCCACAGCAGCGGCGCCAGCGGCTCGGCAGGCTCGGCGATGACGAGCCGCCAGGGGCCGGCGGCCTTCACGACGACCCAGTGCAGCCGACCGTTCACCGCTTGCTGGGTGACCGCCGCGTCGCCGACCGCGAAGGCCGCGGTTGCGTCGGCAGGAAAGGCGGCGCGCACGGTGCTCGTGGCGTCGCGCAGTTGGTGAATGATCACGCCGCTGGCTTGCCCCGTGCGCGTTCGCCAGCTCCCGTTGATGCGCGCCAGTGCCGTCATCAGCCGGCCGGCCTCGGCTGCATCGGCCAGGCCCGCCAGTTCGGGCGCCAGCAGCTCGGCGCGGGTGCGGATGGCCAGGTCCTGCGCGTAGGCCTCGCGGGTCTCGATGAAGTCGTGCACCAGCAGCACGGCCAGCACCAGCACGAAGGCCAGCAGCAGCGCGCCGACGGTGCGGCGCATCAGACTGGGTTGCATGAGCCAAGCCTTCATGCAACCAAGGCGTAGCCCACGCCGCGCGTCGTGCGGATGCGCTCGGCCCCGATCTTCTTGCGCAGGTTGAACACATGCATCTCGATGGCGGCGGCATTGAGCGGCTCGCCCAGCGGCAACAGCCGCTGGGCGATAATGATGGTGGGCACGACCTTGCCGGCCGACCCCGCGTATTACAGCACCAACAGGACCA
>NZ_JBQVNP010000054.1:0-31091 GCF_052436255.1 Roseateles sp. | reverse complement strand
CAGCCGGTCCATACGCTTTTGCATCTTCTCGGAGCGCTTCCAGCTCTGGATGAAGAAATAGATGCCGCCGCCGAGGCCGCCAAAGATCGCCCACCAGTAGGAGACGAAGAATTTCGACATGGCGATGACCATCAGCGTCGGTGCCGGCAAGTCCGCGCCAAACGACTTGAACACGTCCTCGAATGAAGGTACCACGAAGATCATGATGACCGCCACGACGATGAAGGCCACGATCATCACGGCAACCGGATAGGTCAGTGCGGACTTGATCTTGTTCTTGATGGCGACCGTCTTCTCCTGATAGATCGCGAGCCGGTCCAGCAGCGCTTCCAAGATACCGCCAGTCTCGCCCGCCTCCACAAGGTTGCAGTAGAGGGCGTCGAAATACATCGGGTGCTTGCGGAACGCGGCGGACAGGCTGGTGCCGGTCTCCACGTCTTGCCGGATGTCGTTCAACAGTCGCGTCAGGCGCGGGTTGGTGGCACCGCGGCCGACGATGTCGAAGGCCTGCAGCAGCGGAACGCCGGCGCGCATCATCGTGGCCAGCTGGCGTGTGAAGACGGCGATGTCCTTCTGTTTGATGGAGGCGCCGCCACTGGTGCGACGCTTCTTGACCTTGTTGACGAGGATGCCCTGCCGGCGCAAGGTGGCGCTGACCATGGCTTCGCCGCCGGCGCGCAGTTCGCCCTTGACGATCTTGCCGTTGCGGTCCTTGCCCTCCCACTCGAAGACGAAGTCCTTGACGCCTTTTGCTGCGGCGGTGGCAGTGGCCATGCACGTTCCTCGAGACTGAAATTATTCGTTGGTGGCGGAGAGCACTTCTTCAAGCGTCGTGATCCCGCTGCGCACCTTGACCAGGCCAGATTGGCGCAGATCACGCACGCCTTCCTTCTTGGCTTGCTCGGCAATGTCCATCGCCGTACCCAAGGCCAGGATGATGCGCTGGATGGCTTCGGTGACGGGCATCACTTGGTACAGACCCAGCCGCCCCCGGTAACCGTTGGTGCAATTGCTGCAGCCCACTGCACGGTAGGGCTTCCAGCTGCCGTCGAAATCTTCCTCGACGAAGCCGGCCCTGAGCAAGGCTTCGCGCGGATAGTCGGCAGGTTGCTTGCAGTTCTCGCACAGCCGGCGCACCAGACGCTGGGCAGTGATCAGGAGCACGCTGGATGCGATATTGAACGGCGCCACGCCCATGTTGAGCAGGCGCGTCAGCGTCTTCGGCGCGTCATTGGTGTGCAGGGTTGACATGACCATGTGGCCGGTCTGCGCCGCCTTGATGGCGATGTCGGCCGTCTCCAGGTCGCGGATTTCGCCCACCATGATGATGTCCGGATCCTGGCGCAGGAAGGACTTGAGCGCGGCCGAGAAATTCAGGCCGGCCTTGTCGTTGACATTGACCTGATTGATGCCGGGCAGGTTGATTTCCGCCGGATCTTCGACGGTCGAAATGTTGACGCCTGGCTGGTTCAGGATGTTCAGGCAGGTGTAGAGAGACACCGTCTTGCCTGAACCCGTCGGGCCTGTCACCAGCACCATGCCGTACGGTCGGTAGATGGCGGCCAGGAGGCGTTCTTTCTCGATCTTCTCGTAACCGAGGGCTTCGATACCCAGCTTGGCCGAGGACGAGTCCAGGATACGGACAACGATCTTTTCGCCGAACAGCGTGGGCAAGGTGCTGACCCGAAAGTCGATGGATTTGCTGCCGAACTTCAGTTTCATGCGCCCGTCCTGGGGCACCCGTCGTTCTGCGATGTCCAAACGCGAGATCACCTTGATGCGGGAGGACAACTTGTCCTTGATGGCGATCGGCGGCTGGGTGATCTCACGCAGCTCGCCGTCGACGCGAAAGCGCACGCGGTAGTGAAACTCGTAAGGCTCGAAGTGAAGGTCGGAAGCGCGCAGATTGATGGCGTCGACCAGCATCTTTTGCAGGAAACGGACGACGGGTGCGTCCTCGACGTCGGCCATCTCGGCCGATTCCTGCTGTGGCGCCGCATCTTCCTCGCCGATGTCGAAGTCGAAGTCACCGCCGGCAATGGCCTCGAGCGTCTCCGCTGCAGTAACGCCGGCGCTGACCAGCATCTTGGTCAACTTGTCATGTTCGACAATGACCCATTCCGGTTGCAGTTGCGTCGCAAACTTGATGCGCTCGATTACTTCGAGTTCGGTCGGGTCAGCCCCGCCGATGAACAGGCGACTGCCGCGGCGTGACAGGGCTACAACCTGATACTGCTGCACCAGCTTGGCGTCGATGACGTTCTGCGGCATGCGCTGCGGGTCCAGTGCCGACAGGTCGAGTAGCGGCAACGCCAGCGCGCTGGAGAGCGTATGGGCCAGATCGAAGGCCGACACTTGTCCGCTTGCGATCACGGCGTTGACGAAACTGACCTTTTTCTCGCGTGCCTGCTTGACCAAGTCTTCGGCGGCTTTGCTCTGCAGCTTGCCGGCATGCACCAACATGCGCGCAACCCCGGACAGGGAAGACTGAAGCGGCTCAGCGAGCGTGGTTTCCACAGGTGGTTGCGTCGACGACGGATGGGCAGAGTCCGTCGATTGTGCCAGTCATGCGAGCAGGCGGAGGCAAACGAATTCCAGGGATAACCGCAACTTTTCAACGCCGCGAAGCTGCAATCCGTCGTGCTTTACGACCCTCGTCCCGAGGGCTAAAAACTTGGTCGGGGTGAGAGGATTCGAACCTCCGGCCTCTACGTCCCGAACGTAGCGCTCTACCAGGCTAAGCTACACCCCGATGTCTTTTGCCAATACGCCTACTACGAGTGACGCTCGACCGACTGAATTGCGAAGTCTAGCAGAGATTTTGTCCACTTGTTGGGAGGAAGCAGCTGCAGGCATTCCGCTGCATGCCGCGCCTCCGCGCGAGCGGCTTCCCGAGTCGATTCGAGGGCGCCAGTAGCGCGAACGATAGAAACGATCTCCTGGAGCTTCTCTTGTTCGCCTTCCTCGATCGCGTGCCGTAGCAGAGCGCGCTGTTCGGGCGTCGCGCGCTCCATGGCAATCAGCAACGGCAGGGTCGTCTTGCCTTCGCGCAGGTCATCGCCAATGTTCTTTCCGAGTTCATGGGCGTCGCCTTCGTAGTCGAGCACGTCGTCAATGAGTTGGAATGCGGTGCCTAGGGCGCGGCCGTAAGCGGCGCAGGCCTCCTCGACCTCCTGCGTCGCATCGGCGAGCACCGCGCCCAGACGCGCGCTGGCCTCAAAGAGCTTGGCCGTCTTGAAGCGAATCACGCGCAGATAGCTTTCCACGGTGATATCCGGGTCGTGCATATTCATCAACTGCAGGACCTCGCCTTCGGCAATGACGTTGGTGGCCTCCGCTAGCACCTCCAGCACGCGCATGCGGTCGACCGAAACCATCATCTGGAAGGCGCGTGAATACAGGAAGTCGCCGACCAGTACGCTCGCCGCATTGCCGAACAAGGCATTCGCGGTCGGTTTGCCGCGTCGCAATGAGGACTCGTCGACGACATCGTCGTGCAACAGGGTTGCCGTGTGAATGAACTCGACAACCGCAGCCAACTCGAAGCGAGAGCGCCGCTCGAAGCCCAGCGCGTTCGCAAACAACAACACGAGTTTGGGGCGCATGCGCTTGCCGCCCGCATGGACGATGTAGTGGGCGATCTGATCAATCAGCGCCACGTCTGAGCTCAGGCGCTGGGCGATGACTGCGTCCACCTGAGCCATTTCAGCGGCGAGTAGAGCGAGGACCTCGGCAACTTGCGATGGGGGCGAGGCTGACTCGACGCGCACTCTGGACTCTCAAGCTAGGGAGGCCGTCATTATAGGAAGCGCGTTTGCTCTAGGCGATGAGGGGCGGGTCCGCCGCTTGTCGGTCGCAGGATGAATTGCCATGCTTTTGCGCCAAGGGTATACTCGCGGGCTCTTTGCAACTCGCATGCCTCCAATTGTGCGGGCGGCAGGGGGATAAAACCGACAAAAAGGCCCGGCGAGGGTGGCGGCGTCACCTAGGGGTGACACAGGGCTGCTGGAGCCGGGTGAATGCACCTCCAGGTGCGAAAGGAAGAACATGTACGCGGTCATCAAAACCGGCGGCAAGCAGTACAAGGTTGCTGCTGGCGAAAAGATCAAGGTCGAGTTGCTCGACGCGGAAGTCGGCGCTGAGGTCACCATCGACCAAGTGCTGGCAGTTGGCAGTGGTGACGGCCTGACGATCGGCGCACCGCTCGTCGCTGGCGCCACGGTCAGTGCCAAAGTCGTCAGCCATGGCAAGCACGACAAGGTCCGCATCTTCAAGATGCGCCGTCGCAAGCACTACAAGAAGAGCCAAGGCCATCGCCAGAACTACACCGAGCTGGAAATCAGCGCGGTCAACGGCTGATCCAGTCGTCATTCGCTAATTTCTAGGAGCTAACTCATGGCACAGAAAAAAGGCGGCGGTTCCACACGGAACGGCCGCGATTCCAAGCCCAAGATGCTGGGCGTCAAGGCTTACGGCGGCGAGTTGATCTCCGCAGGCTCGATCATCGTGCGTCAACGCGGTACCAAGTTCCATCCCGGCGTGAATGTCGGCATTGGCAAGGACCACACGCTGTTTGCACTGGTCGATGGCCACGTTTCTTTCGCCATCAAGGGCGAGAAGAACCGCCAGACCGTCGTCATCACGCCGCTGGCAGCTTGATGGTGGCGTGATCCGGACGGGTCGACCGCCCGGACAGTCTCAAGCCCCGGCTCGCCGGGGCTTTTGCTTTTTGGATCCGGTTTGCCGGGGTTGTGTTTTGGAAAGCCCGCCCCGCGCAATCGCAGCGGGCGTGCCGCAACCCAGCCAGTACGATGGCTGACTCGCCATGAAATTCGTCGACGAAGCCACCATTGACATCGCAGCCGGCAACGGCGGTGCGGGCTGCGCGAGCTTTCGTCGCGAGAAGTTCATCCCGTTCGGCGGGCCGGACGGCGGTGACGGCGGCAAGGGCGGCAGCGTCTGGGCTGAAGCCGACCGCAACCTCAATACGCTGATCGACTACCGCTACGCGCGCCGCCATGAGGCTCGCAACGGTGAGGCCGGTCGCGGCTCGGATTGCTTCGGTGCGGCGGCCGACGACATCGTGCTGCGCGTGCCGGTTGGCACCATCATCACGGACCTGGAAACCGAGTCCGTCATCGGCGAATTGATCGAGCCCGGCCAACGCATCCTGCTCGCCAAGGGCGGCGATGGGGGCTTTGGCAACCTGCATTTCAAGACCAGCACCAACCGCGCGCCGCGTCAGAAGACGCCGGGCTGGCCGGGTGAGGCCAAGAAGCTGCGACTGGAACTGCGCGTGCTGGCCGACGTGGGCCTGCTGGGCCAGCCGAACGCAGGCAAGTCAACGTTGATCGCGGCGATCTCCAATGCCAAGCCCAAGATCGCCGACTATCCGTTCACGACGCTGCACCCCAACCTGGGCGTCGTGCGCGTCGCGCCAGAGAAGAGCTTCGTCGTCGCCGACATTCCTGGCCTGATCGAAGGTGCTGCCGAGGGGGCTGGCCTAGGCCACCAGTTCCTGCGCCATCTGCAGCGCACGCGTTTGCTGCTGCATGTCGTCGATCTCGCGCCCTTCGATCCTGAGGTCGATCCGGTCAAGGAAGCCAAGGCCATCGTGGCGGAGCTGAAGAAGTACGACGCCGGGCTGCATGCCAAGACGCGCTGGCTGGTGCTGAACAAGCTCGACATGGTCCCTGAAGATGAACGCGCTGCGCGTGTGAAGGAGTTCGTCAAGCGCTATCGCTGGAAGGGTCCGGTTTTCGAGATCTCGGCGCTGACGCGCCAAGGCTGCCAGCCCCTGATCCATGCCATCTACGACCATGTCGCCGCCGAGCAGCGCGTGCTGGTCGAGCCCGATATTCGCTTCGAGTCCAACAGCGCCGCCGAATGAGTCTGCTGTCCAGCGCGCGCCGAATCGTTGTCAAGGTCGGTTCCAGCCTCGTGACCAACGAGGGCCGGGGCATTGATGCCGAGGCCATCGCGAACTGGAGCCGCCAGCTGGCGGTGTTGGCGAGGGACGGGCGCGAGCTGATCATGGTGTCCAGCGGTGCCATTGCCGAGGGCATGAAGCGCCTGGGCTGGTCGACGCGCCCCAAGGAGTTGCACGAGCTGCAGGCCGCTGCAGCCGTCGGCCAGATGGGCCTGGCGCAGATGTACGAGAGCCAGCTCAGCGCCCAGGGCATGGCCAGCGCGCAGGTGTTGCTGACTCACGCCGACCTGGCCGACCGCGAGCGCTATCTCAATGCGCGCTCGACCTTGCTGACGCTGCTTGCCCATCGCGTGCTGCCGGTCATCAACGAGAACGACACCGTCGTCAACGACGAGATCAAGTTTGGCGACAACGACACGCTCGGCGCGTTGGTGGCCAACCTGGTCGAGGCTGACGCCCTCGTCATCCTGACGGACCAGCGTGGCCTGTACTCTGCCGATCCGCGCAAGGACGCGACTGCGCACTTCATCGACAACGCCCAGGCCGGCGACCCGGAACTCGAGCGCATGGCCGGCGGCGCGGGGTCCAGCATCGGCCGCGGCGGCATGATTACGAAGATCCTCGCTGCCAAGCGCGCGGCCGGTAGCGGTGCAGGCACTGTCATCGCATGGGGACGGGAGCCCGATGTACTGGTGCGCCTGGCCGGCGGCGAAGCCATCGGCACGGCGCTGCACGCGGCAACGCCCAAGCTGGCGGCGCGCAAGCAATGGATGGTCGACCATCTGCAGATGCGCGGCGCTGTGCGGATCGACGCTGGTGCCGTGGTCAAGCTTCGCGGCGAAGGCAAGAGCTTGCTGCCCATTGGGGTGACCGAGGTGCAGGGCGACTTTCACCGTGGCGACGTCATCGCCGTGCTGGCGCCCGACGGCGCCGAACTGGCGCGCGGCCTGGCCAACTATTCAGCCGCTGAGTCGCGACTGATTGCACGCAAGCCGTCATCGGAGTTCGAGAGCCTGCTGGGCTACGCGGCCGAACCGGAACTCATCCACCGCGACAATCTGGTGCTGCGCTAGCAGTGCCCAGATCGCGGCGGAGCCACAACTTGGTGTCGCGTTAACTGCAAGTCAGTTCCGCGGTTCGCCCTCAGGTGGTGTCGCTGCCTCCAATGGCATCGGCCCGCTGTTGCGTTCGCCGCGGTGTGAGGGGCGCATGCCCGCCCGCAGATACCGGTTGTGATGGTTGATGCGCGGCAGGTAGCGCGCCAATTCGGTCAGCGCCATTTCATAGACGCCGCGCTTGAATTCGATGACGGCTTCTAGCGGCACCCAGTACTCGTTCCAACGCCAGGCGTCGAACTCGGGGTGATCGGTCGCGCGCAAGTTCATGTCGCAGTCGCGCCCCACCATCTGCAGCAGGAACCAGATCTGCTTCTGACCGCGGTAGTGGCCGCGTGCATCGCGCCGGATGAAGTGTTCAGGGACCTCGTAGCGCAGCCAGTCACGCGTCCGCGCAATGATGCGCACATGCTCTGGTGTGAGCCCCACCTCTTCGTGGAGCTCTCGGAACATCGCCTGCTCAGGCGTCTCGCCGTGTTTGATGCCCCCTTGCGGGAACTGCCACGAGTGCGTTCGGATGCGTTTGCCCCAGAACACCTCGTTGCGTTGGTTGAGCAGGATGATGCCGACGTTGGGGCGGAAGCCTTCACGGTCGAGCATAATCAACCTCAAATCTCTAGTTGGTTCGATTATTGCATCGGGCCGCGATGGTCACAGCGCCCTCGCTAACCCGCAGATTTCTCCCTGTTTTGTCGTGACTTCGGCCGGGTTTTCACCCGGCCTTCGCATTTGGTACCGCGCATGAAAGCCTCCCAGTTCTTCGTCTCCACGCTCAAGGAAGCGCCCGCCGAT
This sequence comes from Roseateles sp., assembly GCF_052436255.1. Taxonomy (GTDB): domain Bacteria; phylum Pseudomonadota; class Gammaproteobacteria; order Burkholderiales; family Burkholderiaceae_C; genus Pelomonas. The sequence goes on along the minus strand of NZ_JBQVNP010000054.1, from coordinate 23,255 downwards.
GCCGAGGTGGTCAGCCACAAGCTGATGATGCGCGCCGGCATGATCAAGCGCTTGGGCGCGGGCATTTACAACTACATGCCGATGGGGCTTCGCGTCATCCGCAAGGTTGAGAAGATCATCCGGGAGGAAATGGAGGCGGCCGGCGCCGTCGAGTGCCTGATGCCCGTCATCCAGCCCGCCGAGTTGTGGCAGGAAACCGGTCGCTTCGACAAGATGGGCCCGGAGCTGTTGCGTGTGAAGGACCGTCACGGCCGCGACTTCATCGTGCAGCCGACCAGCGAGGAGGTCATCACCGACATCGCCCGGCAGGAGCTGCGCAGTTACCGCCAGCTGCCTAAAAATTTCTATCACATCCAGACCAAGTTCCGCGATGAGCGCCGACCCCGTTTCGGCCTGATGCGCGGTCGCGAGTTCACGATGAAGGACGCCTACTCCTTCGACCGTGATGTCGATGCCGCCGGCCGCAGCTACGAGAACATGTACGCGGCCTACTGCAAGATCTTCGACCGCTTCGGCCTGCAGTACCGAGCCGTCGCGGCAGACACCGGCGCCATCGGCGGCGACCGTTCGCACGAGTTCCAGGTCATCGCCGATACGGGGGAGGACGCGATCGTTTACTGCCCGACCAGCGACTACGCCGCCAACATCGAGCTGGCCGAGGCCGTTGCGCTACTGCCCGCGCGCGGTGCGGCGCTGCAGGCGCTGACCAAGACGCCGACGCCCGGCAAGAGCACCTGCGAGGACGTCGCGGCCTTGCTGGATCTGCCGCTGGCCCAGACGGTCAAGTCGCTGGTGCTCGCCACGGACGAGCTGGACAAGGACGGCAACATCGACAAGACCCAGGTCTGGCTGCTGCTGGTGCGCGGCGACCACGATCTCAATGAGGTCAAGGCCGGCAAGGTGGAAGGGCTCAAGGGCGGTTTCCGCTTCGCGACGGGCTCAGAGATTGACGCCCACTTCGGCTGCAAGCCCGGCTACCTCGGTCCCATCGGCTTGAAGCAGCCGCTCAAGATCGTCGCGGACCGCACCGTCGCCGTCATGAGTGACTTCGTCTGTGGCGCCAACGAAGCAGACTTCCACTTCACCGGTGCGAATTGGGGTCGCGACCTGCCGGAGCCCGACGTCGTCGCCGACCTGCGCAATGTCGTCGCTGGCGACCCCTCGCCGGATGGCAAGGGCGTGCTCGCCATCCAGCGGGGTATCGAAGTCGGCCATGTCTTCTATCTCGGCACCAAGTACTCCGCCGCGATGAACGCCACTTTCCTCGACGAGAACGGCAAGCCCAAGCTGATGGAGATGGGCTGCTACGGGATCGGCGTCACGCGCATTCTCGGCGCCGCCATCGAGCAGAACCACGACGCGCGCGGCATCATCTGGCCAGACGCCATCGCCCCGTTCACCGCCGTCATCTGCCCCATCGGGATGGACCGCAGTGAAGAAGTGAAGGCCGCGGCCACCCAGCTCTACGACGAGTTGAAGGCGCTTGGCGTCGACGTGCTGTTGGACGACCGCGGCGAGCGCCCGGGCGCGATGTTCGCGGACTGGGAGCTGATCGGCGTGCCGCACCGTGTCGTGCTGTCGGACCGCGGCCTCAAGGAAGGTCAAGTCGAGTACCAGGGCCGCCGTGACGAGGCCGCCACCAAGCTGGCTGTCGCTGATGTCGCGGGCCATCTGAAAGGCTTGCTCAAGCTTTGAAGCGCCGCCTTGCGGTTCTGGGCCTGCTCGCCACTCCGTTCGGCGCGCGGGCAGGTGCCCAGCGAGAGGAGCCGCTGGCGGATTCCATCCGCTCGGCCCTCAGTGCGTCCATTGCGCAGAACGCGCCGCCGCGGCCCAGATTCGACGAGGTCGATGCCCGCATGGCCTATTTGCGCTGGCTGGGCGCCATGAGCGAGCGGCTGAAGAAGCGCAAGACCGAGACACAGATACGCATCGAGTTTCTCGAAACCGTCTGGTACGAAGCCAGGCGCGCGGGCCTTGAGCCCAGCCTGGTGCTGGGCCTCATCCAGGTCGAGAGTGGCTTTCGCAAATACGCCATCAGCACGGCCGGCGCACGGGGCTATATGCAGGTCATGCCGTTCTGGACGCGCGTCATCGGCGATGGCAACGCGTCGCGTCTCTTTCACATGCAGACCAACCTGCGTTTCGGCTGCGTGATCCTGCGCCATTACCTCGACATCGAGAAGGGCGACCTCTTCCTGGCCCTCGGGCGCTACAACGGCAGCCGCGGCCGGGCCGAGTACCCCAACGCCGTCTTCGGCGCGCGTCGGCAGTGGCTGCTTCCCGGCGAGAAGTGATCAGGGCTTTCCCGGCGTGGCTTGCGGCGGGGGGCGATTGCAGCGTTAGTCTTGGCGGTTTCGTCCACAAGACAACCGCCCGATGCCCGCTGCCTACCGCTTTGCGCCCCTGATCTTTTCTGCCGTGCTGGCCACCACCCTAGCCGGCGCCCAGCCCGCTGCCAACCCGCTGCTGAGCATCAGCCCGCTGCCACTGCGCTATCCGCAGTTCGACAAGCTGCGCGACGAGCATTTCGCGCCAGCGCTCGACCAGGGCATGGCTGAGCAACTGGCCGAGATTCAGGCCATCGCCGACAACCCGGCAGCGCCCACCTTCGACAACACCATCGTCGCCTGGGAGAGGAGCGGCCGCTTGCTGGCGCGCACGACCTCGATGCTGTCGAACCTGGTGGGCACCGATGCCAACCCGGCCCGCCAGCAGGTGCAGTCGGATTACGCGCCCAGGCTCGCCGCGCAGCGCGACGCGGTGCTGCTCAACCCCAAGCTGTTCGCGCGCATCGAAGCCCTCTACGCGGTGCGCGACACCGCTGCGCCGACGGCCGAAGGCAGGCGCCTCATCGAACGCTACCGCCGCGACATGGTGCGCGCCGGCGCTCGCCTGGACGACGCGCAGAAAGCGCGCATGAAGGCCATCAATGCCGAGCTGGCCACGCTCGGTGCGCGCTTCAACCGGGCCACGCTCGCGGAGGTGAACGACTCGGCCGTGGTCGTCGACAGCGCTGAGGAGCTGGCGGGGCTGACCCCGGCCCAGGTCGCCGCAGCGGCCGAGGCTGCGAAGAAGCGCGGCTTCGAAGGCAAATACCTGCTGACGCTGCTGAACACGACCATCCAGCCCTTCGAGACCGACCTGCAGAACCGCGCATTGCGCGAGCGCTTGCACCGTGCATCGGTTTCGCGCGGCGCTCGTGCCAATGCCAACGACACCACGGCCATCATCGCCCGCGTCATGACGCTGCGCCAGGAGCGCGCGGCGCTGCTGGGCTATGCGACTCCCGCGGCTTTCGTGCTGGAGGAAGAGACCGCCAAGTCGGTCGATACCGTCAACGCGCTGCTGCGCAAGCTCGCACCTGCGGCGATGGCCTCAGCCCGCCAGGAGGCGGCCGAACTACAGAAGGTGATCGACCAGGAACAGGCCGCCAAGAAGCAACCCGGCTTCACGCTGCAGGCCTGGGACTGGAGCTACTACGCCGACAAGCTGCGCGCCGCCCGATACGGCTTCGACGAAAGCCAGCTCAAGCCCTATCTGGAGGTCACGAGCGTGCTGGAGCGCGGCGTGTTCTTCGCCGCCAACCAGCTCTATGGCGTCAGCTTCAAGCGTCGCACCGACCTGCCGGTTTACCGCGATGACGTGAGCGTCTACGACGTCATCGACAGCAACGGCAAGCAACTGGCCATCTTCATCGCCGACCTTTATGCGCGGCCCAGCAAACGTGGTGGCGCATGGGCGAATGCCTATGTAAGCCACAACGCGCTGGAAGGCACCGAGCCAGTCGTCGCCAACCACCTCAACATTCCCAAGCCGCCGGCCGGGGAGCCGACGCTCTTGACCTGGGACGAGGTCAACACGCTGTTCCACGAGTTCGGACATGCGCTGCACGCCATGTTCAACAAGGTGCCCTACCCAAGCCTCGGGCGCACGCCGCGCGACTTCGTCGAGTACCCCTCGCAGGTCAATGAAGTCTGGGCCGACTGGCCCAGCGTGCTGGCCAACTACGCGCGCCACCACAAGACCGGCGAGCCGATGCCGCGCGAGCTGCTGGACAAGGTGGAGCGCGCCAGGCGCTTCAACCAGGGCTATGCGACGGTGTCCTACCTCAGCTCGGCTCTCCTCGACCAGCGCCTGCACCAGCTCCCCGCTGGCCAGGCGCCTGCCGCCGCCGACGTCATGGCCTTCGAAGCCAAGGTGTTGAAGGAGGAGGGCCTGGACTTCGGCCCCGTGCCGCCGCGCTACCGCACACCGTACTTCAGCCACATCATGGGCGGCTATTCGGCCGGCTACTACGCCTACATCTGGAGCGAGGTGCTGGACGCAGACACGGTGCAATGGTTGATGGCCAACGGCGGCCTCAAGCGCGCCAACGGCGACCAATTGCGCGCCAAGCTGTTGTCGCGCGGCGGCAGCGAGGACGCGATGGTGATGTTCCGCAGCCTCGTCGGCCGCGACCCCAGGATCGAGCCGCTGCTTGAACGGCGCGGCCTGGTTGTGCAGAAGCCCTGAGCGGGCCTACAGCCCGGTCCAGGTCTTGGGCTGGGCGGCCGCGATGCCGGCCAGCTCGAGCACTCGCTCGACGGTCTCGGCCACCATCTCCTCGATGGTCTTGGGGTGGTGATAGAAGGCCGGCAGCGGCGGGAAGCAGATACCGCCCATCTCCGTCACCGCGACCATGTTGCGCAGGTGGGCAAGGTTGAACGGCGTCTCGCGCACCATCAGGATGAGGCGGCGGCGCTCCTTCAGCGTCACGTCGGCGGCGCGCGTCAGCAGGTTGTCGCCCAGGCCGTGGGCGATCGCCGCGAGCGACTTCATCGAGCAGGGCGCGATCACCATCGCCGCCGTCGCGAAGCTGCCGCTGGCGATGCAGGCGCCGATGTCACCCGGCGCATAGGTGTGGTCGGCTTCGGCCTCCAGCGTGGAGCGGTCCAGGCCGAGCTCGTGGTGCGCGTTCAGAATGCCGGCGGGCGTTGCGATGAAATGGGTCTCGACGCCCAACTCTCGCGCGCGGCGCAGCAGGCGCAGCGGGTAGGCCGCGCCCGTCGCGCCCGTCAGCCCGACGACAAGGCGCGTCACGCCGTGGCCAGAGCCTGTTGCAGTTCACCCGACTCGTACATCTCCATCATGATGTCCGAGCCGCCGACGAACTCGCCGCCGATGTAGAGCTGGGGAATGGTGGGCCAGTTGGCATAGTCCTTGATGCCCTGGCGCACTTCCTCGTCTTCCAGCACGTTGAAGGTCTTCAGGTCCGTGACGCCGGAAGCCTTCAGGATCTGGATCGCACGGCCAGAGAAGCCGCACATCGGGAACTGGGCCGTGCCCTTCATGAAGAGCACGACACGGTTGGACTTGACCAGGTCGTCAATGCGTTGCTGAACGTCGCTCATTGCAGTTCTCATCAAAGGCAAAACCGCAATTATCCGGGACTGAGCCCGGACAGGGGCAGTCCGGTGGACTGACCCCGCCCCCGGCCATCAATAGCTGTAGGCCAGGCCCAGTTGCAGCAGGGGCTTGAAGCGCAGATCGCGCATCGCGTCCTCGAAGCCCTGGGCGCTGCTGCGTCCCAGCCGCAGGCCTCCGTAGGAGCCCGACATCAGGCCGAGGTCGGCGCTGAAGGCGAAGCCGCTGCCCTGCACGCGGCCGGTATAGCCGATGCCGACATAGGACAGATTGGCGCTCGGCTCCAGGGAGTAGGCTTCCATGCCGTTCAGGGACAGGCTGCGCCGGCCGGCCGCCACGGGGCCGCTGCCGAGGGCCAGCCCCCCGCTGCTTTGTGACATGGACAGCGGCCCCAGCAGCAGGCCCCCGGTGGCGCGCAGGCCGCCTTGCAGGCCAGAGAAGCCCGAACTCGTCAGGTAGTAGTCGCCCAACAGGTTGGCGCTAAGCACCCGCGAGCCGCCGAGGTGCGGCTGGCTGTCCGCGGCGCCGTCGGCGCTGCTCAACTGCAGGCGCGCTTGCCAGCGCGGATTGGCGTCGCGGTCGGCCAGGGCGGGCAAGGCCAAAAGGGCAGAGAGGCTCAGAACTGCAGCGCTGGCAAGGCGGGTCATGGTCATCTCCTGCCGGTGCATCGGGCGGCACCGGGATTTGATACTACGCCGCGCAGTCGGTTACGGGAATGACGAACTGGCAGCAATACATCACACAGTTCTGGGGGATTTCAGTTCGTTGCAGTCCAGCGGCCGCCGCTGGCGCGAGGCCGGTCGGCGAGATCCCGCCGCAGCTGCACCTGGGAAAATCCTCGGGTGCCTAGGCGCTCGGCAACGGTGTCGGCTTGATCCCAGCCATGCTCCAAAAGCAGCCAGCCACCCTGGTTCAGGTGTTGCGGTGCAGCATCAATGAGCGTGCGTAGGTGGGCCAGGCCATCGCCACCAGGGGTCAACGCGGTGCTGGGCTCGTGGCGCAATGCCGGCAGGTGCGGATCATCGCCAGCGATGTAGGGCGGATTGCTGACGATCAAGTCGAAATGCCGGCCGGCCAGGGGTGCGAACCAGCTGCCGTGGTGCCAGTCGACAGGCAAGCCGAGGCGGTCGCCGTTGGCGCGCGCGACGGTGAGTGCGTCGGCGCTGAAGTCGACGGCCGTGACCTTGGCGCGCGGGCAGGCCGCTTTGATGGCCAGCGCGATGGCGCCGCTGCCGGTGCCGAGGTCGACGACGCTGGGTTGGCCGGGCCGGTCAGCCAGCAGTTCCAGCGCCCAGTCGACCAAGGTTTCCGTGTCCGGGCGGGGGATCAACGTCGCCGGCGTGACCTGCAGCATCAGGCCGTGGAAGGGTTGCCAGCCGGTCAGGTGGGCCAACGGTGCGCCGGTGGCCAGACGGCGCACCGCTTGTTCCGCACCGGGTGCCGATGAGTCGCCATGCGTGATGAGCCAGGCGCGGTCGTGGCCGGTCAGATGGCCGATGAGCGTCTGGGCATCGCTGCGCTCGACGCCGAGCCGGTGGGCGAGGGCCAGCGCTTCGTCGACGGTCATGCGCGGCCCTCTTCCAGCTGCGCCAACTGCTCCGCCGCCTGCGCTGCCAGCAGCCCCTGGATCACGTCGTCGAGATCACCGTCCATGATCTGGCCAAGCTTGTAGAGCGTCAGGTTGATGCGGTGATCGGTGAGGCGGCCCTGCGGGAAGTTGTAGGTGCGGATGCGGTCGCTGCGGTCGCCGGTGCCGATCAGGCCCTTGCGCGTGGCGGCCTCCTTGGCGTCGCGCTCGCTGCGCGCCTTGTCCTGGATGCGCGCCTGCAGCACCTGCAGCGCCTTGGCCTTGTTGCTGTGCTGGCTGCGGCCGTCCTGGCATTCGGCGACGATGCCGGTCGGCAGGTGGACGACGCGCACGGCGGAGTCGGTCTTATTGATGTGCTGGCCGCCGGCGCCGCTGGCGCGGAAGGTGTCGATGCGCAGGTCGGCCGGGTTCAGCGTGATCGCCTCGGTCTCGTCGGGCTCGGGCATCACGGCGATGGTGCAGGCGCTGGTGTGGATGCGCCCTTGCGCTTCCGTCGCCGGCACGCGTTGCACACGGTGGCCGCCGCTCTCGAACTTCAGCCGACCGTAGACGTTGTCGCCCTCGATGCGCACCACCAGTTCCTTGTAGCCGCCCAGGTCCGACACGTTCTCGGACAGGACTTCCGTACGCCACCCTTGGCGTTCGGCGAAACGCAGGTACATCCGCGCCAGGTCGCCGGCGAACAGCGCCGATTCGTCACCGCCCGCACCGGCGCGGATTTCGACGAAGGCATTGCGCTCGTCGTCGGGGTCCTTCGGGATCAGCGCGAGCTGCAGTTCGGCGTCCAGCGCGGTCAGCGCGGACTCGGCGTTTGCGATCTCCTCGCGCGCCATCTCGGCCATCTCGGGGTCGGCCAGCATGTCGCGCGCGGCCGCGAGGTCGGCTTCGTGCGCTTGATAGCGCCTATAGCACTCGACCAGACCGGCCACCTCGGACTGTTCCTTGGTCAGCGCGCGGTAACGCTTCATGTCCGAGGCGATGCTGCCGTCGGCAAGGATGGTGTCCAACTCGGCAAGGCGGTAGGCGAGGCGGTCGAACTGCTGGCGCAGGGAGTCTTTCATGGGGGGGCAAACAGAGGTGGCAGTCAGGGTCGGCGCGGGCCGCGCCGGGCGGCGGTGGAGAGCGCCGCTAAGACTGCTTGCTGCCGCGCAGGAAAAGGCGCGACACCGTCTGCGCGAGCTGCAAGCGCTGCTCGCCGTCGCTGCTGTTCAGCTCGGCCAGCGTGCCGTGCAACAACTTCTGCGTGATGCCTTTGGACAGCGCGTCCAGCACTTCATCCACATCCGCACCCTTGGCCAGCAGCTTGCGAGCGCGGGCGATTTCCAGCGCGCGCCAGTCGTCGGCTTGCGCGTGCAGGGCCTGGATCAAGGGCACGGTGTGGCGCTGGTCCAGCCAGTGCATGAAGCTCTGCACGCCGGTCTCGACGATGGCCTCGGCCTGCTCGACGGCCGCCTGGCGCTTTTCACCCGCGGTCTGGACCTGCACGGCGAGTTCGTCGACGGTGTAGAGGTAGACGTCGTCCAGCTGGGCGACCTCGGGCTCGATGTCGCGCGGCACGGCCAGATCGACCATGAACATCGGGCGGTGTTTGCGCTTCTTCAGCGCGCGCTCGACGGCGCCCAGGCCGATCAGCGGCAGGCTGGAGGCGGTGCATGACACGACGATGTCGAATTCGTGCAGGCGGTCGGGAAGGTCGGACAGGCGAACCGCCTCGGCGCCGAAGCGGATGGCCAGCTTCTCGCCGCGCTCCAGCGTGCGGTTGGCGACGGCCATGTGGCGTGGCGTGCGGGCGGCGAAGTGAGTGGCGGTCAGTTCGATCATCTCGCCGGCACCGACGAAGAGCACGCGCGTCCTGGCAAGGTCCTCGAAAAGCTGCCCTGCGAGGCGCACGGCGGCGGCGGCCATGCTGATGGAGTGGGCGCCGATCTCGGTGGAGCTGCGCACTTCCTTCGCGACCGAGAAGCTGCGCTGGAAGAGCTGGTGCAGCGTGGTGCCAAGGGCGCCGGCGGCCTCGGCTTCCTTCACGGCCTGCTTCATCTGGCCAAGGATCTGCGGCTCGCCGAGCACCATGGAGTCTAGCCCGCTGGCGACGCGGAAGGCGTGGCGGGCGGCGGCGCTGCCCTGCATCACGTAGGCGTGCTCGCGCAGCGCGCCCGCCTCCACGCCGCCAGCTTGCGCCAACCAAGCGATGGCCGGTTGGACCTGGGCCGACGGCGCGGCCACATAAACCTCGGTGCGGTTGCAGGTCGACAGGATGGCGGCCTCGGGCGCGCCGGGCAGCTTCTGGCGCAGGCCGGTCAGCGACGGTGCGAGTTGCTCCAACGTGAACGCAAACCGCCCGCGCAGATCGAGCGGGGCGGTGTTGTGATTCAGGCCAAGAGCGAAGACCGACATGGGTTGAATTGTAGGATTCGGCGCTTTTCAGCGACTGACAACGGTCAAGCCCGAATGAGCCCTCTCGACGCTTTCTGGCACATCGCCAACTTGTTCGCACCCGCGTGGGGGCTGGCGGCTTTGCTGGCGTTGGCGATCAAGGGCCTGTGGCGGCGCGAGGCGAAGTCGCTGGCGTGGCGGCGGTTGTGGGCTTGGGGCGCTGCGGGAGGTGCCGCTGCCGTCATTGCCGCCGTGCTGGTGCTGGGCCGCGACGGCAAGATGGCGGGCTACGCCTTGCTGGTGCTCGGCGTGGCCCTGCCGCAGTGGTGGCTGCTCAGCATCAAGCGCTGAGGACTTCTTCCGTCGTGACGACCTCGCCCCGCAGCGAATGCGCGAAGGCGGTCGTGATGCGTACGTCAACGAGCTGATTCATCAGCCGCAACGAGCCGGGGAAGTTGACGATGCGGTTGCACTCGGTGCGGCCCATCAGCTCGGTGGCGTCCTTGCGGGCGGTGCCGGTGACCAGCACCTTCTCGACCTTGCCGACCATGCCTTGCGAGATGGTCAGCGCATGCGCCTCGATGGCGGCCTGCAGCTCCTGCAGGCGCTTGACCTTGACCTCGTAGGGCGTCGTGTCTTCCAGCGCCGCGGCCGGCGTGCCGGGGCGGGGGCTGAAGATGAAGCTGAAGCTGGCGTCGAAGCCGACGTCGTGGACCAGCTTCATCAGCTTGGCGTGGTCTTCGTCGGTCTCGCCGGGGAAGCCGACGATGAAATCGCTGGCCAGGCGCAGGTCCGGGCGGATGGCGCGCAGCTTGCGCACGGTGCTCTTGAACTCCAGCGCCGTGTAGCCGCGCTTCATCGCCATCAGGATGCGGTCGCTGCCGTGCTGCACGGGCAGGTGCAGGTGGTTCACGAGCTGCGGGATCTTGCCGTAGGCCTCGATGAGTCGGGGGCTGAACTCGTTGGGATGGCTGGTGGTGAAGCGCAGGCGCTGGATGCCGGGGATCTCGGCCGCGTACTCCAGCAGCAGGGCCAGGTCGGCGAACTCACCGGTGTCGCCCATCTTGCCCCGGTAGGCATTGACGTTCTGCCCCAGCAGGTTGATCTCCATGACGCCCTGGTCGGCCAGGCCGGCGATCTCCGTCAGAACGTCGTCGAAGGGGCGCGAGACCTCTTCGCCGCGCGTGTAGGGCACGACGCAGTAGCTGCAGTACTTGGAGCAGCCTTCCATGATCGACACGAAGGCGGACGCACCCTCGACCTTGGCCGGCGGCAGGTGATCGAACTTCTCGATTTCGGGGAAGGAAATGTCCACCTGCGGGCGGCGCTGCTCGCGGCGGGCGTCCAGCATGGCGGGCAGGCGGTGCAGGGTTTGCGGGCCGAAGACGATGTCGACGTAGGGCGCGCGCTCGATGATGGCCGCGCCTTCCTGCGACGCCACGCAGCCGCCGACGCCGATCAGCACGCCCTTGGCCTTGAGGTGCTTCACGCGGCCGAGGTCGCTGAAGACCTTCTCCTGCGCCTTCTCGCGCACCGAGCAGGTGTTGAAGAGGATGAGGTCGGCCTGCTCGACGTCGGTGGTCGGCTCATAGCCCTGCGCTGCGCCCAGCACGTCGGCCATCTTGTCCGAGTCGTACTCGTTCATCTGGCAGCCGAAGGTCTTGATGAACACCTTCTTCATGGCTTGGCCCAAGTCTGGTTGCCAGGGTTGAACTGCCAGGTCGCCGCCTCGGCCAGCGTGCGGGGCCAGGTCTTGTTGGCGAGTTCGACGGGGTTCAGCACCCACACGTCCATGACCAACCCGCTGTTCTCGACCGTGTAATGGACGACGAACTTCTGGCCGGTGATGCCGGCTGGTTGCACGAGCAGGTTGTTCTCGCCCTTGATGCGGCTGCCGGGCGCGAGGCGCGCGGGCTTGCCGTTGAGCAGCACGTCGGGGTGCTGGGTGACGACGAGTTCGCCACGCAGGGTCTGCGGCGTGAAGAAACGGTGCGTCTGGGCCTGGGCGGCCAAACTGCTGACGGCGAGCGTCAGGGCAAGAACACAGCGGTACATGGCATGTCCAGTGGCTGCGAAGCAGCGGTCACTTTGAATGACCGCTGCGGAAATGAAAACGGCCCGAGGGATGCTCGGGCCGTTCTCTCTTTTCTGGTGGCGCTTCAGGGACTCGAACCCCGGACCTGTGGATTATGATTCCATCGCTCTAACCAACTGAGCTAAAGCGCCTGAGCCCGCCATTCTAAGCGAAGTTTTTTCAGGCTGGCAAGCGGGCCGCTCGATCAGGGCGCGGCGGAGCGCAGAAAGGCTTGCAGCGGCTTGCCCGGCAATCGCTTCAGGCCTTCGACGACCTGTGTGGCGTTGAACACCGCGCCAGCGTCATTCGTGTGGGTGCGGGCGTCGGCGAAGAAGCTGTCGACCTTCTCGGCGCCGACCGCGCGGTAGGCCTCGGTCACGAGCATCGTCAGGTCGATGAACTGGGCGCCGTTGGCGCGGGCGACCTGCTCGCCCCAGGCGGCGTAGTTCTCGAAGTCGCGCGGCTGCTCGGGTTTCCAGCGGTCCTTGTGCGGGATGGGCGACAGCACGACGACGCTGGCGCCCTTGGCCTTGGCGTCATTGATGTAGCGCGCCAGATACCAGCCGAAGCTCCGCACCATCTCCTTCGTGCCGTCAGGCCGGGTGTCTTCCACGACCTCCGCGCCGATGCCGGGCACCGAGCCGCGATTCTTGCCCGCCGGGTCGCCGATGCGGGCACCGTCGTTGTGGCCGAACTGGATCAGCAGCGTGTCGCCGGCTTTCAGCTGTTCCAGCACCGAGGTCCAGCGGCTTTCGGTGAAGAAGGTGCGGCTGCTGCGGCCGCCGATGGCGTTGTTGACGACGTTGATGCGCTGCGTGTCGAAGAAGGCGCCAAGCCGCTCGCCCCAGCCGTAGGCGCCGTTCTGACCGCCGCTGCGCACGGTGGAGTCGCCGATCAGCACGAGGCTGGGCAGCTGGGGGTCGCGCGGGGCCTCGACCCTGACCTTGCGGGCGTCCACCACGGGCCGGTCGTCACTGCCGTCCGGCGCGAAGCGGCTCAGGTAGACGCCGTCGGGCAGCAGCTTGTTCTGGATCAGGCCGGCGATGACGAGCTGGGCGTTCACCGCGGCACCGAGCCAGTTGGTGTGCACGGTCTCCTGCGGCATGTCGGCCGGGAAGAACCTCTCGACCGTCGCCTTGCCCAGCGCCTCGTAGCGCTTGGCGCCCCACTCGTTGAGGTCGATGAAGGCCACGCCCTCCTGCCTGGCGACCTCGGCCGCCCAGCCGGCGAAGTTGCCGCCGGCGCGCATCACCCTCACGCCGTCCGCCTCCCAGCGCTTGCGGATCACCGGCGAGGCGACGACGGGCGTGGCCCCCGCCGCGCGGATCTCGGCGATGTAGCCGCGCAGGTAGGCGCCGTAGGTGTAGACGGTCTCGGGCTTGCCGGTCAGCAGGTTGTTGATGTCTTCCCTCTCGGTCCCGGTGCCGCGCAGCACGCCGCGGGCGCGGCTGTTGTCGTTGACCGGGCTGGCGTCGTTGTGGCCGAACTGCATGACCACCCAGTCGCCCTTTTTGATGAAGGGCCTGGTGCGGTCCCAGTGGCCGCTGGTGCGGTAGGTGCGGCTGGACAGGCCGCCCACGGCGCGGTTGACGACATTGATCTTGGTCGGGTCGAGGTAGGCGGCGATGGGGTTGCCCCAGCCCCACTGGCCCTCGGCGCCCTTGCCCTGGCCGTCGTCGCGGCCGTTGCGCACGGTGGAGTCGCCGATGAGGATCAGCGACGGCAGCTCGGGCCGGGCGGGCTCTGGCAGCTGGACCTGGGCGCGTGCAGGGTCGGTCGTGGCGGTGAACTCCTGCGCCTGGGCGGCAGCCAGGGGCAGGAACAGCAGCAAGGCCGCGAGGAGGCGGCGTGTGGGCTTGGGCGTCATGGCGCGCATGCTAGGAGTGCCGCGCCTTCGCGTGCAGCCGGGATGGCGCAAGTTCTTGAGCGATTGGCGCCCAGCAACAGTCCTTGACCTACCCGGGCCTAGAGTTGCCGCACTTCGACCAGCGGGCCCTGCCATGCGCTTCAAAAACACCTTGTTCCTCGGCGCTCTGCTCAGCCTGGCGCTCGGCTCGGCCTGGGCCCAGATCGGGCAGCGCTTCCCCTCCGAGAAGCGCGTCGTGCCCGACCCCGTCACCGGCACGCCGCTGACCTTCCTGACAACGCAGCCGCGCGGCGACGCCAAGATCTACCCCAGCCACCCGCAGTGGACGGCCGACGGCCAGTGGCTGGTGTTCCGTTCCAACCGCGTGAAGGGCGAGGCCATCGCCGTGCACGAGGCCACGGGCGACCTTGTGCAGGTCACCGAGGGCGGCTACGACGGCATGCTCAACCTCGCGCAGTCGGGCGGCAACAAGCTGTTCTTCCTGCGCAAGGACCCGGGCGGCGCGCCCAAGGTCATGCAGGCCATCGAGGTCGACCTGGACCGCGTTTTCGCCGACAGCAAGGCCGGCGCCATGAAGCCGGCCAGCACTTATCAGCGTGTCATCGGCACGCTGCCGGCCGAGCTGGAGGCGGTGGGCGACAACGCGCTGGACGCCGACGGCCAGTGGTTCTATTTCCGCGTCACCGGCAAGGCGTTTGCGGGCGCGCGGCTGCCGGCCGGCACCAAGATCGAGCCGCCCTTCGGCCCACGCGGCATGGGCGCCGGCCCGCATGCCATCGGCAAGATCAACGTGCAGACGGGCGAGGTCCGCCACGTCGTCTCGGTGCCCTTCCAGATCGGCCACATCCAGACCAACAGCTGGAACCCGGGCGAGCTGGTGTTCAGCTGGGAGACCGGCGGCAAGGCGCCGCAGCGGACCTGGACGGTCAAGGGCGATGGCAGCGGCCTGCGCCCGCTCTACCCCGAGGCGCCCTATGAGTGGGTCACGCACGAGGCCTTCATCGGCAAGGACGAGGTGGCGCTGGCCATCATGGGCCATCGCCCCATCCCCGGCGTGGTCGACCCGAACCGGCCGGCCGGCACCGAGGTGGGCGGCGCCAACCCCGGCCAGGACGCGGCCTGGGGCGACTCCGGCACGCGCGAGAAGCCCACCGGCCTGGCCATCGTCAACCTGCGCACGCGCGAAATGACGATTGCCGGCCAGACGCACAAGGGCAGTGGGCTGTGGCATGTGCACGGATCGCCGGACGGCCGCTTCGCCGTTGGCGACGACTTCAACCGCGATCTCTACCTGATCGACCGCAGGAGCCGCGAGATGATCCTGCTCAGCGCCGGCCACAAGACAACGGCGCGCGACCACCCGCACCCGACCTTCAGCCCCGATGGCAGGAAGATCCAGATCCAGTCCGCCATGCTGGCGGCGGACGGACGCGAGATGAATATCTGCGTGGTTCCGGTGCCGCAGGCATGGCTGGATAGAAAACCCTGATACGGGATATATCTAAGCAAGTTTCCAGATTCCTGATTTGAATATCTGGAGTGTCTTTTTCAATCAAGCTTGCCATTTGATTTGAAAAGCTCTCGGCAGCCAGCCAGGCCCGCTTGCAGTGGCCTCTGCGCCAGGGCTGGGGCGTCTGGATAATCAAGGTTTTGATTGAAATCTGAGCCGCCCGAGGGTTAACGCGGTGCGAAGTGATCACGGTCGTGATTCTTTGCTGCATGGTGAACACAGCGTGAATTGCGACCTCTAGACTGATCTTCGGGGCAATAAGAAAGAGCGTGTTTCGAGCCGCTCACCTCGTCGATATTCTGGAGACTCACCAAATGCTGAAGATGAATCACGGCCGCACGCCGGTTTCACGTTGGACACCGCTGGCCCTCGCCGTCGCGGCCGCACTGGCCAGCCAGGCCCAAGCCCAGCAGGCCGCTGCGCCGACGCCGGCCGCATCCGCGCCTGGCGTGGGCGCTGACAAGAGCGCGCAGCTCGAAACCGTCGTCGTGACGGGCATCCGCAGCTCCATCCGCAGCGCCATCGACCGCAAGAAGAACGCCGGCACGGTGACCGACTCCATCGTGGCCGAGGACATCGACCAGTTCCCCGACAAGAACGTCGGCGAGGCCTTGTCGCGCATCACCGGCGTGCAGCTGTCGCGCGAGTTCGGCGAAGGCTCGCAGGTCTCCATCCGCGGCGTCGAGCCCGACCTGAACCGGGTGGAGATCAACGGCATGTCGGTGCTTGGCACCAGCGGCGGCGCCGGCCGTGGCGCCGAGCTGCGCGAGCTGGCCTCCGAGCTGATCCAGTCCATCGACGTGGTCAAGGGCACGCAGGCCCGCATGACCGAAGGCGGCGTCGGTGGCACGGTGATGATCACGACCCGCAAGCCGCTGGACTTCAAGCAGCGCACCGTGGCGGGCAGCATCGCCGGCGAGCAGGCCAGCCTGCGCGGCGGCGTCCAGCCGCGCGCCACGCTGCTGCTGGCCGACAAGTTTTTCGACGGCCGCCTGGGCCTGATGGCCAACCTCGTCTACGACAAGGTGCACACGCGCGGCGACTTTGCCCGCAATAC
Organism: Roseateles sp.; assembly: GCF_052436255.1. Lineage (GTDB taxonomy): Bacteria > Pseudomonadota > Gammaproteobacteria > Burkholderiales > Burkholderiaceae_C > Pelomonas. Next base: position 7,383 of record NZ_JBQVNP010000054.1, on the reverse strand, counting down.
CTCGTGGAATTTCCTGCGCGACTGGGATATGTCCGACGACAAAACCGTCACGAGCCTGAATCCGACTGCGGCTGCCGTGACGACGCGTACCGGCTGCGGCGTCTTTGCTTCCAACAGCACCAACCGCAACGATTGCGACCGACAGTGGTTCGACTACGCCCCCCGCATCTCGCGCTACGGCCTGTGGACGCGTGACCACGAGCGCAAGACGGCCGAGGTGACGGCCCAGTACAAGTTCAGCGACCAGTTCGACGCCTACGTCAGCCACCAGTCCAACACGCAGGCGCAGAAGCTCAACGACATGAACTTCGGCACCGACCTGACGGCGGTGACCCGGCTCGCCAGTGCCGGCAATGCGCCCGTCTATCGCGCCGACGCGACGGTGCAGACCGCCGGCACCTGCGTGGCCGCCCCGACCGCCACGACGCCGGCCGGCATGGTGGTCGAGAACCATCACGTCACCCAGTACACGGTCGGCAACTGCCTGAACGTGGCGGGCCAGGGTGGCCAGGGCGCGTTCAGTACCTCGGCGCGCGACTTTGCGCTGGATATCAAGTCCAAGTACACCACCGCCGGCTTCAAGTTCAAGAACGACGCCTGGCGCATCGAAGGCCTGCTCGGTGACTCCAAGTCCGACTACAAGAGCAACAGCAACAACATCGTGCTGACGCAGAACGCGCCTGGCCTGATCGTGAAGCTCGATGACCAACGCCTGCCGCAGTTCACCTTCCCCGCCGGCTACAGCCCCGACAGCGCCGCGTCCTATGTGCAGGCGCAGCTGCAATACCGCCCCTCGGCCACGGCCAACCAGGAGCGCCAGGCCAAGCTGGACCTGTCCTACAACATCGACCGCGGCATCTTCGGCACGCTGCACTTCGGCGGCCAGGCGCGCGAGTCCAGCTCGCGCCAGTACAACGGCGGCGGCTACCTGGTGCAGAACAACGGCAGCCTCACCAACACCAACGAGGCCGTCGACATCAACGCCCGCGGCGCCAATGTCAACCAGACCATCATCTTCGACCCGCTCTACACCGGCACGGCCCAGCGGCCCAACGACTCGCAGACCTTCATCAACAGCGGCTTCCGCACGTCCTATGTGAACGGCACCCGCATGCAGGAAATCGTCAACCTGCTGCGCACGACCTCGCCGGGCACCTTCTTCAAGGGCTACAAGGACGCCGGCAACCTGCCTGGCGGCTGGACGGCACCGAGCTATGTCGCCGCCGCCGGCTCCGGCATCTTCGATACCAGCGCCTTCAACCACGCCTACCTCTACGAAACCCCGGGCAGCGACGGCAAGACCTATCCGCAGATCCCCGCCTTCGACATCGCCGAGAAGATCAAGGCCGCCTACCTGCAGCTGGACTGGGGCACCGAAGTCTTCGGCATGGGCCTGGACGGCAACGTCGGCGTGCGTTACGCCAGGACCGACGTGAACTCCATCGGCCTGCAGAGCGACCGCACCTGCAACCCGGCCACGGTGTCGACCTGCTCGCCGGTCGTCAACAGCAACACCGTCGTCGCCATCGACAACAGTTACAGCGACGTGCTGCCGAGCATCAACGCCGCGCTGCAGCTGGTGCCCAACAAGCTGATCCTGCGCGCCGGCTGGGGCAAGGTCATGGCGCGCCCGGCCATCAACCTGCTGGCCCCCAATGTCACTTGCACCACGGGCAGCGGCGACCCCGCACGGGGCGGCGACGGCACCGACGACTGCTCGGCCGGCAACCCCGGGCTCAAGCCCTATCGCGCGACCAAGGAAGACCTGAGCCTGGAGTGGTATCCGGACCGCGACACCCAGCTGAGCCTGGCCGTGTTCCGCACCAACATCAACACCTATGTGCGCACGGGCATCTACCAGCCGCGCGTGAACTTCTACGGCGACGGCCGCCTGTTCGACGTGACCCAGGCCGTCAACGGCGAAGGCGCCCGCACCCAGGGCCTGGAGCTGGCCGGCCGCACGCCGCTGTCCTTCCTGCCCGGGTTCATGAGCGGCTTCGGCGTCGACGCCAACGTCACGCGCATGAACTTCAGCTATGCCGCCGGCAACGAGCTGATCAGCCCGCTCGACAACTCGGTGCTCCCGTACCCGGGCCTGTCCAAGCTGGCCTACAACCTGGGCCTGTGGTACGACCGCGACCAGTTCAACGCCCGCCTGGCCTGGCACCACCGCAGCAAGTACTACACGGGTGGCAACGACGTCTCCGGCAACCCCAACTTCCGCGACGCCAGCGGCTACCTCGACGCCAAGTTCCAGTGGAAGGCCACCAAGCAGGTGACGTTCTCGGTCGAGGCCAAGAACCTGACCGACCAGGCCGAGCTGACCTATGCCGGCGACCTGTCGCGCCCCAACGAACTGGCATGGTCGGGCCGCCGTTACTACGTGACGCTGAGCTACAAGCTCTGAGCCCATCTTTCATCGAAGTGAGTTCCGGGCCGGCATGGCCTCTGTTGTTGCGCTGACCCCAAGCGCGCCGGCCCCCGCCTCCGCTGGGGCCGTCTTTTTTTGCGAGTCGCCGTCATGAACCTTTCGCGTCGTTTCATCGCCTGCCTGCTGCTGGCCGGCAGCAGCATTGCGCAGGCCCAGCCCAAGCAGGTGGAAAAGCTCGACCGCGGCCTGGTGGCGCTGGCGACGCCGCAGGGCGTGATGCTGAGCTGGCGCTTGCTGGGCACCGAGCCGGCGGGCGTGGCCTTCCATGTCTATCGCGATGGCCGACGGCTGACGCCCAAGCCGCAGCCATTGACCAACCTGCTCGACGGCCAGGGTCGCTCCGACAGCCTCTATAGCGTGCGCGCCGTCGTCGCCGGTCGCGAACGGCCTGGCCCGACCGTGGCGCCCTGGAACCAGCCCTATCTGCGGGTGCCGCTGCAAAAGCCCGAGGGCGGCGTGACGCCCGACGGCGTGGCCTACACCTACCAGATGAACGACGGCGCACCGGCCGACCTCGACGGCGACGGCCAGTACGAGCTGGTCGTGAAGTGGCAACCGACGAACGCCAAGGACAACTCGCAGCGTGGCTACACGGGCCACACCTTGGTGGACGCCTACAAGCTGGACGGCACGCGGCTTTGGCGCATCGACCTCGGCCGCAACATCCGCGCCGGTGCCCACTACACGCACATGGTCGCCTACGACCTGGACGGCGACGGCCGTGCCGAGCTCGTGATGAAGACCGCCGACGGCAGTGTGGATGGCCAGGGCAGGGTCATCGGCGATGCCGAGGCCGACCACCGCAACGCCACCGGTTTCATCCTGAAGGGCCCCGAGTTCCTGACCGTCTTCAACGGCCGGACCGGTGCGGCCATGTCCACAGCGGACTACACCCCGCCGCGCGGCGGCCAGGGCGAGGCCTGGGGCGATGCCAACGGCAACCGCGTCGACCGCTTCCTGGCCGGCGTCGCCTACCTGGACGGCCAGCGGCCCAGCGCCGTGTTCGCCCGCGGCTACTACACCCGCGCCGTGCTGGCCGCCTGGGACTGGCGCGACGGCAGGCTCACACAACGCTGGGTGTTCGACAGCGATGCCGACGCCGCCAGCAAGCCCGTGGCCGGGCAGGGCGCCCACTCGTTCTCGGTCGCCGACGTGGACGGCGACGGTCGGGACGACATCATCTACGGCGCGGCCACCATCGCCAGCACCGGCAAGACGCTCTACAGCACCGGCCTGTGCCACGGCGACGCGCTGCACGTCAGCAACTTCGACCCGGCGCGCCAAGGCCAGCAGGTCTTCATGGTGCACGAGAGCCCGCGCTGCTACGGCGAGCATGGCCTGGAGATGCACGACGGCGCGACCGGCAAGATCTTGTGGAGCATGTCGGGCAACAACACCGACGTCGGCCGCGGCGTCTGCTTTGACATCGACCCCACCCACCCCGGCGCCGAATGCTGGGGCAACGTCGGCGGGCTGATGAACGCCAGCGGCAGGCTCATCAGCGACAGGCATCCCAACCGCTACAACTTCGCCGTCTGGTGGGATGGCGACCTGCTGCGCGAGTCGCTGGACCATGTCGCCATCGACAAGTGGAACCCCGTCGCGTCCAGGTTCGAGCCGTTGCTGAACGGCAAGGCGTTTGGCGCCGCCTCCAACAACGGCACCAAGGGCAACCCGGTGCTGTCGGCCGACCTGTTGGGCGACTGGCGCGAGGAAGTCGTCTGGCGCAATGAGGACAGCACGGCGCTGCTGGTCTTCACCACGCCGCACCCGACCGAGCACCGGCTGGTGACGCTGATGCACGACCCCCAGTACCGCGTGCAGGTCGCGACGCAGAACGCCGGCTACAACCAGCCGCCGCATACCAGCTACCACCTCGGTGCGGCGATGCCGCCGCCGCGCTACCTGCCCATCAAGACGGCGCCATGAGGCTCATCGCCCCGCTCGCGCTGCTGCTCGCGCTCACCGGGTGTGCCACGGCGCCGGAACCCGCGCCGCGTCCGCTGTACCGCGACCCGGCGCTGGACGGCGCGGCCGACGTTTCGTTGGTGTTCAACCGTGGCCTCAAGCGCTGGGAGATGTTCTACACCAACCGCCGCGCGACGCTGCGGCTCGACGACCCCAACGATGTGAGCTGGGTGCACGCCACGCCCATCGGCATCGCGACGACCCGCGACGGTAACCAGTGGGCGTTCGACAGCGAGGCCAAGTTCCCGGCCGAGTGCACCGGCGCCACGCTGTGGGCGCCCGAGATCCAGGAATTTGACGGGCTCTACCACCTGTGGCTGTCCATCGTGCCCGGCGTGCACAAGCGCTGGACGGGCGAGCGCCGCATCGAGCACCTGACCAGCACCGACCTGCGCAACTGGCAATGCGCCGGCAAGGTGGACCTGGGCTCGCCCAAGGTCATCGATGCGTCCGTCATCCGGGCGCCGCAGGGCGGCTACCGGATGTGGTTCAAGGACGAGCAGGCCGGCAGCAAGCTCAAGGTGGCCGACAGCGCCGACCTGAAGACCTGGACCGTGCGCGGCCCGGTGAGCGCGCTGCCGGGCGAAGGCCCCACGGCGTTCCAGTTCGCCGGCCGATGGTGGCTGGTGGCGGACCTGTGGAAGGGTTTGCTGGTGCTGCGCTCCGACGACGCGCAGAACTGGGAGGAGCAGCCCACCCGCCTGCTGGCCGGCGTGGGCCAGCACCCCACCGACCGCGCCAAGGGCCAGCACCCGGGCGTGACGGTCGTGGACGGCCGGGCCTATCTCTTCTACTTCACGCACCAGAGCGGCGAGCCCGAGGCCAAGACCGACGACCGCTGGCACCAGCGCACCGTCATCCAGGCGGCCGAACTGCAGCTGAAGGACGGCTGGCTGACGGTGGACCGCAACGCGCCGCCGCCGGATCTGCGCTCGGCTTTCAAGGCGCGTTGAGATGCGTGCGCTGCTGCTCTGCCTGTTGCTGGTGTCGGGAGCGGCGCAGGCCGGCCTCGACGTCTCCACTCGCGCCACGGCCAGCAGCCTGCCGCTCGATGGCGCAGTCATCGTTGCGGCGCCCGACGCCGACCCGCTCGAAGCCTTCGTCGCGCAAGACCTGGCCGACGACCTGAAGCGCCTGGGCCTGCGCGCCAGCGTGGGCGGCAAGGGCGCGGTGCAGATCTGGGTCGGCACCGCCGGCCGGCACGCGCAGATCGACGCGGCCGGCCTCGACTTGAGCCGGCTCAAGGGCTGCTGGGAGTGCTTCCAGATCACGCAGCTGCGCAACCCCGCGCCGGGCGTGAGCCATGCGCTGCTCATCGTCGGCGCCGACCGTCGCGGCACGGCCTACGGTGTCTACACGCTGAGCCAGGCGCTGGGTGTGTCGCCCTGGGTCTGGTGGGCCGATGTGGCGCCGCCGAGGCGCGGCCCGCTGCATGTGTCGCTGAACCAGCCGCTGCACGACGGCCCAGCCGTGAAGTACCGCGGCCTCTTCATCAACGACGAGGACTGGGGCCTGCAGCCCTGGGCCGCCAACACCTTCGAGCCCGAGGCCCGCAACATCGGCCCGCGCACCTACGAGCAGGTCTTCCGCCTGCTGCTGCGCCTGAAGGCCAACACGCTGTGGCCCGCCATGCACCAGGTGTCGCGCGCCTTCAACGACAACCCGAAGAACGCCGAGCTGGCTCAGCGCTACGGCATCGTCATGGGCAGCTCGCATGCCGAGCCCATGCTGCGCAACAACGTGTCCGAGTGGAAGGCGCCGCACGACCAGTACAACTACGCGACGAATGCCGCCCAGGTGCGCGACTACTGGGCCGAGCGGTTGAAGACCAACGGCCGTTACGAGAGCCTGTTCACGCTGGGCATGCGCGGCATCCACGACAGCGGCATGCAGGGCGGCGGCACGGTGGCCGAGAAGCAGGCGCTGCTGAACGGCCTGATCGCCGACCAGCGCGAGCTGATCCGCCAGCACGTGGGCGACCCGGCCAGCACGCCGCAGGTCTTCGTGCCCTACAAGGAAGTGCTGCCGCTGCTGCCCGGCCTGGCGCTGCCGGACGACGTGACGCTGGTCTGGCCCGACGACAACTTTGGCTACATCCGCCAGTTCCCCGATGCCGCTCAAGCGAAGCGTTCGGGCGGCTCCGGCATCTACTACCACCTGTCATACCTGGGCGCGCCGCTGTCCTATCTGTGGCTGGACACCACGCCGCCGGCGCTGGTGGCCGAGGAGATGGGCCGGGCCTTCGATGCCGGCGCGCGCCAGCTGTGGGTGGTGAACGCGGGCGACATCAAGCCGCACGAGGTCAACCTCAGCCACTGGTTCGATCTGGCCTGGAACCCCGCCGCCCTGCGCGCTCAGGGCCAGCCGGCCTACCTGCGGGCGCTGGCGCAGCGCCTGTTCGGCATCGACGAGATCGGCGCGATCTGGGACGGGCACTACCGTGTCAACTTCGAGCGCCGGCCCGAGCACCTGCAGTTCCACCTGCCGGGCGAGCGCATGCGCCGCAGCGGCATGGCCCCCGCCGCCGCGCAGCAGCGACTGAGCCGGCTTGCCGCGCTGCTGGCGGCGCTGGACGCCATTCGGCCGCGCGTTGTCCCGGCGCAGCGCGAGGCCTTCTTCCAGCTCGTCGAGTACCCGCTGCGCGCGGCGGCGCTGGCCAACGAGCGCTTCTTCGCGCTGGAGCGTTACGCCGCCACGCTGGAGCGCGACCCCGGCGGCGCCCGTGCCCTGGCGGCCCAGGCCGTGCGCGCCGACCGCCGCCTCAAGGCCCTGACCGCCCGCTACAACGAAGGCCGCTGGGCCGGCATCCTGGCCGAGGAGCCGGCCGATGGTTTGTGGACCAGTTACCGCCAGCATGCTCCGCTGCTGCCCGCGCCCGGCCTCGGCGGCAGCGCGCCGGAGGCACTGGCCGACATCGCCCGCGCGATGGCCGACCTGGCGCCGCTGCCCCTGCTGGAACCCATCGCGCCAACGCTGCGCGCGAG
>NZ_JBQVNP010000053.1:0-32189 GCF_052436255.1 Roseateles sp. | reverse complement strand
GCTACCGCCTGGCCTGCTTCATGCGCCGTCAGCGCTGGCCGCTGCTGGGCGCAGCCGCGCTGCTCGTCGGCACCGCCGCCGCCCTGTGGCAGGCCGACAGCGCCCGCCGCGAGGCGCGCCGCGCCGAAGCCGCCAATGCCTATTTGCTTGACCTCTTCAAGACGATGGACCGCCGCGCGCCCGATGCCGCCCAGCCCGAGGCCGCGCTGCGCCGCCTGCTGGCCGAGCGCATGGCCCGCATCGAGGCCACCCTGCCCAGCGACCCCGACACCGCCGACGAGCTGCTGCGCATCACCGCCACGCTGCACGACTACCTCGGCGAAGCCAGCCGCAGCCGCGCTTTGAGCGAGCGCCGCTACGCCCTGCTCAAACGGCGCCTGGGGCTGCGCCACGAGCGCACCCAGTACGCCGGCATGGGCCTGGTGTGGCCGCTGCTGGCCGAGCAAGACCTGCCCGCCACGAGCAGCCTGCTGGCTGACATGGATGCCTCCCTGCCCGCCCGCGGCCTGCTGCGCGCGGAATGGTGGCTGGCCCGCCACGACCTGCGCATGCGCCAGGGCGCCGATGCCACGGAGCGCGAGAGCCTGCTGCGTCAGGCCCTGGCCCGCTACGACAGCGACGCACCTGACGACAGCGGCCATGCAGCAACCTGGCTCGCCCTGAGCGAACTGCTGGCCACGACAGCTCGGCCGGCCGAGGCGCTGACCGCCGTCAACCAGGCGCTGAGCCGCGTCGGCCAGGCCCGGCCCTACATCGCCAGCGACCATGCCCGCCAGTTGCTGCACCGCGCCGGCCTGGGCGCCGCCAGCGCCTCGGCCGACGAAGCCCAGGCCTTGCAGTTGCTGCGCGGCAGCACCGGCCTGCGCGCTGCCTTTCTGAAGCAGCCGCTGTCCACACTGCTGGCCCGCCGCTGCGCCAGCGACGCGACCGCGGCCCGCGCCCTGGCGCAGGAAGCCGGCCTGCCCGACTGCGGCTCCCCCTAATTCGCGTGGCTGCCGGCTGTCCGGTTCTGCCGGCAGATTGCGTAGGTGGAGATGCGCCGCCGTTGGCGCTGATCCAGGGAGCCTTCAATGCCAGCTCGCGCCACACTGCTGCTTGCCAGCCCACTCGCCTTCTTGAAGGTGGCCGTCCTCACGGGTGCGCTGTCCGCCAGCCAGCCGGCCGCAGCCATCGATTCGCAGCTGCTGGTCAACATGAACGTTCACGCCACCAGCTTCATGCCCCCTGGCGCCGGCGAGCAGCGCTTGGTGCCGACGCTGGACCTGCGCGACGACCCGCGTCTGGCGCAGATGCAGCGCATGCACGAGATCGCCAGCTTTGCCGGCGGCCACGGCATCGGCCGCTTCGAGGGCCATGTCGGCCTGCTGCGCGCCTTCGCCTCGGCCAGCTTTCCCTACTGCTGCGACCTGGCCGGCCGCCGCGTCAACCACGGCTATGCCGGCGCCTCGGTGCAGGGGCGCTTCTACGACAGCATCCCCGTCACCGGCGCCGGCCTCGCCCCGGGCACGCCGGTCAGCTACACGGTGAACTTCAGCATCAGCGGCCACTTGTCCAGCCCCGGCTTCGAGATCGGCGGCTTCCTGTCGGCCTATGGCGTGGCCGAGGTCAGGCTGCGCGACATGAGCAGCTTTGCCGAGGTCAGCAAGAGCTGGGACGCCAGCCGCGACGCGCCCGCCATCTTCAGCCTGAGGCTGGACACCTTCGTGGGCCGCACCATCTCCCTCAGCGGCATGCTGGCGGTGGGCGCCTCGGTCAGCGACTACGCCGTGCTGGCCCGCTATGCCGAGGCCGACTTCGGCCATTCGGCCGGCTACCAGCTCATCCCGTCCGTCGCCGGGCTCAACACGGTCGGCGCCAGCGGCCACGACTTCGCCACACCGGTGCCCGAGCCGGCGGCGGGGCTGTTGATGCTCGCCGGCCTCGCGGTGCTGGTGCGCCGGCGACAATTGCAGCCATGTTCGCCCCGTCCCAGCTCGAAGTCCGGCGCTTCTTCTGCGCCACCTACCGCAAGTGGCGCGACGGCTTGCCGTTGATCCCGATGGAGGCCATCGCGGCCGACTGGATCGCCGAACACCCCGAATACCACGCGGAGCTCGCCGACGAAGCCGCGGCGCTGGAGAAGGTCTACACCGTGGAGGAGGGCCGCACCAACCCCTTCCTGCACCTGTCGATGCACCTGACGATCACCGAACAGCACGCCATCGACCAGCCCTCGGGCATCCGCCAGGCCGTCGACCTGCTGGCCGCGAAGCGCAACTCGCGCCACGAGGCCCATCACACGGCGATGGACGCGCTCGGGGAAATGATCTGGGCCTCCCAGCGCAGCGGCCTGCCGCCGGACGGCCATGCCTATTTGGATGCGGTGCGCCGCAAGGCCACCACCTGAAGACCGCGCAAAGCCGCTTGACGGACCTACCAATTGGTAGGTACATTCCGGCTGCCATGAAGCACTTCTCCGAACTCAGCCCCGCTGCCGAACGCGTTGTCGACGCGGCTGAAGGGCTGCTGCAGCAGCAGGGCTACAACGGCTTCTCCTACGACAACGTGGCGCAGCTGATCGGCATCAAGAAGCCCAGCATCCATCACCACTTCCCGGCCAAGGCCGACCTGGCGACGATGGTGGTGCAGCGCTACACGCACCGCTTCCGCGAGGAGCTGCTGCGCATTGAGGGCCGCCACGCCCGGGCGCGCGACCGGCTGGCGGCCTATGCCGAGCTGTTCGACCGCACCTTCGCGCGTGAGCGGCGCTTGTGCGTCTGCGGCATGCTGGGCGCCGAGGCGCACGACCTGCCAGAGAGCGTGCGTGACGAGGTGGCGCGCTTCTTCGGCATCAACCTGCGTTGGCTGCAGGAAGGTTTCGAGCTCGGCCAGCGCGAGGGCACGCTCGGCTCCGGCGCCCAGCCCGAGGCGCTGGCGCGCGCCTACCTCTGTGCGCTCGAAGGCGCAATGGTCGTCGGGCGCGGCATGGCCAATGACCAGGGCCCGTCCACCGTCGGCCGCGCCATGCTCGACCTCTGTTGGCGCTAGGCGCCACCGTTCCACGTTCCTGATTCAGCCCGGCACCCGTTGCGGCGGGGGTGCCATCGCGGGCTTCTTCCGCCCACAACGCCTACCAATTGGTAGGTAGTCAAAGGAGAGTTTCATGGGTCAAGACTTCACAGGGCGCAAGCTGCTCATCGTCGGCGGTGGCAGCGGCATCGGTGCCCAGGTCGCGGTCGATCTGCTCGGCCAGGGCGCCCGCGTGGTGCTGGTGGGCCGCAGCGCGGCCAAGCTCCAGGCTGTCGCCCAGCGGCTGGACGCGCCGGACCGGGTGGCGACGGTTGCCGCCGACATCACGACGCCCGACGGCCTGGCCGCCGTCACCGAGGCGTTGCATGGCGCGCACCGCGACGTCGATCTCTTCGTCAACGCGGCCGGCGTGTTCGTGCCCAAGCCCTTCCTCGCCCACGAGGCGGCCGACTACGACGCTTACCACGCGCTCAACCGCGCCAGCTTCTTCCTGACTCAGGCCATCGCGCGCCAGTGGGTCGAGGCCAAGCGCCCGGGTGCCATGGTGTTCGTCGGCTCGATGTGGGCGAAGCAGGCCATCGCCGCCACGCCGTCATCGGCCTACTCCATGGCCAAGGCCGGCCTGCATGCGCTGACCCAGCACCTGGCCATGGAGTTGGCGCCGCACGGCATCCGCGTCAACGCCGTGGCGCCGGCCGTGGTAGCCACGCCCATCTACGAGAGCTTCATCGCCAAGGACCAGGTTGAGCCGACGCTGCGCAGCTTCGACGCCTTCCACCCGCTGGGCCGCGTCGGGCAGCCGCAGGATGTGGCGGGCGCCATCGGCTTCCTGCTGTCGGCGCAGGCCAGCTGGATCACCGGCGCGGTCTGGGATGTGGACGGCGGCGTCATGGCCGGCAGGAATTGAGGCCCCTCGCCCAGTCTCGGCCCGCTCAACGCGTGCGCGCCTGATCAGTCTTGCAGACCGCGCTGCGGCATTGCCGCAGCCTCAGCCCCCCCGGGGGGACGGCGCGCAGCCCACAAGAAAAAGCCACCTCGAAAGGTGGCTTCTGGACGCGGCGGCGACGGATCAGGCCTGGAAGCTGCCGCCGCCCGTGCTGCGGCGCTCGGCCTTGCCGCCTGAGCCGTAAAGGCCGGTCGGCTCGCTCGGGATCAGCACATCAAGCGCCCGGTCCAGCGAGGCGTTGCCACGCGCCAGCGTCTCGCGCTGGGCGGCCAGCAGACCGCCGGCACGCACGAGGCGGTTGCGCAGCGCGGCGGGCACGCTGCCGGTGCGGGCGGCTTCGCTGAAGGTCTGCACAGCGCGGGCCAGGTGCTGGTGCAGTTCGGCCGAATGCTGCTCGATGGCCGCCGCGTCGCGGCGGGCCAGCGCGTCGCCAAGCTGGTTCAACGCGGCCTCGACGGCCAGCAACGGCTGTTCGAGTTCAGGGCCGAGCGGTGTGGGCGAGGCGATGGCGGTGGCGGTCATTGGATTAGTGCTTGTTGGCGCGTGCGCTGAGCAATTCTTGCGCATTCGCGACCAGCTTGTCCGCGATGGCGTTCGCGTTGATCGTGAACTTGCCCTCACTGATGGCCTTGGAGATGCGGTCGACCTTGGCGGCGTCGAAGCTGCCGTCTTCGGAACCCGCGCTGGCGGCCAGCTTGGCGGTGCTGGAAATGGCCACCTGGGCGCTGGGCGCAGGGGCGGAAGCGGTCGGGGTCTGCCGGACGATGTCGTTCGACCCGGCAGCTTCCGGCTTGCGCGCAGCGGGGCGCTGCTCGGCCTTCGTGGGGCTGGCGCTGCCGTCAGGGCCGTTACCGATTTTCATGAGCTTCTCCAGGGTGCGGGGCGGACCCCGCATGGGGCATTGCAGGGGAGTTTCCCCTTGTATCGGCCCCTGGCCTAGGAACTTGAGCGCGAACTGACGGGATTTTCCGGCCAGTTGCCGGGATTCGTGGTGCTTTGCTCACAACAGCAGCTCCACCCGGCGCTCGCCGACAGCACGTCCGCTGGTGACGCGGCCGCTCTCGAAGCGCACCTTGACGTCCTGACCTTCGACGCCGGCGCCCATGGCCCTGGCTTCCGACGCGACGGCAAACCCCTCGCCAGCGACATGCACCTGCACCGTCTCGCCCGCGGCAAACCACTGGCGGGACTTCAGCGCCGGCGCGCGTACAGCGTCGGCAGCGCCCAGCGGGCGGGCCAGCGTGCGCCCGATCAGCACGGCCGGGTCGGTGAAGACGGCGCCGGGCTCGGCGGCAATGTCGATATCGGCCAGGGCCAGATGTTCTTGAGACAAAGTCACGCCGGCCGGCAGCGGCCCGGCGGCCACCACGGCGCGGCCAAGCACGGCGACCCGAACCGGCAGCGTCACATTCCAGCGCGCCACGCCGTCCGTGCAGCGCAGGCCGATGCGGCTCTTGCCCCAGACAGCCATGCCAGGCGGCAGATAGGGCTGGACCTGGCGACAGGGCGCCAGGCGCAGGCGGGCGTCCAGCGCGCCGATCTCGACGGCGACGCGTGTGCCGGGCGGCGCGGTCACGCGGGCGGCGGTCTCGGCCAGCACGCGCACGCGTTCCAGCAAGGCTGGATCGAGGGCCGTCTGCGCCCACCCGGGCAGGGCGGCGAGCAGGCAGACAAGGAGCAGGGTGGCACGCAGCATGACCGCCACTCTAGAGATGGGGCTGGCTTTGCTGGTTCGGAAATGAGCGGCTTTGCCCCCGCTAATCCCGCTCATGTTTTCCGGTCAGCTCCAGACAATTTGCGAGAAGGGCCATCCCGGCCTTGCCCTCGAAAGCAACCTCGAAAGAGGCCCCCGATGCTGAATCGACTGACAGACACGCTGAACTTCCAGACCCAGGCCCTGACGCTGCGGGCGGAGCGCCAGCGTCTGCTGGCCAGCAACATTGCCAACGCCGATACGCCGGGCTACCAGGCTCGCGACATCGACTTTGCCCGCGCCCTGCGCGAGGCCACCGGCCAGGTCGGCACGCCCGGCGCGTTGCAGACGACACAGCGCGGCCACATGGCCCCGCTGGCCGGAGCCCGCGGCGAGACCGGCAAGCAGTTCGCCCTGCAGGCCCAAACCAGCCTGGACAGCAACGGCGTCGACATGGACCGTGAACGCGCCAGCTTTGCCGACAACTCGGTGAAGTACGAGGCGACGCTGCGCTTCATCAACGGTTCGGTGCGCACCACGCTCGACGCGATGAAGTCGCACAACCAGGGGTAATCAGCCATGTCGATGTTCCAGATTTTCAATGTCGCCGGCAGCGCGGTCAGTGCGCAGAGCCAGCGCCTCAACGTGGTGGCCAGCAACCTGGCCAATGCCGACACGGTGGCCGGGCCGGACGGCCAGGCCTACAAGGCGCGCCAGGTCGTGTTCCAGACGGCGCTGATGGGCGCGGGCAACGACAGCGGCAACGCCGGCGTGCGCGTGACCAACATCAGCGAGGACCAGACGCCCGGCCGGCGCATCCACGACCCCAAGCACCCGCAGGCGGACGTGGACGGCTATGTGACCTATTCCAACGTGAACACCGTGGAGGAGATGGTCAACATGATCTCGGCCTCGCGCTCCTACCAAAACAACATCGAGGTGATGAGCACGGCCAAGAGCCTGCTGCTCAAGACCCTCCAGCTGGGTCAGTCCTGACCTCTAAAGGCAAGCCATGGACATCACCGCACTCAACGGCAGCAAAGCCGGCGCGCCCACCGCCTCCGCCAAGACCGCCCAGGAAACGCAGGACCGCTTCCTCAAGCTGCTCGTCGCGCAGATGAACAACCAGGACCCGCTCAACCCCATGGACAACGCCCAGGTGACGAGCCAGATGGCGCAGATCCAGCAGGTCACCAGCCTGTCGACGCTGGACACCAGCATCAAGGGCTTGGGCGGCCAGCTCGGCCAGATGCAGGCGCTGCAGTCCATCTCCCTGGTCGGCCGCGAGGTCAGCGTGCCCAGCGACAAGATCCAGGTCGACGGCGGCATCGCCGAGGGCAGCTATGAACTCGCCGGCGCGGCGCAGAACGTGAAGCTGGAGATCCTCGGCCCGGCTGGCAATGTCATCGACACCAAGCAGCTCGGCGCGCAAGGCTCGGGCCGCCAGACCTTTGCCTGGAACGCCGGCTCGGCCGCCGCCGAAGGCGCCGAGGTCAAGTACCGCATCACCGCGACCAACGGCACGGCGGCCGTGGCGGCCACGACCTATGCCTACGACAAGGTCGACGCCGTCTACAGCGAGGGCGGCAACCTCAAGCTGAACCTCGCGCGCCTGGGCCCCGTGGACTACACGGCCGTCTCCGCAGTCAACTGACCGGCACCCCTTTCACCCGAACTTCCCGCACGACAGCAAGGACTCCCTCATGAGCTTCCAGCAAGGCCTTTCCGGGCTCAACGCCGCCTCCAAGAACCTGGACGTCATCGGCAACAACATCGCCAACTCCGGCACCTACGGCGCCAAGGGCTCGCGGGCCGAGTTCTCCGACGTCTATGCGGCAGCACTGAACGGTGCGGGCCAGAACCAGATCGGCATCGGCACCAGCCTGCAGTCCGTCGCCCAGCAGTTCACGCAGGGCAACATCACGGTGACGGAGAACCCGATGGACCTCGCCATCAACGGCGGTGGCTTCTTCCAGGTCAGCGACGGGGTCAACCCGACACGCTACAGCCGCAACGGCCAGTTCAAGGTCAGCAAGGACGGCTTCATCGTCAACAACGACCAGCTCAAGCTGATGGGCTACCCCGCCAACGGCGCCGGCGTCATCCAGCCCGGCACGGCCCAGCCGCTGCAGTTGCCCACCGGCGGCATCCCGCCCGCGACGACGGCCAAGGTGACGATGGAGTTCAACCTTGACTCGCGCCTGAAAAGCACCGCCCCCGGCGGCGGCACCGGCGTCGGCATGGATCTCAAGGACAGCGCCACCTACAACAACGCCACCTCGATGACCGTCTACGACGCCAAGGGCCAGGACGTCGCGGTGACCTTCTACTTCCAGCGTGCGGCCGACGCCAGTGGCGCCGTGCCGCCCAACGACGTGTGGAACGTCTACGCGACGGCCAATGGCACGCCGTTCGACACTGACGCCTCCGGCGGGGCCATCGCGCTGGACGCCTTCGGCAACCCGACGGCACCGTTCACGACCATCACCTTCCCGCCCACCGGCGGCGCGCCTTCGGGCATCACCGGCAGTGCCACGACGCCCCCCGGCGACATCACGATGACGGTCCCAGCCGGCGTCAGCTCACGCGGCAACCCGACCTTGTCCATTCCCGGCATCCTGCTCAACCTGGCCAGTGCGACCGAGAACGGCAGCAGCTTCGCGGTGACCAACCTGACGCAGGACGGCTACGCGCCGGGTCAGCTGACCGGCATCCAGGTTGCCAACGACGGCATCGTCCAGGCCCGCTACTCCAACGGCCAGAGCAAGCCGGCCGGCCAGATCGAGCTGGCCAACTTCCGCAACCCGCAGGGCCTGCAGACGATGGGCGGCAATGTCTGGATCCGCACCGTCGCGTCGGGCGACGCCGTCGTCGGCGTGCCAGGCGACGGCAACATGGGCGCGATGCAGTCCGGCGCGCTGGAGGAAAGCAACGTCGACCTGACCGCCGAGCTGGTCAACATGGTGACCGCCCAGCGGGCCTACCAGGCCAATGCGCAGACGATCAAGACGCAGGACCAGGTCCTGCAGACCATCGTCAACCTGCGCTGATCACGACAACGGCTGAGGACGCGCGATGGACCGCATGATCTACCTCTCGATGGCCGGCGCGAAAGCCGCCATGCAGCGGCAGGACGTGCTCTCGCACAACCTCGCCAACGTCACGACCAACGGGTTTCGCGCCGAGTTGCAGGCCTTCCGCGCCGTGCCGGTACAGGGCGACGGCGCATCCACGCGCGCCTTCACGCTGGAAACCACCATCGGCTACAACGACGCGCAAGGGCCGCTGACGCCCACCGGCCGTAGCCTGGACGTGGCCATGCAGGGAAACGCCTGGCTGGCCGTGCAGGCCAATGACGGCACCGAGGCCTACACGCGCGCCGGCTCGCTGGACGTCAACGCCGAAGGCCTGCTCGTCATGCGCAACGGCATGCCGGTGCTGGGTGACGGCGGGCCGATCAACGTGCCCCCCAACAGCGCGGTCGAGATCGGCAGCGACGGCACCATCAGCGCCAAGTCACCGAACCAGAAACCGACCGCCATCGGCCGGCTCAAGCTCGTCATCCCCGAGGCGCCGATGACGCGCGGCGACGACGGCCTGTTCCGCGCCCAGGAGGGCGACCTGCCCGCCAACCCCGCGGCGCGCGTGCAGGACGGCGCGCTGGAAGGCTCCAACGTGAGCCCGGTCGAGACCATGGTCGCCATGATCGCCGCCGGCCGCCAGTTCGAGCAGCAGATGAAGCTGCTGCAAATCGCCCAGACCCAGGGCCAGCAATCCGCCAAGCTGCTTGGCAGTCAGTAAAGAGGCCCCACCATGATGCGCTCGCTCTGGATCGCCAAGACCGGCATGGAAGCCCAGCAAACCCAGCTGGACAACATCTCCAACAACCTCGCCAACGTCGCCACCAACGGCTACAAGCGTTCGCATGCGGTGTTCGAGGACCTGATCTACCAGAACATGCGCCAGAGCGGCGCCAACAGCACCGAGCAGACCACGCTGCCCACCGGCCTGCAGGTCGGCCTGGGCGTGCGCCCGGTGGCCACCGCGCGCATCTACACGCAGGGCAACCTGCAGCAGACCAGCAACAACCTGGACCTGGCCATCAAGGGCGACGGCTTCTTCCAGGTGCAGATGCCCGACGGCACCACCTCGTACACGCGCGACGGCAGCTTCCAGCTCAATGCCGACGGCCAGATGGTCACGAGCAACGGCTACACGGTGCTGCCCGGCATCACGATCCCGAACAACGCCCAGAGCCTGACCATCGGCAACGACGGTACGGTCAGCGTGACGCTACCCGGCCAGGCCGCGCCGCAGACGGTCGGCCAGGTCCAGCTCGCCACCTTCGTGAACCCGGCCGGCCTCGACCCCAAGGGGCAGAACCTGTTCGCCGAGACCGCCTCCAGCGGCACGCCCAACACCGGCGCGCCCAACAACAACGGCATCGGCGCCCTGCAGCAGGGCTTCGTCGAAACGTCCAACGTCAACGTCGTCGAGGAACTGGTGCAAATGATCCAGACCCAGCGTGCCTACGAGCTGAACTCCAAAGCCGTGCAGACGTCGGACCAGATGCTGCAAAAGCTCGCTCAGATCTAAGCAGGACCGCGCCAATGAAGCACCTCGCCCTCCTCGCCGCCACCACCGTGCTGGCCGGCTGCGCCACGCCCTACCCCGAGCCGCGCGTCGAGCTGGCCTCCACGCCGGTCGTCAACCTGCCGCAGCTGCAGCCGGCGGCGCCCACCAACGGCGGCATCTACCAGGCGGCCAGCTACCGGCCGCTGTTCGAGGACCACCGCGCCCGCCTCGCCGGCGACACGCTGACCATCAACATCACCGAGCGCGTGTCGGCCTCGCAGACCAGCAGCAGCGAGCTGAGCAAGAGCGGTGGCCTGTCGGCCGGCATCAGCGCCGTGCCGGGCATCTCGCCCAAGGCCTTCGCCCGCGCCACTGCCGAAGCTACCTCGGCCAATGACAACAAGGGCAAGGGCAGCAACCAGAACACCAATGAGTTCACCGGCGCCATCACGGCGGTGGTCACCGGCGTGCTGCCCAACGGCCACCTGATGATCAGTGGCGAGAAGCAGATCGGCGTGAACCGCAACGTCGACGTGCTGCGCTTTTCCGGCCAGGTCGACCCGCGCGCCATCGGCCAGGGCAATGCCGTGGCCTCCACCTCCGTCGCCAATGTCCGCATCGAGCAACGCGGCCGCGGTGCGGCTGCCGATGCTCACGCGGTGGGCTGGCTGTCGCGCTTCTTCCTGAACATTGCGCCGAGTTGATCGGCCAGCCAAAGCCTGGACACAACGGCAGCGCACTTGCATGCCGCGAAACCTGGCTACTGACAGCAGGCCATCGACTGGCACCAGCAACTCAGCTTTGCTGACCCATCAGCACTGAGGACAGCTCCTCCAACACGGCGAGCGCTGGCTCGAATTCCAGCTCCTCGACATGGGCCGCCAGCGTCTGGAAAACCTGTGCATCGAGCACGCCGCGCAGTGCCGGCGTGAGCGCCTGGAACAAGCCCATGGCCGCCAGCTCGTTGAGCTTGAGCGTCCGCACCAACTCTGCCAGTTCCGCGGCGTCCAGCGCGGGGGGCGCCGGCGCATGCGCATGCAAGGCCGGTGCAGCGAGCAACGTGGCCAATGCGATGCGCAGCCGGCGGGTGTGCTCTGACAGTTGCGTCATGTCCGGCGTGAGATCCTGGGCGCCGTCGCGCAGGCAGGCCTGCTCGAGACGATCAGCCAGTGCCGCAATCGGTTTGGCGCTGAGTGTGGCGGCGCTGCCCTTGAGTTGGTGCATCAATGATGCGAGCGCCTGGCGCTGCTCTGGCGTGCCGACCGGGGCGCTCAAGCACGCATCGCACAGCCGCAGCAAGCTCGGCAGCATGCTGCGAAACAGCGCCACGTCTCCCACCAGTCGCACCCGCGCCTCCGCACCGTCAATGCCGTCGATATCCGGCCAGGGCTCGCCAGCGCCCGCCGCCCATGCGGCAGTGGCTGGCCGCATCCCGACGAGCCTGCGCACAGCCTGCACCAGCAGCTCCGGGTCGATGGGCTTGGACAGGATCTCGTGCAGCCCGGCCTCGCGGGCGCGGCGGTGCTCCGTGTCCGTGTTGCCTGCCGTGACCGCGACGATGGGCAGACCTGCGCGGTCGGGAAGCGCGCGGATGGCGCGCGTGGCCTCCATGCCGTCCATGAAGGGCATGTGCACGTCCATCAGCACGATGTCGAAGTCGCTGTGCTGTTGCACGAGTTGCACGGCCTCTGCCCCGTCGCGCGCCTGGCGCACTTGTGCGCCTTCGAGCTCCAGCAGACGCCCGGCAACCTGCCGGTTGATGTCGCTGTCGTCCACCACCAGCACGTTCACACCTTGCAGCCGCGTGCCATCAGGCATCAGGTGGCGCCGCTCGACCAGCTGTTTCGGGTCGCCCAGTCCGAACGGCAGTTCAACCCAGAAGCAACTGCCTTCACCGACCGTGCTGCGCACGCCCAGGCCACCGCCCATCAGCTCAACCAGATGCTTGGTGATGGACAGACCCAGCCCTGTGCCGCCGAAGCGCCGCGTGGTGGAGGCGTCCGCCTGAGAAAAGGGGGCAAAAAGCGTGGGCAGCACCTCCGGAGCAATGCCGATGCCGGTGTCCATGACCTCGACGCGAAGCCGGCACTGCCCAGACTGCGCGGGCAGTGCCTGCATGCGCAGCTGGACTTCGCCGGTTTCGGTGAACTTGATGGCATTGCCCAACAGGTTGACCAGGATCTGACGCAGCCGCGTGGCATCGCCTTCCAGGGCTTGCGGCAAGTCGGCATCGGGCGCCAGCCGAAGCCGCAGGCCCTTGCCTTGCGCCTGGTCGCCGAACATGGCCTGCAGTGCAGAACAGATGTCGCGCAGACTGAAGGGGGCGCGCTCCAGCGCCATCTCGCCGGCCTCGATCTTGGTCAGGTCCAGCACGTCATTGACGATGCCCAGCAGGGCCTGGCCGGCCAGCATGATGTTCTGCACATGGGGCCGCTGCTCGGCGGTCAGTGGTGTGCGCACCAGCAAATGGGTCAGGCCGATCACCGCATTCAGCGGCGTGCGGATCTCATGGCTCATATTGGCCAGGAACCGCGTCTTGGCCATGGTGGCCTGAAGGGAGCGCGCCTCGCTCTCCGCCAGAAGCTGGGCGTCGCGCCGGTCTTGCAATGCGCATGCTGCGGCGCGGCCGAGGCAGGCCAGCACGCGGCGCTGCTCGGCGCTCAGCAGGTGCGGCACGCGGTCGATGACGCACAGGGTGCCGACCCTGGATCCATCCAGCAGCTCGATCGGCGTGCCCGCGTAGAAACGGATTTTGGGGTCACCCGTCACCAGCGGGTTGTCGTCAAAGCGGCCATCCAGGGCGGCATCCGGAATCTCGAAGATTTCAGAGCCGAGGATGGCGTGCGAGCAGAAGGCAATGTCTCGCGGCGTTTGCGTTGCCCCTTCCAGGCCGCGGTTGGCCTTGAACCATTGCCGGCCCTCGTCGACCAGGCTGACCAGCGCGATCGGCGTGCCGCAGACGATGGACGCCGCTTCCACCAGCGCATCGAAAGCCGCCTCGGGCGGCGTGTCCAGCACATGCAGGTCGCGCAGGGCCTGCAACCTTTTCGGTTCATCCCCCGGCAGCGATGCGGGGATCATGTTGCGTTGCCCAAGGGTGCAGCCTCGGTCTTATCCAGGCCTCGCATGACCACCAGCGCCTGGTCGAACTCGAGGCTGTCCACATGCGCTCTGAGACGTTCAAAGGCGGGCGCTTCGAGCACGGCCCGCAGCGAGGGCGCCAGCGTCTCGAACAGGTCCAGGGCCTCCAGGTTGGCGGCCCGCAGCGCTTGCACGAACTCGGCCAGGCCCTGGGTGTTCAGCGGCGGCGCTGCGGCCGCCGGCGGTGGTGGCGCAGGCGGTTCCCGCAGCCAGGCCGCCGCGGCGACCTGCAACTGCCGGGTCTGCTCGCCAAGCCGAGCCAGCAGCGACGCCACCAACTGGTCCCCATGGGGCTGGCAAGCCGCCTCGATCTGCGCGGCCAGGGCCGCAATCGGCTGAGCCCCCAGCGTGGCCGCGCTGCCCCTGAGTTTGTGCATCAACGCCGCAAGCGCCTGGCGCTGCACCAGCGTGCTGGCCGGCGCACCCACGCATTCCTCGCACAGCACCAGCATGCGCTGCAGCATGCTGCGCATCAGCTTCACGTCGCCCGCCAACCGCCGGCGCGAATCGTTGGCGTCGATGCCTTCAATCTGCGGCCAGTCCGGCGAGTCGTTCATTAGCGGGGCGGCCACGGGCACCACGGGTGCGCGCCCCAGCAACCGGCGCACCCCCTGCACCAGAAGCTCCGGGTCGATGGGCTTGGACAGGATGTCCTGCAGCCCGGCCTCGCGTGCGCGCCGGTGCTCGGTGTCGGTGTTGCCCGCGGTCAGCGCCACGACGGGCAGCCGGGCGCGTTCGGGCATGGCGCGGATGCGCCGCGTCGCCTCCAGCCCGTCCATCACCGGCATCTGAACGTCCATCAGCACGATGTCGAAGTCGGCGCGTTGCTGCACCCAACGCAGCGCCTCGGCGCCGTCTCTTGCGGGCTGCACCAGCGCACCTTCGAGCTCCAGCAGCCGCCCGGCCACCTGCAGGTTGATGTCGCTGTCGTCCACCAGCAGCACGCGCACGCCCTGCAGGCGCGGGCCGTCCATATGCCCCTGGGTGGCGTGCGCGAGCTGGCTGGCATCGCCCAGCTCGAAGGGCAGTTCGACCCAGAAGCAGCTGCCCTGGCCCGGCGTGCTGTGCACCCCCACCTCGCCGCCCATCAGCTCGACCAGGTGCCTGGTGATCGACAGGCCCAGCCCCGTGCCGCCAAAGCGCCGCGTGGTGGAGGCGTCGGCCTGCGAGAAGGGGGCGAAGAGCGTGGGCAGCACGTCGGCGGCGATGCCCACGCCGGTGTCGCGTACCTCGAAGCGCAGTCGGCAGTGGCCGGCCGGCGCCGCCAGCGCCTGAATGATCAAGCTGACCTGGCCGCGCTCGGTGAACTTGACCGCATTGCCCAGCAGGTTGACCAGCACCTGGCGCAGCCGCGTCGGGTCGCCCTGCAGCGCATCCGGCAGCGTGGCCTGGGGCGTCATGATCAGGTCCAGCCCCTTGTTGCGGGCCTGCTCCTCGAACAGCGCCTGCAGCGACGAGCTGACGTCGCGCAGGCTGAAGGTGGTGCGCTCCAGGCCCATTTCGCCGGCCTCGATCTTGGACAGGTCCAGCACATCGTTGACGATGCCCAGCAGCGCCTTGCCCGACAGCTGGATGTTCTGCACATAGGGCGCCTGCTCGGCGCTCAACGGCGTGCGCTGCAGCAGGTGTGCCAGACCGATCACCGCGTTCAGCGGCGTGCGGATCTCGTGGCTCATATTGGCCAGGAAGGCACTCTTGGCCGCGCTGGCGGCCTCGGCCGCGGCAGTCGCGGACGCAGCAGGTCATCCATGCGCCGGCGTTCGGTGATGTCCTGGAAGGCCCCGACCAGTTGCGCCGGCTTGCCTTGAGCGTCGAATTCCACCTCGCCCATCGCCCGTACCCAGATCGATCGGCCGGTGTGGGTGATCAGGCGCAACTCCAGGTCCCAGCCCTGGCCGCTGGCGATCGACCGGCTCACCGCATCGGTGATCACCGGGCGGCTTTCCGGCGCATAGAACGTGATGGCTGTCTCCAGCGTGGGCTCGAAGTCGGCCGGCACCTCGTGGATGGCGCGCGTCTGCTCGCTCCAGTGCAACCGGCCACCCCGGAGGTCGACGCGCCAGCCGCCCACCAGGGCCATGCGCCCGACGCTGCGCAGCAGGCTCTCATTGGCCTGCAGCGCGGCTTCGGTGCGCAGCCTGTCGGTGACGTCGAAGTTGACGCCGATCATGCGCAGCGGTCGGCCGGCGGCGTCCCGCACGACGCGGGCCATGGCCTTGATCTGTCGCTCCTCGCCGTCGGGGCGAACGATGCGGAACTGGGGCTCGAAGTCGGCATGCCCGTCGATGGCCACCTGCAGTGCCTGCTCGCTGGTCGCCCTGTCCTCGGAGTGAACGCTTTCGCTCCACAGTGTGTAAGGCTCGAGCCCGCCGGAGCGATGACGGCCGTACAACGCATACATCTGGTCATCCCAGACCAGGGTGCGGGCAA
This sequence comes from Roseateles sp., assembly GCF_052436255.1. GTDB lineage: Bacteria > Pseudomonadota > Gammaproteobacteria > Burkholderiales > Burkholderiaceae_C > Pelomonas. The sequence continues at coordinate 16,395 of NZ_JBQVNP010000053.1, read as the reverse complement.
CGACGTCGTAGTCCCACACGCCGATGCCTGCGGCGCCAGCGGCCAGCTCGAAGCGCTCGTTGATGCGCTGGGCCTCCTGCGCAAGGCGCTTTTGCGCCGTGATGTCCGTGCGGATCGACACGTACTTGCGGATCGAGCCGTCCGCCGCCCTCACCGGCACCATCACCGCATAGGTCCAGTACACACTGCCATCCTTGGCAACGCCGCCGATCTCCCCCTGCCAGGCCCGCCCGGCACGCAAGGCAGGCCAGATCTCGCTGTCGAAGTCGCCCGATGCGAGCTGCGGCCGGTGCACGGCATAGGTCTTGCCCAGCAGTTCCTCGCGCGAGAACCCGGAGAGCCGGCAGACGTTGTCATTGACGGTGATGAAACGGCCGTCCGGGTCCATTTCGGAGAAGAGGGAGTACTGCTGGATGGCCGCCAGCAAGGCCTCGTTTTCGCCCAAGGCGGCTGCCAGCTGCAGGCGGCCCTCGTTCAGCTCGGTGAGGTCGTGGACGATGACGTAGAAGCCCTGCACCTCATCGCCCTGGCGGTCGGGCAGGTAGTGGGCCAGCGTGTGGCGCAGGCCCAGGCCGTCTGGACGCGAGATGGAGCGCTCAAAAGTCTGCGGCTCGCCGCGCAGCGCCGCCTCGATATAGGGCCGGTTGGCCTCGAACAGCGTGGGCCCGAGCAGGTCGCGCATGTTGCGCCCGGGCAGGGTGTCGGGGTCGGCGCCGAACCAGGTGTGGTGGGCCCGGTTGGCCACGCGGTTGTTGAGGTTTCGGTCCCAGTAGCCGATCACCGAGGGCACGGCATCGAGCACCGTGCGAAGGTCTCTGCGGGTGGCTTCCAGCGCGGCCTGGCGATCCTGCAGGGCCTGGGTCATGGCGTCGAAGCTTTGAGAGAGCGAGCCGAACTCATCCGGCGCCGCGTAGGCACTGCGGGCCTGCAGCTCGCCGCCTTCGATGCGGCGCGCAGTGTCCTGCAGCTGGCGCATCGGGCGCAGCACGCGGCGCATCACCACCGCCACCAGACCCGCCAGCAGCGCAGTCAGTAACGCATTCGCGGCCAAGGTCGCAATGCGCAGCCGGCGCTGTTGCTGGTTGCGCAGATCGATCAGTCGGCCGGCCAGGTCGAAGGCCCCCTCGCTGATGCGGCGCGTTTCAGCCACGAGGTGGTCGGACAGCATCTGGCGCCGCGCGTCCACGCCATCTGCGTCGGCGGCGCCCTCCCTGGCCGCCGACTCAAGCGCGGCAAACAGCGGCTGCAGGCCTTCGGACACGCCCAACAGGCCGACGATGTCGTCGTCCAGCCCCATCGCCCTACCGTCGATCGCACGCAGCGTCCGGCTCACCTCGGCGTATACGGCATGCCATTGCCGGCGCGCCCGCCCATGGCCGTGCAGCAGGTAGTCCTGCGTCAGAACCAGCAGACCGGCGGCGTCGCGCGAGACCTTGCCGACCGCCAGCTGCACGGCGTCGATGCGTTCGCGCTGCCGTTCCAGCAACTCGAAGGCGACCTGGTGCAGGGCCACCAGCCCGAAGGCCAGTGCCATGCCCCACAACATCAGGCGGCGGACTTGCAAGCTGGGCTCACTTGATGAGGTTCACCGCGCGCGCGTCGAGCTTCTTCAGAGGCTCGGGGCGCACCAGGTCCAGGAAGTCGGGGACCTCGCCGGCCGGCACCAGACGCCGGCGCAAGGCCCAGCGGGCCTCGGCTTCCAGCGTGGTGATCAATGACTGTGACAGCTGCAGCCGGAATTCGAAGTCGCCCCAGGTCTTGGCCAGGTCTTCCACTGAAACCTTGAGCGCCTTGGCGACGATGGCGCGAGCGCGCTCGGGTTCGCGCTGCAGCAGGACCGTGGCGCGCTGCACGGCGCGCAGCAGCTTGATGGCGTCGTCGTCGCTGACGCCCTGGCTGGCAGTCCGGCTGACGATGTTGAAGGTGACGCTGAAGAAGGCCGGGCCGGGCAGCAAGCGGCCCTGCGGCCCCAGCCGATTCAGAGCGTCCGTGACATAGGTGCCGAACAGCGCCGCCGCATCCACCTCGCCACGCACCAGGGCGCCGACCGCGTCCTTGGGGTCCAGGGCTTGCTCGGTCACCGTGTCAGGCTTCACGCCATTGAAGAGCAGCAGGGTGTCGGCGAAATAGTGGCCGCTGGTCCCCGTGATGACGCCAAGCCGTTTGCCCTGCAGGTCAGCGGGCTGACGGATGTTGCGATCCGCGCGCGTCACGATCTGGTTCTCGCGCCCCGAGACGGTGGTCGTGGCCAGGATGCCGAAGTCGCGCCGGGTGAAGCCGGCCAGCGTGATCGGCGTGTCGGCCACCGTGGCGAAGTGCGCCTCGCCCGCCAGCAGCCGTTCCAGGCAGACGCGCCCCACCGGGTAGTGCTTGACTTGCAAGGCCAAGCCCTCGGCCGCGAAATAACCCTCGGCCTCGGCGATGAGCACCGGCGCCGCGTAAGGGATGTCAGCCACCGCCAGCGTCAGCGTCGCGGCCCGGCAGGCACCGGCGAACAGCGTCAGCCCAATCCCGCACACCGCAAGCCAGAACCTGCGCGGCATCGTTGCCTGACTGGTTCGATTCGAAGCTCTCAAGGCATGTCCCCTCTGGTTCGATTGTGGGCGGGACCCGAGGCCCCTGCCCGGCGTCTTCACGAGCTCTGCCCTGCGGAATCAAGACCGGCGCGCAGGCTTTCCCCGAACTGCGGTCGGGCGGCGCCCGGCGCGGACTCGCTCATCCACGCCCTCCCCCTGCCATGCTGCTTGGCGAGGTAGAGCGCACGGTCAGCGCGCCGCATCAAGTCGGCACCGGCTGGCTCGCCGGCAATTGCGTCGCCTGGCTGCTCCGGCGCTTCGTCGGAGCAGGCCACACCAATGCTGATCGAGACGATGCCGTCCACGACGCCACGCTCATGGGCCAGGCGAAGATCGAGCACGGCCTGGAGCATGCGCTGCGCGATGAGACAGCCACCTTCCCGGGACGTGTTGGGCAGCAGAACGGCAAATTCTTCGCCGCCGTAGCGGGCCACCAGGTCGGTCGGCCGCTGTAAGGCGCCTCGCAGCGCCTGGGCGACGCCGTGCAGGCACACGTCACCGGCCGGGTGGCCGTAACGGTCGTTGTAGTCCTTGAAGCGGTCGACATCCACCATGAGAGCGCACAGCGGCTGGGCCTCCCGCAGCGAGCGCGCCCATTCACGGTCCAGCACCGTGTCGAAGGCGCGTCGGTTGGGCGGGTCGGTCAACGCGTCGGTGCTGGCCAGGCGACGCAGTTCGTCGGACAACTGCTTGAGGCGCAACTGGGTCGCGACGCGGGCGCGCAGGATGGGCGCGCTGACCGGCTTGTGGATGAAATCAGCCGCGCCAACGCTGAACCCCTGCACCTCGTGATCCAGATCGGTATGGGATGTCACGAAGATCACGGGCACATCGTTCAGCTCCGGCGCGGCCTTGAGCGCGGCGCAGGTGTCGTAGCCGTTCATGCCCGGCATCTCGGCATCCAGCAGGATCAGATCGGGCCGCTCCGCACGGGCCAGTCGCAGCGCCGCCTCGCCACTGGTGGCAAAACGGATGCGCCCCAGATCGCCCAGCAGCCGCCCCATCAGCTGAACCAGCTTCGGGTCGTCATCGACCAACAGCAGCGATGCTTGCATGGTTCTCAGGGCTCCTGGTTGATGCGCTTGCCGGGCTGAGCCGCCCAGCCCGCAGCGCTCGATTCTCTAGTGGACTGCAACATGAAGAACGATGGAAAAACGGGCGCCTTGCCCCGGCACGGACTCGACCAGCAGGCTGCCCTGCATCGCTTCGACCAGGCCTTTGGTGATGACCAGCCCCAGGCCGGTGCCGGGCAGCGCGGAGGTCTCGAGCCCGAGCCGGTTGAAGGGTTCGAACAGGTGAGACAACTGGGCCGTCGTCATGCCAATGCCCTGGTCTCGCACATCGATGCGCATGTCGGAGCCCAGCCGCGAGAGTTCCGTCCTGACGCTGCCGCCCTTGCGGTTGTATTTGATCGCATTGGTCAGCAGGTTGGTGATGCATTGAACCAGCCGCCGCGCATCGGCCAGCACGGGGGCGACGCTCGCGGGCTCGGCCATCGTCAGCTCAACGCCGGCGCGATCAGCCGCAGGCCGGACGGATTCGATGGCCTGGCGCAGGCAGGCTCCAGCATCCACCGGGCCGAGGTTAACGGACAGCTTGCCTGCTTCGTGCCGCGACCAGTCCATCAGGTCGGACATCAAGAGCTGGGCTTGTTGCGCTCCCTCGACGATGCGGCCCAGCCGGGCGAGTTGGGCCGGCGGCAGGGGTTGAGATCGTCGCCGCGCATGACCTCAGAGAAGCCGAGCACGGCGTTGAGCGGCGCCCCCATCTCGTGGTTGACGAAGGCCAGCAGGCGGGACTTGGCTTGTGCGGCGGCCTCGGCCACCGCTCGCGCGCGCTGCTCGGTCTCCAGTTGCTCGCGCTCAGAAATATCGCGGATCACCAGTGTCAACAGCAGCCGGTCTTCCGAACGCGAGGCCCGGATTTCCAGCGGCCGCGCCCGATCATGGGGACCCGGTACCGACAGCCGCACGGGCATGGCCAGCGCCAGCTCCAGCAGAGGCAAAAAGTTGGGCAGAAGCTGTCCCAGCGTCATGCCCACCAGGGACTCCCCGGGCCTGCCGACCAGCAGGGCCGCGGCCGCGTTCGCCAACATGACATGCTCGCTCGCGTCGCAACTGATGACGCCGTCACCGGCAGTCCTGACAAGGTCGGCCACGCGAGAGTCGGCCAAGCGGCGCCAATGCTCGCTGAGCGCACGCAGCTCGCCGTCGATGCGCGCCTTGAGCGCCAGCAGGTTGCGCACCCGCGCACGCAACACATTGGCCTCGACGGGCTTGCGAACGAAGTCGGCCGCCCCCAGGTCAAGGGCGCGCTGTTCGTTCGCCGCGTCGCTGTAGCGGGTGACGAAGACAACGGGCACATGCTTGAACTCCTGCTGCGCCTTCAGCGCCGCGCAGACGGCAAAGCCGTCCAACCCGGGCATGTGCACATCCAGCATCACCAGGTCAGGACGCATCTGGTGAGACAGACGCAGCGCTTCGGCTCCTGTGGTGGCGTAGTGGATGGAGCCGAGGTCGGACAGCGTGCGCTGCAGCAAGGTGATGGCGCCGACGTCGTCGTCGACGATCAGCAGGCGAGCAGGCGCCTGGCTGGGCGCGCCGGCGGGCTGCGCTGCGGCGACGCTCTGGTGCACACGCTCTGCCAGTTCGCGCGCGCGCAGATGACATCGCACGCGGGCGATGAGGTTTCCGGCACCAGGGGCTTGGTGACGAAGTCCACGGCGCCCCGCTGCAATGCGGCGGACTCGACACTCGTCAACTGCTCCGCCGTCGCCACGATGACCGGTATGTCCTTCAGTTCCGGATCGGCCTGCAACTGGTCGCAGAGCTGCAGCCCTGACATGCCCGGCATGTTGACGTCCACGATGACCAGGTCAGGCCGCGAAGCCCGGATCTGGCGCAAGGCCTCGGCACCCGATCGAGCGAAGGTCAGTTCCCGGAACTCAGACAACATGTTGCGCATGACCCGGATCGCACCCGGCTCGTCATCGACGAGCAGGATTCGGGATTCGGGCAAGTACGGCTCAATCATCGTTATGTCCCCCTCCACATGCGGCCTGCAGTGAGCAGCCCGAAGACCTTGCATGGAGAGTACGCCAACGAGGACGCACCGCCCAGGGGCGGCCTGCGCGGCGTCTCGGGAATGCTGCAGTGCTGGCGACGCCGGCAACGGACCGGAAATCAAAGCCTCGCCAGCTGCGGCCGATGCCCAAGGGCCGAACGAAGAGCCGGCGTTCATCGACCCACCACCCTGAGCGACCGGCGTCCGCCTGCTGCGGGCCTTTCAGACCTTGAGCGAGCCCAGGTAGTCCACCGCCAGATTCGCCAGCGCCCGCACGCCCACCTCCAGGCCACGCTCGTCGACGACGAAGCGCGGCGAGTGGTTGGAATAGGCCTGGCTCGGCTCGATCTCCGGCGGCGTCACGCCGACGAAGAAGAACAGCCCCGGGATCAGGCGCTGGAAGAAGGAGAAATCCTCAGCGCCCGTCGCCTTGGGCACCACCTCAATGTCCATGGGCCGCGGGCCCGTGCTGGCCACGCGCGTCAGCGTGGGCACCATCTGCTCGGTCAGCACCGGGTCGTTGCGGGTGACGGGATAGTTCTTGGTGATGCAGACCTTGCAGGTCGCCCGCGACGCTGAGGAGATGCCTTCGGCCAGCGTGGTAATGCGCTCGTGGATGGCGTCGCGCATGCCTTCGTCGAAGCTGCGGATGGTGCCGCGCATCTCCACCGAGTCCGGGATGATGTTCTCGCGCACGCCGCCCTTGATGGCGCCGATGGTGATGACGGCGGGCTCGCGGTTCAGGTCCAGCGTGCGGCTGACGATGGTCTGCAGGCCCAGCACGATCTGCGCCGACGTGACGATGGGATCGATCCCCAGCCAGGGCGCCGCGCCATGGGTCTGCTTGCCCAGCACCGTGATCTTGAGCTTGTCGGAACTCGCCATCGTCGGGCCGGGCCGGTAGCCGATCACGCCGGCTGATTGGCGCGAGGTGACGTGCAGGCCGAAGATGGCGCTGGGCGTCGGGTTCTCCAGCACGCCTTCCTTGATCATCAAAGCAGCACCGCCCTCCTCGCCCTCGGGCGGCATCTCCTCGGCGGGCTGGAAGATGAACTTGATGCTGCCGGGGATGTCGGCCCGCAGGCTGGCCAGGATGCTGGCCACGCCCATCAGGATGGCGACATGGCAGTCATGCCCGCAGGCATGCATGACGCCAACCTCCTCGCCGTTCCAGACCGCACGCACCTTGGACGCAAAGGGCAGCTCCACTTCCTCGGTGACCGGCAGGGCGTCCATGTCGGCGCGCAGCGCCACCACGCCGCCATCCGCGCCGCCGGGCATGCCACCCTTGAGCAGGCCGACGACGCCCGTGTGGGCGACGCCGGTCTTGACCTCGTCCAGCCCCAGGCTGCGCAGGTGCTCGGCAATGATGGACGCGGTGCGGAATTCGCGGTTGCCAAGCTCGGGGTGCTGGTGCAGGTCACGGCGCCAGGCGATGACCTGCGATTCCAGCGCCGCCGTCAGCGCAGCGATGCGTTCGGCGATGGACGGCTGGAGGCTCATGGCAGCCATCGTAGACCGCGAGCGCCGTCATCTGCCCGCTGCCGTATCAGCCGCCCAACAACCGCCTTACGCGACGTTTCATATCCAGCCACTGCCGGCCGCGGGAGCGGTCGATGCGCTTCACGTCGATCAGCGTGAACGCACCGCAGCCGCTCAGCGTGTGCAGCCCGGCGGTATGGCTGGCGCTGACGAGGTCGCCCGTCAGGCGTTCGGCGCCGGCGTCGATGTCAACGCGCTCCGGCGACAGCATTGGAAAGCGCAACAGCCGGGTGGCGCCGCCGTAGCCGGTCGAGCTGTCCTGCACGGGCAGCGTCAGCACGCCGTCCCGGCCGATGAACGGCCGCCCGGCCGGGCGCGCGCCCTCGCGGCTCACGCGCACCGGATTGCCGGCCAACGGTTCCCAAGGTCCGGCAAGCATCGGCGAGTGGGCGATGTGCAACTCGCGCTGGTCGCGCGCACCGGGGCCGACCAGCGTGTAGAACATCCACCAGCGCCCCTGGTACTCGATCAGCGACGCATCTGCGCCCGGCACGCCACCGATCAGCGCACATTCGCGCTCCCAGTGGTCCAGCGAGTCGTCGGCCGCCCGATAGAGCGCGATCTCGCCGGCCTGGAAGCTCTCCGGCACCATCCAGGTTTCGCCCTCGTGCTCGAAGACCTGGGGGTAGGACAGGTGAAAGGGCTTGTCCAGCACCGTCGTGTGGCCGCGCCAGGTGAGGTCGGCCAGCGCGAATTCATGGCGTTCGATGTTGGCGCGCTTGGTGCGGTAGTCGAAGGCCTCGACGAAGACATGCAGCGCATCGCCCCGCACCAGGCCGAAGGGGTCGGCCAGGTAGCGCCAGCGGCCCGCTCCGGGCAGCCACGTGATGCGCTCGCGCGCGGCCTGCAGGGCGCAGGCGGTGACGTCTTCGATGAGGAGGGGGACGATGCCGACCTGCCAGAAGTCGGTACGGGGCCTTTTGAGCATCAGGCGATGATCGCCTTTTCCTCGTCGTCCAGATGCTGCGGCTGTGCAGCTTGGCGGCGCATCACGTCACGGTAGAAGCCCAGTGTGCGGGCCACCGCATCGCCGCGGTCGTAGGCCTTCGTGGCGTACTGCAAGGCACGGTCTTCGGCCGGCAGCGCTCGCAAGCGAGCCAACTCTTCGGCAATGGCACGGCCGAGGCCGTCGGCGTCGCCCACAGGCACCAGGCGGGCGGGCTGGCCCGCCAGCATCTCCTGCGGGCCCTGCGTGGCTGTGGACAGCACGGGGCAGCCGGCGCGCATGGCTTCCAGGATGGCCAGCGGAAAGGCTTCCTCGCGCGACGGTGATACGAAGAGGTCAAAGCTTTTCAGCGCTGCGTCCACATCGCTGCGGTAGCCCAGCAGGCGGATGCGGGGGTCGCCGCCAGCCAACTTCCTGAGCTCACCTTCATCCGGGCCCTCGCCCAGGATGACCAGCACCGCCTCGGCCGGCGCATGGGCCTTGAAGCCTTGAATCAGCAGGTCCATGCCTTTGCTCACATGCAGGCGGCCCACGCTGCCCACCAGCAGTTGGCCCGGTGCCAGGGCCAGTTCGGCGCGCAGGTCGGTCTGGCGTCGCGCCGCAGTGTCACGCTCGGGCGCCCAGTTGTAGATGACGCTGGCCTCCTGCTTCTCGGCCTTCGGCAGACCGTCGTACTGGGCGCGGTTGACGCAGACGAGGCCGTCCAGCCGGGCATGGTGGTGCGGCTTGTAGCCGACGTGCAGCGTGCCGATACGGGTCGAGCCGCCAGCGCGTGCGACGGCCTTGCAGGCAGGGCCAAGGTGACCGTGGCAGATGTCGGCACCCAGTCGCCGCGCCAGTGCTGCGACGCGCCAGCCCCGCAGCAGCGGCAGCTGCAAGCCATGGAAGGTCACCCGCGGCGCGAGGGCGCCCGCAACCGCAGACCCCGCCGAGCCGATGACATGTACCCGGTGCCCCAGCGCCGCCTGGGCGTTGGCGAGGTCGATGCAATGCCGTTCACCGCCTGCGATCCGGGAAGAGAAGACGACGTGAATAACGGTCAGCAGTTCGAAAGGCGGCATGAAGGGTTTGCGAGCGACGGGTGCAAGCAAACTTTACGAACAGATACATTCTGGAACCTGTCGCGAAACCTTGGCCGCGCTGTCACACCCGTGGTCACACCGTGTCCGGGTCTCTTGCTCACGCCGCGCGCTGCACAGCAGCAGCGCCACAGACCACTTCGAGAGGCCTTCATTGCCCGGCCTCTGCGCCTTCCGTGGCTTTTGTTTGGATTCATCTCTCAGTTCGGAAAAGCGGGGGCGTCCACGCCCTTTTCGCCGGCTTCGCGGGCTCAAGCATGCGCAGAATCTGCCGAGTGAAGTCCCTGCAAGCCCTCCTCCTCGCCCTGGCCGTCGTGCTGGCCCCGGTCGCACCGGTGCAAGCCGCGCGCATCAAGGAAGTCGCGTCCATCGCCGGCGTGCGCTCCAACCCGTTGACGGGCTATGGGCTCATCGTCGGCCTGGACGGCACCGGCGACCAGACCACCCAGGCGCCGTTCACCGGCCAGAGCCTGACGGCCATGCTGCAGCAGTTCGGCGTGCTGCTGCCCCAGGGCGTGACCATGCAGCCGCGCAATATCGCCGCCGTCATGGTGACGGCCTCGCTGCCGGCCTTCGCCCAACCTGGCCAGCAGCTCGACATCAATGTCTCGTCCATCGGCAACGCCAAGAGCCTGCGCGGCGGCACGCTGATCGCCACGCCGCTGCGCGGCGCGGACGGCCAGGTCTACGCCATCGCCCAGGGCAACCTGGTGGTCGGCGGCGCCGGCGCCTCGGCCGGCGGCTCCAAGGTGCAGATCAACCACCTCAGCGCCGGCCGCATCCCGGCAGGCGCCCTGGTCGAGCGCTCGGTGCCCACGCCGCTGGCCCAGGGCGACAGCATCCAGTTCGACCTCAACAGCAGCGACTTCACCACCGCCCGCGCGGTCGCCCAGGCCATCAACAAGGCCAAGGGCGCCGGCATCGCCCAGGCGCTGGACGGCCGCGTCGTGCGCGTGAAGGCGCCGGCCACGCCGGACGAGCGCGTCGCCTTCCTCGCCGACGTCGAGAACCTGGCCGTCGACCTGGCACCGGCCGCGGCCCGCATCGTCATCAACGCCCGCACCGGCTCCATCGTCATGAACCAGGCCGTCACGCTGTCGGCCTGCGCCGTGGCCCATGGCAACCTGTCCGTCACCATCAGCTCCACACCCATCATCAGCCAGCCCAGCGCCCTGTCCGGCGGGCAGACGACGGTGGCCGAGAAGGCCGACATCTCGATCCGCCAGGAGCCCGGCAGCCTCATCCAGCTGGCCGCCGGCGCGCGCCTGGCCGACGTCGTCAAGGCGCTCAACTCGCTCGGCGCCACGCCCCAGGATCTGCTCGCGATCCTGCAGGCCATGAAGAGCGCGGGTGCCCTGAATGCCGAGCTTGAGGTGATCTGATGTCGAAAAGAAGCCCCTCGCCCAGTCTTGCTCCCGCTGCACGCGGGCAAGCCCAGTCGGTCCCCCGGGGGGACGGCGATGCTTGCCGGATCGACCGGCAAGCACATCGCCCGGCGGGCCGGCTTGGGAGCGGCCCGGCGCTCGGCCCAAACTCATGCGAGGCATCACGGCCATGAGCAACAGCTTTCAAACTATCTCCGGCCAGAGCCTGGGCAGCCTCGACAGCCTGAACGGGCTGAAGGCCCAGGCCTCGCGCGATCCCAAGGCCAGCATCCGCGAGACGGCCAAGCAGTTCGAATCGCTTTTCATGCAGGAAGTCATGAAGAGCATGCGCGCCTCCACGCTGGCCAGCGGCATGCTGGACAACAACGCGACGCAGCTCGGCAGCGAGATGCTGGACACGCAGTTCGCCGGCAAGATGAGCGGCCTGCCCGGTGGTCTGTCCGAGGCCATCCAGAAGCAGCTGGCCCGCCAGATGGGCATCCAGGATCTGTCGCCCGAGAACGTGCGCAAGGCCAGCCAGACGACGCTGGCCCAGGCGCTGCCGGCACTGGCCACCAAGGGCATTCCCAACCACGTGCAGAGCTTCATCCAGCAGCACGACGCCGCCGCCAGGTCGGCCTCGGCCGCCACCGGCATCCCGGCCAGCTTCATGGTGGCCCAGGCCGCTCACGAGAGCGGCTGGGGCAAGCGCGAGATCACGGCCGCCGACGGCACCAAGAGCCACAACATCTTCGGCATCAAGGCCACGCCGAGCTGGAAAGGCAAGACCGTCGACGTGCGCACCACCGAGGTCATCAACGGCCAGGCGGTCAAGGTGACGGCCAAGTTCCGCGCCTACGGCAGCTACGACGAAGCCTTCAAGGACTATGCGCGCCTGCTCGGCAGCAACGACCGCTACGCCAAGGTCGTCGCGCAGGCCCAGAGCGGCAATGCCGCCGGCTTCGCGCGCGGCCTGCAGCAGGCCGGCTACGCGACCGACCCGGCCTATGCCGAGAAGATCGCCAAGACCATCCATACCACCCAGCGCGTGCAGAGCACGCTGATGGCATAAGGAAACCGAGATGGCTGGCCTGCTTACCCTCGGCGCCCGCGCGATGTTCGCCAACCAGGCGGCGTTGCAGACCATCGGCCAGAACATCGCCAACGCCAACTCGCCCGGCTATTCGCGCCAGTCTGTCGTGCTGACGCCCTCGGCCGGCCAGTTCACCGGCGCGGGCTTCTTCGGCAAGGGCGTGGACGTCAAGACCGTCGTGCGCTCGCACAACGAGTTCCTGACCAAGGAAGCCGCCAGCTCCAAGGCCACGGCGTCGGCCGACGCCACGCGCGCCGAGCAGCTCTCGCGCATGGAGAAGGTCTTCCAGCCCGGTACCGACGGCCTGGGCTACTCGGCCAGCCAGTTCCTCAACGCCATGGTCGACGTGACCAGCCGGCCCAACGACCCGGCCGCCCGCCAGGTGGCGCTGGGCCGGGCCAACGAGATGGCCGTGCGCTTTGCCAACGCCGGCGCCCAGCTCGCCGACATCCAGGCCGGTGTCGTCAGCGACCTCAAGGCCACCGTCGGCATCGTCAACCAGCTGGCCCGGCAGATCGCCGGCATCAACGACCAAATCTCCAAGACGCGCGGCGCCGGCCACACGCCCAACGACCTGCTCGACCGGCGCGACCTGCTCATCTCCCAGCTCGGCGAGCATGTCGCCGTGACGACGCTGTCGGCCGACGACGGCACCGTCGGCGTCTTCATCGGCGGCGGCCAGCGCCTGGTCCTGGGCAGCCAGGCCTCGTCGCTGCAGATCGCCGGCGACGCCTACGACCCGCAGCGCGCCGTGCTGGCCTTGAACGAAGGCGGCCTGAGCCGGCCGCTGGACGAGAGCGTACTGACCGGCGGCTCGATGACAGCCCTGCTCGCCTTTCAGAACAAGGACCTGCAGGACGCCAAGAACCTGCTCGGCCAGCTCGCCGCCGCCATCGGCACGCGCGTCAACGAGCAGAACGGCCTCGGCCTGGACCTGTCCAACCCGCCGGGCAAGGGCGGCAACATCTTCAATGTCGCGACGCCGAAGGTGATGCCCGCGGCCAGCAACCTGCGTAACCCCGGCGGCAGCTTCGTCAACGGCGTTCAGGCGACCATCGTCAACGCCAGCCAGCTGCAGGCCAGCAGCTACAAGCTGACCTCCAGCGCACCGGGTGCCTACGAGCTGACACGGCTGTCCGACGGCCTGGTGCGCACCGTCGCCGACGGCGACACCCTCGACGGCTTCCAGATCGCCTTCACCCCCGGACCGCCGAACCCGGGCGAGAGCTTCCTGATCGAGCCCGTCGGCGCTGCGGCCATCGAGATGCGCCGCGTGCTCGACCACCCGGCCGGCATCGCCGCTGCGGCGCCGCTGACGGCGTCGGCCTCGGTCAACAACACCGGCACGGTCAGCATCGAAAGCATCTATGCCGTCAACAGCAGCTTCGACGCGACCAACGCGCCGATGACGCTCGACTTCGGCGGCCCCGACCCGCTCAATCCGGCCAACGTGCTGTACACGCTGACACTGGCCAACGGCACGGTGCTGAACGGCACCTGGAGCCCGGGCCAGGCCATCGGCAACGACCCGGCGGCCGGCATCGACCTCGGCTTCGAGCTGCGCACCAACGGCGTGCCGCGCCTGGGTGATCGGATCTCGCTGGACCCGACCGTCTACGTCAGCTCCAACAACGGCAATGCCAAGGCCTTCCTCAACATCCAGACCGAGGGCTTCGTCGGCCGCCAGCTGCTGGCCGGCGGCGGCATCACGGCCGGCTCGACGATCAACGACGCCTATGCCTCTGCGATGAGCGACATCGGCGCCCGCGTGCAGAGCGCCAACTACCTGTCCGGCGTGTCGATCAGCGTCGCCAGCGACGCCGAGGCCAACCGCGCCGGCCAGGCCGGCGTCAACCTCGACGAGGAAGCCGCGCGGCTGATGCAGTTCCAGCAGGGCTACCAGGCCGCCGCCAAAGTGCTGCAGACCGCCCAGACCCTGTTTGACGAACTCATGCGCATCGCTGCGCGCTAGCCCCAGAGGTAAGTCATGAGACTCTCCACCGCCAACCTCTACGACGCTTCCATCGCCAACCTGCAGCGCCGCCAGCAGACGCTGCAGCACCAGCAGATGCAACTGACCTCCGGCAAGCGCATCGCCATGGCCAGCGACGACCCCACGGGCGCCGCGCGGGCCGAGCGGGCGCTGGCCACCATGGGCCGTGTCGACGCCAATCAGCGCGCGCTGGAAGCCAGCCGCAACAGCATGACGCTGGCCGAGTCCGCCCTGGGCGACGCCAACGAGCTGATGCAGCAGGCGCGCGAGGCCATGGTCTCGGCAGGCAATGCCAGCTACTCCGACGCCGAACGCCAGGGCCTGGCCAACAAGCTGCAGGGCATCCGCGACCAGTTGCTGTCCATTGCCAACCGCCCCGACGGCGCCGGCGGCTACCTGTTCTCCGGCCAGGGCTCGGCCAGCCCGCCTTTCCTGGACCAGGCCGGCGGCGTCACCTACGTCGGCGTGGCCGGCAGCATCCAGACCGGCAATATCGACAGCTTCCAGCTCAGCATCGACGGCCGCGCCGCCTGGGAGCAGGCGCGCAGCGGCAACGGCAGCTTCGTCACCGACGCCAACCCCAATGCCATCACCGGCCAGCCGGCCGCGGCCTGGATCGATTCCGGCCGTGTCACCAACCCGACGCTGGTCACCGGTCAGAACTACCGCATCGACATCGCCGGCACCGCCCCGGCCCAGACCTACAGCGTCACCAACACCGATACCGGCGCGGGCGTGGCGGGCGGGCCCTACCTCTCGGGCCAGAACATCGTCTTCGACGGCATCAGCCTGGCCGTCACGGGCACGCCGGCCGACGGCGACAACTTCTCGGTCGCGCCGGCCAGCAACTCGCTCAAGCTCTTCGACGTGCTGGATCGCGCCATCACCGAGCTCAAGACGCCGCTGCGCAACAACGCCCAGATCGCGCAGAGCAACACCGGCCGCATGCGCGACATCGACGCCGTCATGGGCAGCCTGCAGAACGTGCGCAGCCAGGTCGGCGAACGCCTGAACAACATCGACGGCACCGAGACCCGCCTGGCCGCGCTCAAGCAATACAACGCCGAGGAAAAGAGCGCCGCCGAGGACCTGGACATGGTCAAGGGCATCTCCGAGTTCCAGAACCAGCAGACCGGCTACGACACCGCACTGAAGACCTATGCGCTGGTGCAGCGCATGTCGCTCTTCCAGTACATCCAGGGTTGATGGCGCCGCCGCCTGCGGCGGCGCGTGCACCTGTCACGAATTGACGGTGCCGGCCCTGGGAGGCCGTGGCAGACTGCCGCATTCACCGCACCCAGCGCCGCGCCATGTCCGACAACGTCCCAGCCGCCCTCGACCACGCCATCCTGCCCGGCATCGCCCTGGGCTATGCGCCCGTCATCGACCGGCAGCGCGCCATTGCCGGCACGCGGCTGACGCTGGTACCGCTGCGGCCTGACGCCAAGGTCGACCATGCCGAACTGCTCGGCGCGCTGGCCGCCACCTGGCCCCAGGGCGGTGCCGTCATCAGCCCCCAGGGCGAGGCCCTGCTGGCCGCCCTGCTGAGCCAGCCGCCGGCCGAGCCGACGCAGATCGAGGTGCCCGCCTTCATCGCGGCCGACCCTGAACACAGCGCATCCCTGGCCGCCTTGAAGGCCGCCGGGCACAGCGGCCTGCTCAAGGGCCTGCCCCAGGCGCCCCTGCCGGCTGAAGTGGCCGCCGTGTTCAAGCAGGTGGTGGTGGAGCCCGGCCAGGCAGCACCGGGCGGCATGCTGCCGGTGCACGCCGGCGTGCAGGGTGCCCAGGCCATCGATGCCAGCTTCAACGCCGGCGCCAGCGCCGTCATCGGCTGGCCGATGGACGGCCCCTTCGAGCCGGCCCCGAATGCCGGCAAGGCCGAGGTCGCCGCCGACCTGCAGGTCATCGTCGAGCTGATGTCGCGTGTCGACCAGGGCGAAGACGTCGAACGCCTGGAGCAGACCTTGAAGCGCGACCCCAGCCTGGCCTTCAAGCTGCTGCGCTACCTCAACTCCGCGGCCTTCGGCCTGCCGGTCGAGGTGTCAAGCTTCCGCCACGCCATCATGTTGCTGGGCTATGCGCGCATGAAGCGCTGGCTGGCCCTGTTGCTGACGACGGCCAGCAAGGACCACAGCATGCGCCCGATCATGTATGGCGCGTTGCGCCGCGGCCTGCTGATGGAAGAGTTCGCGCAGAACATGAGCGAGCGCGAACAGCGTGACGAGATGTTCATCTGCGGCCTGTTCTCGCTACTGGACCACATGCTGAAGGCACCCTTCGAGAAGCTGCTGCCAAGCATCCCCGTGCCCGAGCGCGTGCGCCAGGCACTGGTGGACGACGCCGGGCCCTATCAACCCTATCTGCAGCTGGTACGGGCGCTGGAGGCCGGCTCGGTGTTCGACTACCGGGACTGCGCGGAGGCGCTGATGCTCGGGGCCGGTGAGATCAATGCCTGTGTGCTGCGGGCACTGCACAAGGCCGCCCAGCTCGAATGACCGGATCGCCCTGGCGCCGCACCGGCTGTGCCCACATCACGCCGCCCGCGCCGGGCGGCTGAGCCCTCATGTTCGGCCCGCCCGGCACCACCGCCCTGCTCGACCTGGTCACCGACCCGGTGCTGACGCTGCGGGCCGACCTGTCGGCCCTGCGCGCCAACCCCGCGGCGCGCGAATGGCTGGGCGCCGACGCCGCAGAAGGCTGGCGGCTGCTGCGGCATGCGGCGGGCGCGCGGCTGGAGGG
>NZ_JBQVNP010000052.1:0-32272 GCF_052436255.1 Roseateles sp. | reverse complement strand
GCCCAGGGTGGGCCGCTGATGTCCGGGCTGGTGGCGAGCTCGTCCACCATGCGGCGGGCCGCTGGCAGCCAGTCCGAGGCGCGTTCGGGCCGCGCCAGCGCGCGTGCCAGCAGCGCGGCGCTCTCACGCGGCAGCCGCAGCGTCGGGTGCAGTGCCGCTTCGACGGGCAGCCCGGCCTCCAGCTCCTCGTGCACCTGCACGGCCTGGGCGTACTCGCCCAGTTCGACCAGGTGCCGCGCGAGGTCGGCCCGCATGCGCTGGCTGCTGGAATTGCCCGGGCCGAGCAGCTTGTCCATGTCGTGGATGATGAGGCGGGCGTTGTCCGTGCTGCCCTCGGGCCGCCCCAGCCGCGCCTGGATGTTCCACAGGTGCTGGCGCGAGCGGTGCACAAACCGCGCACGGTGCGATGGCGCCGTGGCCCAGGACGCGCGTGTGGCCTCGATCAGCCGTTCCGCATCCGCCAGCCGGCCCTCGGCCACCCGCAACTGGTACAGGTAGACGTTGTAGTACGGGTATTCGTAATCGCTGGGCTTGAACTGGCGCTGCACGATGGGCCAGGCCCGCGCATGCATGGCTTCGGCGTCGGCGATGCGCGCCACGCCGGCATAGGCCACGATCAGCTGGTAGAGCAGGTTGACGTAGTCGTTCTCCATCTCCGTGCCGCGGCCGGCCTGGGCCAGCACCGGCAAGATGGGCTCACCCAGCGCAATGACCTCCAGCGGTGAGTTCAGCGCCGTGTAGATGCGTGCAAGCCGCAGCCTGGCGATCAGCGTGTGTTCGTCGAGCTCGCCCCAATGCCGGGCGCTGACCTCGATGAACTCCTTGGCCAGCGGAATGGCGATGTCGTGGCGGTTCATGTCCGAATAGGTCGCGACCATGACCTCCAGAACGCGCGCATAGGTCAGGTCATCACCGGCAAAACGCTGGCGCAGCTCGGCCCGGCTCTTTTCCAACACCTCGAAGATGGTCGGAATCTGGCCGCCATGCTTGTCGGGGTTGGCCGAGGCCAGCAGCTCGGTCAGGTAGCGGGTCACCTCCTCGCTCTGGCGTGCGGCGATCTGGGCCTGGCTGCGCTGCCAGAGGCTCACGCTCAGGCCAGCGCTGAGCGTCACGAAGACCAGGGCGCCGCCCGCGGCCAGCGCCGCGTTGCGCCGCAACCAGAGATGGGCGCGGTGGCGCCAGTCTTCCGCCCGCACGCTGACGGGGCGCTGCGCCAGCCAGCGCTCCAGGTCGTCGACGAAGCTGCCGACGCTGGCATAGCGCTCGGCCGGGTTCCTGCGCATGGCCTTGGCCGCCACGGCTTCCAGGTCGCCGCGGGCGTGCTCCGCGTCGGGCGCGCGGCGCGGGCCGGCCTCCTGGCCAGCGCCCTCACTGCCGTTGGCGTTGGCCGTGGTGCTGGCGATGCGCCTGGCCTGGCCGTGCAGCACCGCATGCTCGAGTGCCGTGCGGCTCTGGCCGCGCCGGCCGAACGGCAGCTCGCCGCTGGCCAGCTCGTAGAGCATGACGCCGAGGGAGTAGATGTCGCTGGCGACGCCGACCGCCTCGCCGGTGATCTGCTCGGGTGCTGCATAGGCGGGCGTCAGCCGCCGCCCGGCGACAAGGGTGAGCTGGTGATCCGACTGTTGGCCGGAGTCGTCCAGCAGGCCAGCGATGCCGAAATCCAGCAGCTTGGTGCAGCCGCTCTCGTCCAGCATGACGTTGCTCGGCTTGAGGTCACGGTGCACGATGAGCTGGGCATGGGCATGCTCCACGGCCCGTGCCACGTCGACCAGCAGCCTCACGCGGGCGGTCAGCGGCAGGTTCAGCGCCCGCACATGCTCGGACAGCGTGCGGCCGGCCACGTACTCCAGCACCAGGAAGGCGCGGCCGTGTTGCTCGCCGGCGTCCAGCAGGCGTGCGATGCCTGGGTGAGTCAGGCGGCCCAGCAGCGCGCGCTCGCGGGCGAAGCGCGCCGCCAAGCCGGGCGTGGCCAGGTCGTCGCGCAGCAGCTTGATGGCGGCCTCGCCCTGGTAGAGGCCGTCGGCCCGCTCGGCGCGCCAGACCTGACCCATGCCGCCCTCGCCCAGCAACTCGGCCAGGCACCAGGCGCCGAAGCGGTCGCCGGCCTGCGGCGGCGGCAGGCCGGTGGGCTCGGCCAGGGCCATGGCCAGGTGAGCGTCGAAGCCGGGCAGGGCTGCCAGCACCGTGTCGTCGTCGTCGGGCAGCAGGCTCAGCATGCGTGTCAGGCGCTCGGCCAGCTCGGGCGACTCGATGGCGGCCAGGCGCCGCGCGCGCTCGCTGGCGGGCAGGTCGGCCAGTTCGTCGAACAGCGCTGACAGGCGCTGCCAGTCGCCGGCCTGCAGCCCGGCGTTCACTGCTGCACCCAGCGGCAGCGAGCTTGCTCGGGGCGGCCCGGCGCGGCGCTCATCAGTACACCGTGTCGGGCTTGTCGCCGAGCAACTCCTGCAGCAGGGCCCGCGCCTTGAGCAGCTCGCGGTTGATGCTGCGCGTCGACAGGCCGCGCAACTCGGCGACCTCGGCGATGGACAGGCCGGCGAAGCCGACCATCTCGATCAGCTCGTAAAGCCCGTTGTCAAGCGCGCGCATGCGCTCCAGGGCACGGTCCAGGCCGAGCATGTCCACAGCCTGGCTCTGCACCGCGGCGACGTCGCTGGCGGCCGACAGCGTGACCATCACGGCGTCGCCGCCGCGCTTGTCGCGGCCCTCGCCGCGCAGATGGTCGATGACGACCGAGCGCAGCACGCGGCCGACATAGGCGAAGAACTGGCCGCGCGTCTCGCCCTGCAGGCCCTGCTGGTCGGCCATGCGAAGAAATCCTTCGTGCACGAGGGCGGTGGTGTTCAGCCCGGCCGACCTGCCGCCGGGACCGCTCTGCGCGAGGCGGATGCGGGCGACCCGCTTGATCTCGGGGTAGAGCAGCGCATAGAGCTTCTGCAGCGAGGCCGCGTCGCCACGCGATGTGCCGATCAGCAGCTCGGTGATGTCGGGCTGCACAGCCACCTCAGTCGTCTTTGAGGGCGGCGAGGGCGGCGGCGATGTCGGCATCGGCGGCCTCACGCCGCACCGGCGCGTCGGCCGACAGGCCTTCGCCCTTCAGCCGCGCGACCCATCGGCCGGCCTCGCGCCCCTGCTCGAAACCGCTGCTCTGCAGCAGCAGCTCGCCGCTGGCCGACAGCAGCTTGAAGTAGAACTTGCCGTCGGCCTCGCGGTACTGCTTGAAGACCGGCAGCGCGGCCTTCTCGGCCTTGGAGGCCGTGGTCGTGGCGGTGGCCGTGTAGGGGCGCAGACCGACGGCGGCGCGCAGTTGCTGCAGGAAGGGCGTGGCAATGGCACGGGCCTTGGCGGCACCGGCCTGCAGGATGGCTTCGAGCTGCTCCGGGTGGGTCATCAGCGCGGCATAGCGCTCGCGCATCGGCCCGATCTGGCCGTCGATCAGCGCGACGAGCTGCTGCTTGGCCTCGCCCCAGCCCAGTCCGCCGCGCAGCGCCGCGCGGAAGGCGGCGCGCTGCTCGGGCGCGGCAAAGGCGTCGTAGATGGTGACGATGGCCTGGCCCTGCGGGTCCTTGGGCTCACCGGGCAGCTTGGAGTCGGTGACGATACGGGCGACCGCATCCTTCAGCGCCTGGGCGCCGCCTTCGAAGAGCGGGATGACGTTGTCATAGCTCTTGCTCATCTTGCGGCCGTCCAGGCCGGGCAGCAGTTCCATTTCGGCATCGGTCACGGCCTCCGGCAGCGTGAACAGCGCCTGCCCCCGGCCGAAGAGGTGGTTGAAGCGCTGGGCAATGTCGCGCGTCATCTCGATGTGCTGGACCTGGTCCTTGCCAACCGGCACCTTGTGCGCGTTGAACATCAGGATGTCGGCCGCCATCAGCACCGGGTAGCTGAACAGACCCATCGTCACGTTGGCGTCGGGCTCCTCGCCGGCGGCCGTCGCGGCGTCGACCGCAGCCTTGTAGGCATGGGCACGGTTCATCTGGCCCTTGGCGGTGACGCAGGTCAGCAGCCAGGTCAGCTCCGGGATCTCGGGGATGTCGCTCTGGCGGTAGAGCGTGACGCGGTCGGTGTCCAGGCCGGCTGCCACCCAGGTCGCGGCGATGGAGCGGCTGGAATGCGCAATGCGGTCCGGCTCGTCGCACTTGATCAGCGCGTGGAAGTCGGCCATGAAGAAGAAGCTCTCCACGCCGGGCGCGCGGCTGGCCTCGATCGCCGGGCGGATGGCGCCGACGTAATTGCCGAGATGCAGGGTGCCGGTGGTGGTGATGCCGGTCAGGACGCGGTGGGACATGGAGCTGAGGCCAGGGAGTTCAGCTTGGATTGTGTCCTGTGCTTGGGCGCAATTTGAACCGTGGGCCGAGCGCCGGGCCGCCCCAAGCCGGCCGCGGGCGATGTGCTTGCGGCTCAACGCCGCAAGCATCGCCGCCCCCTTGGGGGGCCGACCAGGCGCGCCCGCGTTCAGCGGCGCGCGACTGGGCGGGGGGCAGCCAATGACGCGCGCCAGGTCACGGTGATGTCGAACTGCCGCGAAATGGGCAAATCCTGCCCATAGCAGCGGTTCAGCAGCCAGTGCAGGCCGGCCAGCGTGACCTCGTGGCTGGGGACATGCACCGAGGTCAGTCTGGGCGCGGCGAATTCGGCGCTGGGCGAGTCGTCATAGCCCAGCACCGAAACCTCGTGCGGCACCGACACGCCGCGTTCCTGGAAATGGGCCAGCAGGCCGATGGCCATTTCGTCGTTGGCGCAGAACACGGCGGTGGGCAAACGCTTCTGGGCCAGCAGCACGTCGGCAGCATCCCAGCCGGCCTGGTTGGAGAAGTCGCCGGGCACGGTGAGGATCTTGGACGTGTCCAGCCCGCGCAGCGCCAGCTCGCCCATGAAGCCGTTCAGTCGCGCGATGTTGTCGGGCGAGGTCGTCGGGCCCGAGACGATGGCGATGTCCTTGTGCTTGTGCTGCAGCAGCGCTCGCGCCGCCTGTACGCCGCCCTGCACGTGGTCGGCGGTGAAGCACTGGTCCTTGATGCGGTCGAAGTGGCGGTTCAGCACGACGACCTGGCGCGACGCCGGGCCGAGGGCCTTGATGTCCTCGTCCTGCAGCGCGTTGGACAGCACGATGAGGCCGTCGCAGTCGCGGTCCAGCAGGAAGCGCATGCCGTCGTTGGTCTCGACACGCTCGTCCTCGATCCCCTCGCCGAAGGCCACCACCATGTGCAGGCCCTGCGCCCGCAATGTGAGGTCGATCGCGCGCAGGATGGGCGTGTAGTAGGTGCCGCGCAGGAAGGGGATGTAGACGCCGATCAGCTTGGATGTGCCGGCGCCGAGCGCGCGCGCGGTGTGAGAGGGCCGGAACTTCAGCTGCGCGATGACCTTGCGCACCCGCTCGGCCGTGGCGGGTGCGACGGAACCGTTTCCACTGACGACACGCGACGCGGTGCCGACGCCCACACCGGCCAGCCGCGCTACATCCTTGATCGTTGCCATGCGTTGCGCGAACCTTTCAGTTGGAATCTGCGGGCGGGCGCCGGGCCGCTGCGAAGCCAGCACGTCCTGGCGATGTGACTGCGGCTCGATGTCGCAAGCATCGGGGTCCCCGCGGGGGCCGGCCGAGGTCGTCCTTGGCCGAGGGGCTTCATGTCCTGGGGGCGGATTGAATCACAGCGGGCAAATGGGTTGCGGGTCGGCGGGCTCGGGCAGGCGCTTGGCACTGAGCTTGGTTTCCTTGCCGCTCAGTCCACCACCGACGGGCCACCAGGGTTTGGCTTCGTGAGCGCTGAACTGGCAGGGCCCGGCCGGCCACGGGAAGGAAAGGCGCCCGGTGAAGCCCACCCACGGCTTGCCGTCGGCCGGTGCAATGAGCACATCCGTCAGGCCCGCGCCCTCGGTGCCGGGCTGCCAGGCGGCGATGAAGGCGTCGCTCTTGTTGGCGAGGTCGTTGACGTAGAGCGGCCGGCCCGAATACAGCAGCGTCACGACGGGCGCACCGCGGCCGGCAACGCGCCGCAGCACATCCGCATCGCTCGGGTGACGGCGGCTGTGGCGCAGGTTCTCGGTGATGCGCACATCACCCTCGCCCTCGGCATACGGCGTCTCGGCCAGCACGGCGATGACGACGTCGAAGCTCCTCGGCTCGCTCTGGCTGCCATCGGCATCGAAGACGACCTTGTCCGCACCGAGGCGCTGGCGCAGTGCGGTCAGCAGCGAGGTGCCCTGCGGGTAGTCGGCATTCGTCGTGTCACGGCCCTGCCAGGTCACGCTCCAGCCGCCGCTCTGGTGGGCCAGGCTGTCGGCCGCCGCGCCGACGACGAGCACGCGCGCATTGCGCTTGAGCGGCAGCACACCCGGCTTGTGCTTGAGCAGCACGAGCGACTCGCGCACCGCCTGGCGCGCCAGCGCCGGCGCCTGCAAGGCCTCGACGGTGGCCGGCACGGCCGGGGTCATCGCGATGCTGAACTTCACGCGCAGGATGCGGCGCACCGCGTCGTCGATGCGGGCCAGCGGGATGCGGCCCTGCTCCACGGCGCGCACCGTGTTGTCGAAGAAGGCCTTCCACTTGAACGGCACCATGACCACGTCGATGCCGGCGTTGATGGCTTGCGGGCAGTCTTCATCCGTGCAGCCGGCAACCTGGCCGATGCCGTCCCAGTCGCTGACGATGAGGCCGTCGAAAGCCAGGCGCTCCTTGAGGACGCCGGTCATCAGCGTGGCGTTGCCGTGCATCTTGCCGTGGGGCGTGAAACTGGTGCTGTCGGTCCAGCTGTTGAACGACGCCATCACGGTCAGCACGCCGGCGTCCAGGGCGCCGAGATAGCCGGCGCCATGCACGTTGGCGAGGTCGGCCGGCGAGGTCTGCGCCAGGCCTTGGTCGATGCCGCGGCGGGTGCCGCCATCGGCGATGTAGTGCTTGGCCGTCGCGAGCACGCCGCGGCCGTCCTTCAGGCCTTCCTGCAGTCCTTCGATGGCAGCGGTGCCGAGGCGTTTCACGAGTGACGGGTCGACGCCGTAGCTCTCGTAGGTGCGGCCCCAGCGCACGTCCTGCACCACGGCCAGCGTCGGCGCGAACGCCCAGTGCAGGCCCGAGGCGCGCACGGCGCGCGCGGTGGCGCGACCGATGTCGCGCACCAGGTCGGCGTTGCGCGTCGCACCCAGGGCGATGTTGTGCGGGAAGAGCGTCGCGCCGCGCACGTTGTTATGGCCATGCACGGCGTCCGTACCCCAGATCAGCGGGATGCCCGGCGTGGCCCGCAGGGCCGCGGCCTGGAACTTCTCGGACAGCGCGCGCCACTGCGCGGGCGTGGCCGCGCGGTCGTCGCCCGGCCACCCGCCGCCGCCGTTCAGCACAGTGCCGATGCCGTACTCGCGCACCTCGTCCGGCGTGATCGCGCGGATCTCGGGCTGGGTCATCTGGCCGATCTTCTGGCGCAGCGACAAGGTCTGCAGCGCGGCTTCCACACGCGCCTCCAGCGCCGCGTCGCGCACGGGCTTGCGCGTCGGCCAGGCCTGCAGGATGGAATCGGTTTCAGTCGCCAGCGCGGGGCCGGCAAGCGCAGCGAGTGCGAGCAGGGCGGCGGGAAGGAGGGGTGGGCGGGTCATCGTGAGCTTGTCAGTTGGGGCCGCGACGGTAGTGGCTGAGACAAAAAAACGTCAACCCCCGGGCCAACGAGATTGACAACGTGAACTGTGACGCATTAGATTTGCGTCACGTTTGGAACCGGTTCCATTGTGCGATGCGCCCGACAGTGGTTGCACGCCTTCGTGGCCTCCCAAGCAGCGAACAAGATGAACCAGGAGACCCAAGAATGCACACCCTCAAGCTGCGTGTCGCTCGGCACGCCTTCGCGCCTTCGCCCCGGCGGCGCACCCGTCTCACCCCTGTCGCGGCCGTCTGTGCCGGCCTGCTGAGCGCACCGCTGGCCATTGCCCAGACTTCGGCCCAGACCGCACCGGGGAACGAGCAGAAGCTCGAAACCGTCACCATCAGCGGCTTCCGGGCCAGTCTGGAGTCATCGCTGAGCAACAAGCGCAATGCGGATTCCATCGTCGAGTCGGTGTCGGCCGAGGACATCGGCAAGCTGCCCGACGTGTCCATCGCCGATGCGATCTCGCGCCTGCCCGGCCTGACGGCCCAGCGCGTGGGCGGCCGCGCCTCGGTCATCAGCATCCGCGGCATGGCGCCGCGCTACGGCGTGACGCTGCTCAATGGCCGCGAGATCGTCTCCACCGGCGACAACCGCTCGGTGGAGTTCGATCAGTTCCCGTCCGAGCTGATCAATGGCGCGGACGTGCTGAAGACGCCCGACCCGAGCCTGGCCGTGCAGGGCCTGTCGGGCACCATCAACATGAAGACGCTGCGTCCGCTGGACTTCGGCAAGACGCAGGCGGTCATCAGCGGGCGCATGGAGCGCAACTCCAATGGTTCACTGAACCCGGAGATCTCGGGCACCGGCAAGCGCCTGAGCGCCTCCTATGTGACGCAGTCGGTCGACCGCACCTGGGGCGCTGCCGTTGGCTTCGCCCACCTGGATTCGCCCAGCCAGGAGAAGCACTACAAAAGCTGGTGGTGGGCCAACACCAACGACTGGGGCGCGCCGCTGCCGGGTGTGCCGACGGATGCGGTGGCGCTGCAGGGTTTCGAGCTCGGAGCCGCGTCATCTCGCCAGCAGCGCAACGGCCTGATGGGCGTGCTGCAGTACAAGCCCAACGCCGCCTTCCAGAGCGCGCTGGATCTCTACTACTCCAAGTTCGATCAGACCGAGGCGCGCCGCACGGTGATGTCCGACATGTCGACCTGGTCCGGCGCGACCTGGACGAATGCGCAGACGACCAATGTCAACGGCGACAAGATCGTCACCAGCGGCATCGTCAACAACACCACGCCGGTGGCGCTGACCACCTTCAACAAGCGCCAGGATGATGTGCGTGCCGTGGGCTGGAACAGCGAGCTGAAGCTGGCCGACTGGAAGCTGGCAGCGGACTTGAGCTGGTCCAAGGCCCGTCGCGACGAGCAGAACGCCGAACTGCAGGCGGGCTCACTCAACCGCGTCAGCCTGGGGCAGGTCGGTATCGTCACCGGCGATGGCCGCTCTACCTTCGCGCCGACCTTCGACTTTGCCGACGCCAAGAACATCTACCTGCGCGACCCCGCCAACTGGGGCCGCGAGGGCCGCAGCCAGTTCCCCAAGGTCAGCGACGAGGCCAAGGCCATCAGGCTCAGCGCCAGCCGCAACTTCGATGGCTGGCTCTCGAGCGTCGAGGGCGGCCTGCTCTATTCCGAGCGCGACAAGGACATGAACCGCACCGAGGTGAACTACAACCTCAAGAACGGCCGCGCGCCGATGCTGGTGCCGTCCAACCTGCTGCGCGAGCCGAGCAACCTGAGCTTTGCCGGCAGCCCCATTCGCATGGTGAACTTCGACCTGCCGAGCGCGCTGGGCCTGTACGACGTCGTGCCGACGGCGGCTGACCAGGCGCCGGGCCGCATCTGGCAGGTGCACGAGAAGGTCACGACGGCCTATGCCAAGCTCGGCTTCGAGTTCGACTGGGGCCTGCCCATCCACGGCAACCTGGGTCTGCGCGCCGTGCACGCCAAGCAGTGGAGCAACGGCCTGCTGTGGAACAGCAAGACCAGCACGACCGAGCCGGCCACCGGCGGCACCAGCTACACGGACGTGCTGCCCAACCTGAACCTCACGGTCGACCTGACGCCCAAGACCATGCTGCGCTTCGGCCTGGCCCGGGTCATGGCGCGCCCGAACATGGAGGACATGCGCGCCGGCTTCGCGGGCATCAGCGTCAGCACGACCCAGCCGCATCTGTGGTCCGCCAATGGCGGCAACCCCAGGCTGGAGCCCTGGCGTGCCGACGCGACCGACCTGTCGCTGGAGCACTACATCGACAAGCGCAGCTATGTGGCCCTGGCGGCGTTCCACCGCAACATCAAGAACTTCGTCTATTCGCAGGCCATCGACTTCGACTTCAGCGGCTTCCCCAACCCGACGGCCTTCACGCCCTACAGCAACATCGGCACGCTGAGCACGCAGTCCAACGGCAACGGCGGCATGATTGCCGGCACCGAGGTCAGCGGCGTGCTCGACGGCTCGCTGCTCACCCCCGCGCTCGACGGCATCGGCGTGCAGGTGGGCTTCTCCAAGACCCGCAGTTCGCTGCACGAGGGCAATGACCTGACCAAACCGCTGGACGGCATGTCGGGCACCGTCAGCAATTTCACCGTCTACTACGAGCGCGACAACTTCTCGGCCCGCATCGGCAGCCGCCACCGCTCGCCTTTCGTGACGACGGTTCGGGGCACTTTCGGCGAGAACGTGCCGAGCATGATCTCCAGCGAGACCGTCCTGGACGCGCAGTTCGGCTATTCGTTCGAGTCGGGTCCCCTCAAGGGCCTGTCGCTGACGCTGCAGGTCAACAATCTCACCGATGAGCCCTATCGCACCCGCGTCGGTGTCTCCACCGGTTCCGCCGACCCCACCGCCACGCTGCCGGAGCGCTACACGTCCTACGGGCGGCAGCTCCTGGTCGGCGGCAGCTACAAGTTCTGACCGTTCCCTGACCCCGCGCCGGCTTCATCGCCGGCGCCCTCACATCCGAAGCATGAGCTCCCACACCGCCCCGAAACGCCAAGACTTCCCCGCCGACTTCCGTTGGGGCGTGTCCACCTCATCCTTCCAGATCGAGGGCGCCGGCCGCGAGGACGGCAAAGGCGAGTCCATCTGGGACCGCTTCTGCAGTGAGCCCGGTCGGATCCGCGATGGCTCCAACGCGCTGGTGGCCTGCGACCACTATCACCTGTGGCCGCAGGACCTGGACATGGCCAAGGGGCTGGGCGTCAACGCCTACCGCTTCTCCATCGCCTGGCCGCGCATCCTGCCCGAGGGGCGTGGCCGGGTGAACGAAGCCGGCCTGGCCTTTTATGACCGCCTGGTGGACGGCATGCTGGCGCGCGGCCTGGACCCCTGGGCCACGCTCTACCACTGGGACCTGCCGCAGCCGCTGCAAGAGCAGGGCGGCTGGGTCAACCGCGACACCATCGGCGCATTCCTCGAATACACCGACATCGTCACGCGCCGCCTGGGCGACCGCGTCAAGCACTGGATCACGCACAACGAGCCCTGGTGCTCCTGCATGATGGGTTACTGGGAGGGCGTGCACGCCCCCGGCGGCAAGAGCCTGGCCGACGCGCTGCAGGCCTGCCACCACGTGCTGCTGTCCCACGGCCAGGCGGTTCCAGTGATCCGCAAGAACTCGGCCGGCGCGCAGATCGGCATCACGCTCAGCCTCCACCCCATCACGGCTGCGTCCGATAGCCCTGAGGATGCGGCCGCGTTGAAGCGCCACGACGGCTTGCGCAACCGCTGGTTCCTGGACCCGCTGTTCGGCCGCGGCTATCCCGCCGACACCTTGGAGCTGCTGGCGTCGTTCGGGAACGCCGCCCCCAAGGTGCAGGCGGGCGACCTGGACGAGATCGCCGCACCGACCGACTTCCTCGGGGTGAACTACTACTTCCCCGAGATGGTCGGCAACGACGCAGACGGGGGTCCGATGCGCGCCAGCCTGGTCGAGCGTGAGGGCGTCGAGCGCACCGGCTTTGGCTGGGAGGTGTCGCCGCAGGGCCTGGTCGACCTGCTGACCCGCATCCAGCGCGACTACAACCCGCCGGTGATCCAGCTGACCGAGAACGGCTCCACCTTCGAGGACCAGATGACCGCTGACGGCCGCGTGCACGACGCCCAGCGCCTGTCGTATCTGCAGCGCCACTTGTCTGCCGTGAAGCAGGCGATGGACGCCGGCGTGCCGGTCAAGGGCTACTTCGCCTGGAGCCTGCTGGACAACTTCGAGTGGGCCGAGGGCTATCTGCGCCGCTTCGGCCTGGCCTATGTGGACTACGCCACTCAAGCGCG
This sequence comes from Roseateles sp., assembly GCF_052436255.1. Taxonomy (GTDB): domain Bacteria; phylum Pseudomonadota; class Gammaproteobacteria; order Burkholderiales; family Burkholderiaceae_C; genus Pelomonas. Next base: position 20,366 of record NZ_JBQVNP010000052.1, on the reverse strand, counting down.
CACGCTGAAGGACAGCGGCCTCTGGTATGGCCGATTCCTGAACGAATAATTAATGCAATAGTGGCCGCCTATTCGGGGGTACAGGCGGTTTCTAAATGAAATATTACAGGGTCGACCCTGAAGCGCGGCGCGCCTGACCGGGGCACACTGCGCCTCGCCGCACCACAAGATTCGGAGACAAGATGAAGTTCCCCAGCCCCGCCCTGGCCGCTGCCGTTCTCGTTGCCGCCGCCTTTCCCGCCTCTGCCCAACCGGCCGCGCCGCTGAAGGCCGAGGTCATCCACTGGTGGACCTCCGGCGGCGAATCCGCCGCCGTCAAGACCCTGGCCGAGGCCTACAAGGCCCAGGGTGGGCAGTGGGTGGACACGGCCATCGCGCTGGGCGAGCAGGCCCGCTCGGTCGCCATCAACCGCATTGCCGGCGGCAACCCGCCGACCGCCGCGCAGTTCAACACGACGCAGCAGTTCCGCGACATCGTCGACCAAGGCCTGCTCAACAACGTCGACGAAGTCGCCAAGCGCGACGGCTGGGACAAGTTCCTGCCCGAGACCGTGCTGCAGGCCATCCGCGTCAACGGCCATTACTACGCGGCGCCGGTCAACATCCACAACATGAGCTGGTTCTGGTTCTCCAAGGCCGCCTTCAAGAAGGCCGGCATCGCGGAGGAGCCCAAGAGCTTTGACGAACTCTTCGCCGCGCTGGACAAGCTCAAGGCTGCCGGCCTGGTGCCGCTGGCCCACGGCGGCCAGCCCTGGCAGGACGGCATCGTCTTCACCGCCACGCTGGCGCACTACGGTGGCCGTGACCTGTACCTGAAGATCTTCCGCGACCGCGACCCCAAGGCCATCATGGGCGAGGAGTTCAAGAAGGTGCTGCTCGCCTACAAGAAGCTGCAGGGCTACACCGACAAGGGCTCCCCCGGCCGCAACTGGAACGACGCCACCGCCCTGCTGATCAGCGGCCGCGCCGGCGTGCAGATCATGGGCGACTGGGCCAAGGGCGAGTTCGCCCAGGCCAAGCAGGAGGCCGGCAAGGACTACGGCTGCGCGCCCGGCTTCGGCCCCAACGCGCCCTACATCATCCAGGGCGACGTGATGGTCTTCCCCAAGACCAGCAAGCCCGACCAGGTCAAGGCCCAGCAGCTGCTGGCCAGCGTCATCACCCAGCCCGCCACCCAGGTCGCCTTCAGCATCAAGAAGGGTTCCATCCCCATCCGCACCGACGTCGACGTCAGCAAGATGGACCTGTGCGGCCAGATGGGCGTGGCGGCGATGAAGAACAAGGCCCGCCAGCTCGGCAATGGCGAGATCTACATCACGCCCGACCAGAACGGCGCGCTGCAGGACGTGCTGACGTCGTTCTGGAACCGCAACCTGCCGGTCGAGAAGGTCCAGAAGGACATCGTCAACGCGTTGAAGTCCTGAGCATGAAGCGCCGTTCCCTCGCGGCCTGGGGTGCGCTGCTGCCTCTGGCGCTCATCGTCTGCGTCGGCTATATCGGCACGGTCTTGTGGACCGTGCGGACCTCGCTGTCCAGCTCGCGCACCTTCCCCAAGGACGACTTCGTCGGCCTGCAGCAGTTCGAGCGCCTGCTCGACAACGACCGCTGGCAGCACGCCATCCACAACCTGGCCGTCTACGGCGTGCTCTTCATCACCGCGGCGATGGTCATCGGCTTCCTGCTCGCCGTCTTCATCGACCAGAAGGTGCGTGGCGAGGGCGTGCTGCGCACCGCCTTCCTGTACCCGTACGCGATGTCCTTTGTCGCCACCGGCCTGGTCTGGCAATGGGTGCTCAACCCCGAGAGCGGCCTGCAGAACGCCATGCATCAGCTGGGCTGGACGAGTTTCGAGTTCGACTGGATCGTCGACCAGGACATGGTCATCTACACCGTCGCCATCGCCGGGACGTGGCAAGGGGCAGGGCTGGTGATGGCGCTGATGCTCGCGGGCCTGCGCGGCATTGACGAGGAGATCTGGAAGGCCACGCGGCTGGACGGCATCCCCACCTGGCGCACCTATCTCTCCGTCGTGCTGCCCATGCTGGGACCGACGCTGGCGACCGTCTTCACGCTGCTGGCCGTCGGCGTCGTGAAGGTCTTCGACACCGTCGTCGCGATGACCCAGGGCGGGCCCGGCCTCGCCAGCGACGTGCCGGCCAAGTTCATCATGGACCACCTGTTCGCTCGCGCCAACCTGGGCCTGGCCTCGGCCGGCGCCGTGGTGCTGCTGCTGACCGTGCTGGCCCTGATCGCGCCGCTGGCCTATGCGCGCAGCCGCCAGAAGGCCAAGGGAGGCCACGCATGAAGCGCAAGGCCACTGCCCAATGGGCGCGCATCGGCGTCTACGCCTTCCTGCTGTTCGCTGCCGCCTTCTTCCTGCTGCCGCTCTACGTCATGCTGACGACCTCGTTCAAGAGCATGGAGGAGATCCGCCTCGGCCAGATCTTCGCGCTGCCGTCCGCCCCCTCGCTGGATGCCTGGTACGCCGCCTGGAGCCAGGCCTGCACGGGGGTGAACTGCGAGGGCATCCGCGGCGGCTTCTGGAACTCGGTCGCCATCACGGTGCCGTCGGTCATCCTGCCCATCCTGCTCGGCGCCATCAACGGCTATGCGCTCAGCTGGTGGAAGCCCAAGGGCGGCGAATGGCTGTTCGCCGTGCTGATGATCGGCGCCTTCATCCCCATCCAGGTGATGATATTCCCGCTCGTCAAGCTGGAGGCCGCCATCGGCATCTACAGCAGCCTGCCCGGCATCGTGCTCGTGCATGTCATCTTCGCCATGCCCATCATGACGCTGCTGTTCCGCAACTACTACGCCAGCCTGCCGACCGAGCTGTTCAAGGCGGCGCGCGTGGACGGCGGCGGCTTCTGGCGCATCTTCATCCAGCTGGTGCTGCCGATGTCCACGCCCATGCTGATCGTCGCGGCCATCATGCAGATCACCGGCGTGTGGAACGACTACATCCTGGGCCTGACCTTCGCGGGCCGCGAGAACCAGCCGATGACGGTGCAGCTCAACAACGTCATCAACACGACGACGGGCGAGCGCCTCTACAACCTCAACATGGCCGCGACGATCCTGACGTCGGCGGTGCCCTTGTTGGTCTATCTGATTTCCGGCCGCTGGTTCGTCCGCGGCATTGCAGCGGGAGCCGTGAAGTGAGTGGTGTCAACATCCAGAGCCTGAGCATCAAGTTCGGGCATAACGAAGTCATCAAGGGCCTGGACCTCCAGGTCGTCGAAGGCGAGTTCCTCGTGCTGCTCGGCCCGTCGGGCTGCGGCAAGTCGACGCTGCTGCACAGCATCGCCGGCCTCATCGACGTCAGCGCCGGCCGCATCCACATCGGCGGCCAGGACATGACCGACGCCGAGCCCGCCGAGCGCGGCATCGGCATGGTCTTCCAGAGCTATGCGCTGTACCCGACGATGACGGTGGAGCGCAACATGAGCTTCGGCCCGCGCGTGGCCGGCGTGCCCAAGGCCGAGATCGAGCGCCGCGTGACGCGTGCGGCCGAGATGCTGCAGCTGAGCACCCTGCTGGACCGCAAGCCCGCCCAGCTCTCGGGCGGCCAGCGCCAGCGCGTCGCCATCGGCCGGGCGCTGGTGCGCGAGGCCGGCGTCTTCCTGTTCGACGAGCCGTTGTCCAACCTCGACGCCAAGCTGCGCGCCGAGCTGCGCCGCGAGCTCAAGCTGCTGCACCAGACGCTGGGCAACACCATGATCTATGTGACCCACGACCAGGTCGAGGCGATGACGCTGGCCTCGCGCATCGTCGTCATGAAGAGCGGCGTCATCCAGCAGATCGGCACGCCCAGCGAGGTCTACGAGCGCCCCGCCAACCTCTTCGTCGCCGGCTTCCTGGGTTCGCCCGCCATCAACATGGTGCCGGCCAAGGTCGCCGCCGACGGGCGCTCGCTGGAGGGCGCGCTGCCACTGCAATTGGCCGACGGCCGCGTGAAGGCCGGCCAGGGCCTGGTGCTTGGCGTGCGGCCGGAGCATGTGCGCCTGCAGTCCGACGGCCGCTGGCGCGCCACGGTGCAGCTCGTCGAGCCCATGGGCAACCACCAGGTCGTCTGGATGAAGCTGGGCGAGCAGGGCTTCTCGGTGCTGGTGCACGACGGCCGCCGCATCGTTGCCGGCGACGAGCTGGCCTTCGACATCGACGAGTCCGCGCTGAGCGTCTTCGACGCGGCCAGCGAACAGCGTCTCTGACCCCCACAACGGCATGAAAAAACTCATCCTCGCCTTGTCGACTGCATTCGCCCTGGGTGCTAACGCTGCACCTGTACGGGCTTTCCTGACCACGGCCGATCAGCAGAACCTGCTGGCGCCCGGCGCGGTCGCCAGGCCGGCGGTCAAGGCCGATGCGGTCATCCGCATCGACCCCAAGCGCCAGTACCAGCACATGGCCGGCTTCGGCGCGGCCATCAGCGAGGCTTCGGCATGGCTGATCCGCAATGGCCTGAAAGACAAGGAGCGCGAGGCGTTGATGCGCGAGCTGTTCACGCGCGAAAACGGCGGCGTCGGCTTCGACCTGACGCGGCTGACCATCGGCGCCTCCGACTTCTCGCGCCGCCACTACAGCTTGAACGACATGCCGCCGGGCCAGACCGACCCGGCGCTGAAGAACTTCTCCCTCGACCCCGAGCGCGCAGACGTCATCCCCGCCACGAAGCAGGCGCTGGCGCTCAACCCGAACCTGCAGGTGATGGCCTCGCCGTGGAGCGCCCCGGGTTGGATGAAGACGACCGACAGCCTCGTGCAGGGCCAGCTCAAGCCCGAGTTCTACGGCGCCTTCGCCCGCTACATGGTGCGCTATGTGGAGGAGATGAAGGCCGAGGGCGTGCCCATCTTCGCGCTGACGCTGCAGAACGAGCCGCACTTCGAACCGGGCGACTATCCCGGCATGCGCATGACGCCGCGCACCCGCGCCGCCGTCGTCGGCCAGCATCTCGGGCCCCTGCTGAAAAGCAAGGGCATGAAGACCCAGATCCTGGAGTGGGACCACAACTGGGACGAGCCTTGGAGCCCGCTGTCCATGCTGTCGGACAAGACGGCGCGCCAATACGTGTCGGGCGTGGCCTGGCATTGCTATGCGGGCGATGTGTCGGCGCAGTCGCAGGTGGCCCAGCACTTCCCGGAGCTGGACGTCTGGTTCACCGAATGCTCGGGCGGCGAATGGAAGCCGCAGTGGGCCGAGACCCTGCCCTGGATGATGCGCAACCTCATCATCGGCAGCACCCGCCACGGCGCGCGCGGCGTGCTGATGTGGAACCTGGCGCTGGACCCGCAGCACGGCCCGCACCTGGGTGGCTGCAAGGACTGCCGCGGTGTCGTCACCATCGATCCCAGGACGGGCAAGGTCACGCGCAACATCGAGTACTACGCTTTCGGCCACGCCAGCCGCTTCGTGCTGCGCGACGCGCGGCGCATCGAGTCGAGCGGCGCCGGCAACAAGCAGACCGGCCTGGACCATGTCGCCTTCACCAACCCCGACGGCAGCACGGCGCTCATCGTCAGCAACTCCGCCACCGCGCCGCGCCGCTTCACGGTGCAGGCACCCGGCCAGCGCTTCAGCTACGAACTGCCCGCGAGCGGCGTGGTCACCTTCACGTGGTGAGGCGGCCGTCTAACGCGCCATCAGCTCGCCCATGCGGATCGCGCCGCCGGGCTGCCAGGCGGGGTTGAACTGCAGCGCGCTCTTCACGAACAGCATGACGACCGAGGAGCCCAGCAGGAATCGGCCCAACTCTTCGCCCTGAGCCAGCGTGACCTGACCGGGCTCGTAGTCCCATTCGCGCACCGGCCCGCGCCGGCTCACGGGGCCGTGCCAGACGGTCGTCATGCTGCCCACGATGGTGGCGCCCACCAGCACCAGCACCCAAGTTCCGAGCGTGTCGTTCTCGAACACGCAGACGACCCGCTCGTTGCGCGCGAACAGCCCCGGCACGCCGCGCGCCGTGGTCGGGTTCACCGAGAACAGCGCGCCCGGCACATGCACCATGCGCACCAGGCGGCCGTCGGCGGGCATGTGGATGCGGTGGTAGTCCTTGGGGCTGAGATAGAGGTTGGCGAACAGGCCGTCCTGGAACTTGGCGGCCAACTGCGCGTCGCCACCTACCAGTGCGGTCGTCGAAAACGCCTGGCCCTTGGCCTGGAAGACCTGATCGCCCTGGATGCGCCCGACCTGGCTGATCGCGCCGTCGACCGGGCAGACCAGCGGGGCCTCGGCCAGCGGCCGGGCGCCGGGCTTGAGCGCGCGCGTGAAGAAGTCGTTGAAGGTTGCGTAGGCCGTGATGTTGGGCTCGGCGGCCTCGTCCATGTTGACGCCATAGCGCGCCACGAAGCGGCGGATCGTCGACGTCGTCATGCCGCCGCGCGGCTTGCTCGCAATGCGCCCGGCCAGGCGGGTCATGGCCCGCTTGGGCATCAGGTATTGGGGAAGGACTTTGAGGCGGGACATAGGCGGGTCAGTGTACGAGTCGACAATTCGCGGGTATGGCTCTCCTGCACAGCTCCTTCTACCGTTTTACCCCGATGGCCGAGCCGACGGCCTTCGCCGAATGGTTGCGCGAACGCGGCGCGGCGCGAGGTCTTGGTGGCGTCGTTCTGGTGGCCGAGGAAGGCCTGAGCGCGGCCATCGCCGGTGATGCGCATGCCGTCCAGGCCTTCGAGGCCGAACTGCAGGCTCAGCCCGGTCTGGCAGGCCTGCACTTCAAGCACAACGCCTGCGAGCGCCGCCCTTTCAGTCGCTTCAAGGTGTCCGTCAAGCGCGAGATCGTCGCCTTCGGTGTGCCGGGCGTCAGCGGGCAGGACACCGGCACCCACGTCAGCCCGCAGCGCTGGCGCGAACTGCTGGCCGACCCCGACACTGTCGTGCTCGACAACCGCAACACGTTTGAGTTCAAGCTCGGCCGCTTCCGCGGCGCCATCGACCCCGGCGTCGCCCACTTCCGCGACTTCCCGGCCTATGTCGAAGCGCACCGCGACGACTGGCAGGGCAAGACCGTGGCGATGTATTGCACCGGCGGCATCCGCTGCGAGAAGACGGCGGCGTGGATGCGGGCGCAAGGCCTGCAGGTGGCTCAGCTCGACGGCGGCATCCTGAACTTTCTCGAAGCCTTCCCCGAGGACGCGGCGCGCGACTGGCAGGGCGAGTGCTATGTGTTCGACAAGCGCATCGCCATTGACGCCACCGGGCGCGAAACCGGCACGACGGCGGAGCAGGTCTTCACCGACCCGGGCGATGCCTGGCGCCTGGCGCGCGCGAAGCGGCTGGACGGCGGTAGCTGAATCCTTCTGGCCGGGGGGGCGCCTTCAGACGCCGTGAGACCGCACCTTCGCCCGCGGCCATACATTCGGCAAGGGTGCGAGTTCCAGCGAAGTCAATGGATTCAGGGTCGCTCACTGACCGCAAAGCCAATGTCGCAGTTCGGTTTTGAACCGAGCATTGCTTGTCACTTTCCTGCGCGCTTCAAACGCTTTCGAGGCAGTGTGCACGGGGCGCTCATCGTGCCGAAATGTCAGCGCGGCTCGTTCGCAACGAGATTTCGATGCGCCTCGACGATCGCATCAACCCGCCTCGACGCGTCAGCGTTCAACGAGTCATTTTTGAAGAAATCAATATCACCGAAGGACAGAACCCTATCTTTATCTAGCACACGCATCACTGCTTCTACTGACGGGGATATTCCGTCGGGTGAAATCTTCGAAACCCGCTTGTACGCTGCCTTGTAAACCTTTCTGTCGTCGGCGCTCCCGCTGTACTCCTCGTTCCCGGCGGACAGGATGGCAAGCGCTCCCGCGTGGCCGCGTTCGGCATCAGCGCGCAATTGCGGTGTGACCACTTGTTTGCTTTCGGCCGGAATCCGCCCTTTCATTTCGCCGACGTACAGGGCGGCGGCGCCGAATTCGCCCATCGCCGTCGCTTTCAACAGAAGCTCGCCGCGGCGCTGCAACAGTTCAGAAGTTACAGTCTGGCAGCGGCGCTGTTCTAGCTGAACGTATTCCACCGTCGCTACATAGCCTTTATTTTTGTTGGTCATGCGGGGATCTTGGGCCAACCCGTACACGGACTCTACGTGTTTATCGATATCCCGGCATCGCCCAATAATATTGGCTGCTTCAACCGCAGCTTTTCCACCAGTTTGGAGGGCTGCTTGAATGAATGGCGCATAACCCTCGGAACCCACTTCCAGCAGGCCTTGCGCAGGCGCGACTTTGGCAACGACGTCCGGCGCAGATGCTTGCGGTTCAGCGACGGAAGTCTTCGCAGCGGTCACCGGGCTATCTGTGGGCACTTCTTGTCTGTTGTGGCCCGACCGCTGCGTTGAGTCGGTGTGCTCATGATCACTGTTGTAGAGACAGAGACCGCCGAATAGCGCAATGCTGGCGGACCACCAGCCGACACGTTTTGTGAACATTGCTGAAAATGAACTTACATAAATAGGGCTGCCCATTTCCAGGCCGCCCATTCTGAATCAACAAGCGAAGATCATTGACCGTTCATGCAGTCAGCGTGCTTGGCAAAGCACTGGTTCTCCGCATCACGTCTCCTGTTCTCAATGCCAGCAACACAGGCTACCGCGATGCCTGTGATGACTACACCGCCCCAGACCCCCCCCCGCTTCATTCCCGCCTCGGCTGCTACCGCGGAGCAAATGCCGTAAGCAAATGAACTGATGTTGCTGGCTTTTGCCAAACAAGCGTTTGTCTGCGGATTGCACTTTGCCCGCCGCTCTTCCTCAGTCATGGTCGGCAATGCCGACACAAAGGGGGAGGGCAGTGGCGGCGTATAACCCAGCTGTTGGAGCGTATCCGCCCAGAAAAATGGCTGTTGCGCACGAGTGCCTTCGATCGTAACTGTCGGAAGAACCGCCGAAGCATATGGGCCCACACCGCTATCACGATCACATAGACTGTCCGGCTTGGCAGGCGCGCTTTTCGACGCCGAAGGCTCTTTTGGCTGGGCGACGTCCGTACGTCCGTCAAGATAATGGACCGAGCCATCGATCATCTTGAATCCAATAATCAAGTTGGTCGCTGGATCTCGCAATATTACAGAACGATGCTCCCCAACCGAGACAGCTTGAGCGGCGCCGAGCGCCCCCGTTTCGAGATTTACATGTACGGTCGGCGCTGCCTGCTCTACGTAAGAGTATATATCATCGCAATTGGCGGATGCATGCGCGGAAATGCCGAGAAGTTATATTGCCAAGAAGGCAGAAAGAGTTGTGGGCATACTTAAATGAGGGTGAAGGTATGGAGCTAAAAACTTGAATCTGACCCGCGTGTGGCCTCGTTGTAGTTGCAGACCGATTTAATGCTTCGACGGCGGAACTGTCGGTCTCAACAATTGTTGTAGCTTCTCCGTGGCCGCGAACCTGGAAAGCCATCTAGGTGTCAAGACGCGCATGTTTGTATACCGCTCGTTTGAACGCCTTTCAGCACTGCGCGCACACGCACTGCAATACACGCCCGACCTTTGGGCCGGTTGAGTCCTCACCATGCCTGCGCCCCTCTCCGCTCAAGGACCATGGTCCGCCTGCGCAGTCTGGCCTTGCAGCGAAGACAATGTCGGCTTCGCTTCGAGCCCGCACCCATGTCCCATCTGATCGTCCACGGCGGCACGCCCTTGTCCGGCCGCGTCGTCCCCTCGGCCAACAAGAACGCCGTCCTGCCCATCCTGTGCGCGACGCTGCTGACGAAGCAGCCGGTGCGCCTGCGCGGCGTGCCCGAGATCACCGATGTGAAGAAGATCGTCGAGGTCTTCAGGAAGCTCGGCTCACAGGTGGAGCTGGACTTCAAGACCGGCATCCTCGACGTGCATCACGAACACACCCGCTTCGACCCCAACGTCGACCGGCTGCCCGAGGAAATGCGCTCCTCCATCATGCTGGTGCCCGGCCTGATGGCTCGCTTCGGCGCGGCGCGCATCGAGGACGACGTCAAGGGCTGCACGCTGGGCGCGCGCGAGATCGACCCGCATGTGGAGGTGTTCGAGCGCTTCGGCGCCCATGTCGAGCGCCTGCCCGACGGCCTCATCCTGCGCGTGCATCGGCCCCTCACGGCCAATGCGCACTGGACCGACTACGCCTCGGTCACGACGACCGAGAACTTCGTCCTCTGCGCGGCACTGGCCGACGGCACGTCCACGCTGACCAATGCTGCCAGCGAGCCGCATGTGCAGGAGTTCTGCAACTTCATGTCGCTGCTGGGCGCCAAGATCGAAGGTCATGGCACGTCCAAGCTGAAGATCACCGGCGTGCAGGAGCTGGGCGGTGCCGACTACACCTTCACCGAGGATTTCCACGAGATCGTCACCTTCCTGGCCCTGGGCGCCATCACCGGCGGCGACGTGCGCGTGAAGAACAGCGCGCCGGAGATGTTCCCGCTGCTGGACCGCACCTTCGCCAAGTTCGGCGTGCAGATCGTGCACGAGGACGGCTGGAGCCGCTGCGTCACGACCGGCCCGCTCAAGGTCAAGGAGCCCTTCACGCGCAACATCCTGCAGAAGGTGGAAGCGGCGCCCTGGCCGTATGTGCCGGTCGACCTGCTGCCCATCTTCGTCGCGCTCGGCGTCAAGGCCGAGGGCAGCGTGATGTTCTGGAACAAGATCTACGACGGCGCGATGGGCTGGACCAGCGAGCTGGCCAAGTTCGGCGCCCATGCCTTCCTGAGCGACCCGCACCGCATGATCACCTTCGGCGGCAAGCCGCTGAGCCCGGCCGAGGTGGACAGCCCCTACATCATCCGGGTGGCCATCGCGCTGCTGATGGTGGCGGCCAGCATCCCGGGCAAGAGCGTGATCAAGAACGCGACGCCGATCCGCCGCGCCCACCCCAACGTCGTCGAGCACATCGGCGAACAGGGCGCTCGCATGGAGTGGGTCGAGGGCGACTGAGTCGTTCACGCGCGTGGCACGCCCGCTCAAGCCTGCGTTGCCGCTGCGCGAGGGGGTCGGCGCCAGCGCGGTGTTCTGCCCGCCGGGACCCTGGCGCCACCTGGCCGATTTCCTGGCCGAGCGCCTGCCACGGGTGGCCGACTGGCCTGCGCGCATCGCCCGCGGCGACGTGGTCGACGAGGCCGGCCAACCGCTCGGCGATGCGCCCTACCGCCCCAACTGCAGGGCGTTCTACTGGCGCGAGCTGGATGTCGAACCCGAGATCCCGTTCGCGGAGCGCATCGTCTTCCAGGACAGGCATCTGCTGGTGGCCGACAAGCCGCATTTCCTGCCCGTCACGCCCGGCGGCGCCTATGTGCAGCAGACGCTGCTGACGCGGCTGCGCCGCGCGACCGGTCTGCCGCACCTCAGCCCCATTCACCGGCTGGACCGCGAAACGGCCGGTCTGGTCGTCTTCAGCGTCCGGCCCGACGAGCGCGCGGCCTACCAGAACCTGTTTCGCGATCGCGTCGTCGAGAAGGTCTACGAGGCCGTCGCGCCTGCCGCTGACGGACCCTGGCCGCGCGTGCTGCGCCACCGACTGGTCGAGCGCCCTGGCGACGCCTTCATGCAGATGCAGGTCGTTGACGGCGAACCCAACGCCGAAACCTGGGTCGACCGGGTCGAGTTGCTGGGGGGCGCGCACCAGGGCCTGGCGCGCTACGAGCTGCGCCCCCGCACGGGCGTCAAGCACCAGCTGCGCGCACAGATGAACGCGCTGGGCCTGCCCATCGTCGGCGACCGCATCTACCCGGTGCTGCAGCCGCACGAGAACCCGCCCCGCCTTGATGCCCCGCTGCAGCTGGTGGCGCGGGCGATCGCGTTCCTGGACCCCGTCACAGGCCGGCCACGCCACTTCGAGCGCGGCGCCCCCACAATCGCGCCGTCATGAACGCGCCCGATCCTCAAGCCCAGGTCCAGGAACTGCGCCGCCGGTTGCAGTCGCTGCTCGACGCCGCCACGGCCAATGAACGCAAGCTGGACCGCTTCGACGCGCTGGAGCGCCGGCTGATGGCGGTGACGTCGATGGAAGAGCTGGTGAACCTGCTGCTGGTCGACTGCCGCGACGACTTCGGCCTGGATGCCGCCGAGCTCTGGCTGCTTGACCCCGAGGAAGAATTGCGCCGCGCGCTGCCGGCCCTGCCCATGGTCAAGGCACCCAAGCTGCTGGACGGCCACGGCCCGCTGAAGGACCTGTTCGGCACCGCGCGCACGACGCGTCTGATCGGTCCGGGGGCTGATGAAGCGCTGCTGGCCCGGGCCTTCAGCGCGGAACCTGCGGTGCGCTCGGCCGCGCTGCTGCCGCTGATCCGCCAGGGCCTGCTGATCGGCAGCCTGCACCTGGGCTCACGCGACCCCGAGCGCTACGACGCCACGTCGGGCACGAAGTTCCTGGACCGCCTCTCGGCCATCGCGGCCATCGCCATCGAGAGCATGCTCAACCGCGAGCGCCTGCGCCGCGCCGGCATGACCGACGGCCTGACCGGCGTGCACAACCGCCGCTACTTCGACCATCGCAGCCTCATCGAATTCAGCCAGGCCGTGCGCCACCGCTACCCGCTGGCCTGCCTGTTCCTGGATATCGACCACTTCAAGGCCATCAACGATCGCCACGGCCACCCCGTCGGCGACGAGGTGCTGCGTCAGGTGGGCGGGCTGATCCTGCGCTCGCTGCGCACCGGCGACCTGGCGGCGCGCTACGGCGGCGAGGAGTTCGTCGTGCTGCTGCCGCGCACCGACATGGCCGGTGCCTGCGAAGTGGCCGAGCGCATCCGGCTGATGGTGCAGGACGCGCCCTTCGTGACGCCCGACGGCGGCACCGTCGGCGCAACCCTGTCCGTCGGCCTGGCCATGCTGCCGACCAGCGCGACGAGTTTTGCCGACCTGCTGTCGGCGGCCGACCGCGCCGTCTACAACGCCAAGCGCGCTGGCCGCAACCGCACGGTGGCAGCCGACGGCGGCGAACCCGGCGCCACCCCGCAGACCGCCTCCTGATCCCGCCGCGGGGCGGGCGTCAGCCAATGACAGTGGTCGGCGCTGCGCTGGGGCCCTCTGGCTGTAGACCCGCGATCGGCCATGCCAAGTCGATGGAGCTGCTGGCCTCGGGCCAGGAACTTCGGGCAGCACCCGCCAGACCGGGGGCCGTACTGGCGCGGCGTGCACGCCGGCAGGCAGCGTTCCCTGCAGACAAACCCCGAGCGAACGCTTGGAAGGCGCCCGTGACAATTTGTGCTGCTGCCCGCGCCATCATGAGCACCGATTCCCTTGCCGAACCCCTGGACCGTGTCAGCCCGCGCCGGCTGGGGTCGCTGCGGCTGCGGCTGAGCCTGGCGGTGCCGTTGCTGACGGCCGCCATCGTCGCGGTTTTCGAATGGAGCGCCGGCGGCTATCAGTCGCTGGCCGAGGGCCTGGCGCGCAGCGCCTGGCTGGTGCTGCTGCTCAGCGCCGCCCAGCTTGTCCTCATCGAATCGCTGCTGCTCAGGCCGCTGCGCCAGCTTGCGGCCGGCTGCGAAGCGATGGAATCAGCGCCGGTGCCGTTGACGCCGCACGCGGTGGGGCCAAGGCCCGGCCTTGCGGCCGAGCTGGAACGCATCGGCCATGCCATGCAACGCGCCCGCGGCTCGCTGTGGCAGCAGGACCAGGAGGCGCGCGAACTGCGGCGCGAGCTGGCCCAGCAGCGTCATCTGCTGGAGGAGGCGAATTCCGCACTCCAGGCCAACCAGCGTGAACTGGCCAGCCTGGCGCGCACCGATGCGCTGACCGGCATCGCCAACCAGAGCGCCTTCGACGAGGCGCTGCGCCGGGAGTTCAAGCGTGCCCAGCGCCAACGCGGCCTGCTCGCGGTGGCGGTGCTGGACCTGGACCAGTTCAAGCAGTTCAACCTCGACCACGGCACGGCCGTCGGCGACCTGGTGCTGCAGCGCGTGGCGGCACTGCTGAGCGAGCGCTTCAAGCGCGACACCGATGTCGTCGCCCGCCTGGGTGGCGAGGAGTTCGTCGCGCTGCTGCCCGGCTTCGGCATGGCGGAGGCGCAAGGCGTGCTGGAGTCGTTGCGCGACGAGCTGCGCGCCTTGCGCCTGCCCGATGGACAAGGCAGCCTGACGTTGAGCGTCGGTCTGGCGGCGGCCAGCCCGGCCCATCCGTATCTGAGCGCTCAGGCCTTGCTGCAGGCGGCCGACGAGGCGCTCTACATCGCCAAGCACGCCGGCCGCGACCGGCTCAGCCTGGCGGCTTGAGACAAAACCCCTCGCCCGGTCTTGCAGGCGGCGCCGCGTTGGGCATGTCACGCCCACTGGGCGCCATGTGTCCGGCCTCAGCCCCCAGAGGGACAGCGATGCGCGCGGCATTGAGCCGCAAGCACCTCGCTGCGCGGGCCGGCTTGGGCGGCCCGGACGCTCTAGCGCCCGTGTTCCTGGGCGGCCAGCAACTGCTCGTTGACGCGCCGCGCGGCGCGCAGCACCAGCGTCTCGTCGAGTTGGGCCTGCGGCGCGATCTGGCTGGCGATTTCGTCGAGTTGTTCGGGGAGCGTCAGCAGCGCCCATGCCACCGTCGAGATCGCGCTAACGCTGCGGCGTGCCAGGCTTTCGGGCATCGTCAGCGTCGTCTGGATCTCGACGTGATGGCGCACGCTGGCCACGGCAGCCGGGGCCAGGCCCCAGCTCTCGCACAGCGCCGCGCCGAGGGCGTCGTGGCTGACACCGAAGGCGGTGCGCTCCAGCTCGACGAGCTCGATATCACGCGTGGCCGCGCGCAGCATGGCCGGGTAGTGCGTCGGCGCATGGCGGTAGAGCACGGCCTTGCCGCATTCCTCGAACAGGCCCGCCGAGTGGGCGGCCCAGGGGTCCACGCCGAGCATCTGGCCCATGCGGCCCATCAGCAGCCCGCGCTGCGAGGCGCGTGACCACACCGATTCCAGCTCGGCCGCAGCAGGGAAGGCGGCGCGCAGGCCCATCTCGAAGGTGATGGCGGCGACCTCACGCATGCCCAGATAGGTCAGCGCCTGGTGCACGGTCTGCACGCGGCCACGCAGACCATAGAGCGAGGAGTTGACCGCCTTCATGACGGCGGCCGCCAGGGCCATGTCGGTCTCGACCAGCGAGGACATGGCCTGCAGGTCGATGTCCTCGGCCGCCATCAGCAGCGAGAGCTTGACCAGGACCTCGGGCTGGGTCGGGATCTCTATGTCCAGATTGCGCAGTTGAGGATCGACGGGCATGGTGAATGAGGGAGGCGCTGGGGGGATGCTGGATGGTAGATCAGCGGAAGAAGGCGTCCCAGGCTGTTTTCAGGATGAGCGCGCTGACGACGATGACAAAGGCGCCGCGCACGAAGCCGGCGCCGTGCTTGAGCGCGAGCCGCGTGCCCAACAAGCTGCCGATCACATTGGTCACCGCCATGACCGCCGCGATGTGCCACCAGATGTGGCCCTTGCTGACGAACAGCGTGATCGCGAACGCGTTCGTCAGCAGGTTCATCAGCTTGGCCGTGGCGGATGCATGCAGGAAGTCATAACCCAGCAGCCGCACGAACAGGAAGACGAAGAAGCTGCCCGTGCCGGGGCCGAAGAAGCCGTCGTAAAAACCGATGGTCAGCGCGATGCCACCGGCGACCCAGGCCTCGGCGCGCCCCGTGAAGCGCGGCTTGTGCTCTCGGCCCAGGTCCTTCTTCGCCAGTGTGTAGACGAGCACGGCCAGCAGCACCAGCGGCAGCGCCTTGCGCAGGCCGTCGGCGCTGACCATGGTCAGCGCCCAGGCGCCGGCAAAACTGCCGAGGCCGGCCATCGCCGCCGCCGGCATCAGCCGCTTCCATGGCAGGTCGACCCGCTTCACATACTGCAGCGTCGCCCAGCCCGTGCCCCAGATCGCCGCGCCCTTGTTCGTGCCCATCAGCGTGGCCGGCGAGGCGGTCGGGAAGGTGCTGAACAGGGCCGGCACGAGCACCAGCCCGCCCCCACCCGCCACCGCGTCGATGAAGCCGGCGAGCAGGGAGGCGAGGGCAACAGTAACGAGGTCGAGCATGTCCACTGGGTTTGATCATCAGCGCCGCGCGGCCGTCGTGCCTTTATCGGGCCGAGCGCCGGGCCGCCCCAAGCCGGCCCGTCTGGCGATGTGCGGGTGGCTTGATGTTCGCGAGCATCGCCGTTCCCACGGGGGACCGGCCAGGGTAATCCGTGGACGAGGGGCTCCAGTCCACCAAAGAAAACGGCCACCAAGGGGTGCCTTGGTGGCCGGTGTGATTGTCTTCGGGATTACGAAGCAACCCTTGTGCGCTTGCCGCTTGTCTTGTCTCCTCACGACCCGCCCGGCGGTCCTGGACCGGAGCCCGGAACCGCGTCGAGTGGCGAGAATGTATTGCCCCGCCGCGGTGCACGGCACTGGGGTAATTCCGGGTTCGCCGGGTGCGAAAGGTGCGTTTTGCCCCAAATTCGTGCAGCCCGAAGGGCGTGCCGGCGCGGTCAGAATCACCCCATGCGCCGTCTCAATCCATCGCTGCCGCTCCTGTTGCTGCCCTTCCTGACGGCCTGTGGCGGAGGTGGCGGTGGCGCCAGCGGCGGTGACGACGGCGGGGGTGCCGGCATAGGGAAGACGCTCACATTGAGCCTGCCGGCAACCGGCCTCGTGCCGGCCGACCTCGCCGTTATCGTTGCGGAGGGCGATGCGCTCAGCGAAGCGGCTGGTGCCGCCTACCTCGCCACGCGCGGAGTGCCGGCCGGCAACCTGGTCCGCGTGCGGGTCAATACCGCCAGCGACACCATCTCGGCAGCCGACTTTGCGTTGCTCAAATCCGACATTGACGCCAAATTGCCGCCCGGTACCCAGGCCACGCTGCTGACCTGGACCGCGCCCAGCCGCGTCGTCGGCGCTTGCCGCATGGGCATCACCAGCGCGATGGCCTTTGGCTTTGACGAACGCTATTGCAATGTCAACCCGGCCACCAATGCCTGCGCGACCACGCTCGCGTCGCCGCTGTACGACAGCGAGGCGCGCCGCCCGCAGGCCGACGTGCAGCTGCGGCCCTCCATGCTGCTGGGCGCCGGCACGCTGGCGGCGGCCCAGGCGCTGATCAATCGCGGCGTGGCGGCCGACGCCAGCCGGCCGGCCGGCGAGGGCTGGCTGGTGCGCACGACTGACGCCAACCGCGCCGTGCGCTGGGAAGACTTCAGCGGCCTGCCCGCGGCCTGGGGCAGCGCGCTGGCGCTGAACTACGTGGACAACAGCGCCGGCCCGGCCAACGCTGACGCGCTGTCCGGCAAGAGCGGCGTGCTCTTTTACCTGACCGGCCTCGTCAACGTCGGCAACCTGGCGACGCTGCAGTTCCGCCCCGGCGCCCTGGCCGACACGCTGACTTCCACCGGCGGCGTGCTGCCCTCGGGGGGCGGCCAGATGCCCATCACCGCCTGGCTGGAGGCCGGCGCCACCGCCAGCTACGGCACGGTCGAGGAGCCCTGCAACCTGCCGCAGAAGTTCTCGCGCGCCTCGGTGCTGATCGACCACTACTGGCGCGGCGCGACGGCCATCGAGGCCTACTGGAAGGCCGTGCAGTGGCCGGGGCAGGGCCTGTTCGTCGGCGAGCCGCTGGCCCAGCCCTTCCGCGACACGCCGAGCTTTGCCATCGTGGCGGGTGAATACCGGATCAAGACGCGCAGCCTTCGCCCGGGCAGCCGCTACAGCCTGCAATACCTGCAGGGGTCGGCGTGGACAACGCTGGCGAGCTTTACAGGCGTGCGTGGTCAGCCGCTGGACGGCCGCGCGCCGCTGCCACCCGCTGCGGCGACACGCATCCGCTGGCAGGGCCCCTGCACCGACAACGCGACCAACAACTGCACGCTGGCTCAGTCGATCTGACAAACAATGCATCGATCGGGTTGGCCCAAATAACCTGCCCGACTATCGCCGGACCCGTTGAATTTGTTGAGTTATCAGGGAGTTAACTATGAAGATTCGAGCAACCGCTTATTGCCTTCTTACAGCAGCGATGACGGGCTGCACGCCGTTGATCGAAACGAACGGTCAAGTCTTTATTGATTCTTCCGGTTCTGCGAGGAAGCTTGCCCAGGTAGAGATATACGTCGTTCCGGAAGACACACTCGTCAAAAACTTGAAAGCGGCAATGCCGGCCATGGCGTCGGAATTCACTCGACTGAAAGCCGATCACGACTCCAGCAAGCAGTCCTTGGCTCAAGCCATGGGCCACGCTCAACAGGCGCAGATGCTTGCCACGGCTTCCCGCATATCAACTAGTCAAATGCCGAATGCAGGTTTAGCATCGTCCGCCGTTGAGACGGTACAGGCTGCGACGAAGAGTCTCAAGGCTGCAAACGAACGAGCTAGGGAGGCGAAAGATGCGGTCGTTGGACTAGCTACAGGACGGAATGCTGCCTTCTATGTTCCGCAGGCAACTCAAGGAAATTCAATAGTCACGACAAGTGACGCTGACGGGAAGTTCAAACTCTCGCTTGTGTCTGGAAAGCGAGTTGCGATTGTCGCAAGAAAGGACGATCTCTCCTGGTTCGTCTACGTCACACCGAATAAGGGCGAGCAAATCTTATTGACTGAAAAGAACCTGAACGGCACTGGCTGCGACGCATGCGTCTTTACGCGTGATCAGCTCACCGGCCCGTTGGCTTTCATCCCAGCCACGTTCAAGGAGGCAGTAGTAAAGTAGCCCAAACCTACTTTTCGCTAACGAAGTCCAAGCTTCCTACGGTTCCTACAGCAACTTCGAGATTGCCAATCGGTGCGCTACAAGGTAGATGTCGCCTGATTCACGCAGCGTTGAGCTGAGTATGTTGAGCAGCGGCGGCCTTGCTGACCAACTCGTCGCGCTCGGATTGAGCGCAAATGCGGCAAATTCGAAATTCGGGGGCAGGTCTCGAATCTATACCCCTCATGCGCTCAACGAGCGTCTGCCGTAGTTGGACGCCCTGCCCCACTCCGCAGCAAAGGTCGCCAAGCGCCCGGGGGAAAGCCGCGGCCATCCGGCGCCTGAGCCCAACCCACTGCTTTCAGCGCACCTCGCCCGCCCCCTGAGAATGCGGGTCGGTCAAATCCCGATTGCTCCGCGACGCCCGCCGTTGAACAGTCGCCCTCCCGCTGTACCCTGATCGACCATGTCCCGCCCCTTCACTGCACGCCCGCGCGGCTTCACCCTGCTTGAACTGTTGGTCGTCATGGTCATCATCGGCCTGCTGGCCGGTTACGTCGGCCCCAAGTTCTTCGGCCAGATCGGCAAGAGCGAGGTCAAGGCGACCCGCGCCCAGATCGATGCGCTGACCAAGTCGCTGGACCAGTACCGGCTGGACGTCGGCCGCTACCCCAGCACCGAGCAGGGCCTGGCGGTGCTGGTCGCCAAGCCGGCCGACGAGCCCAAGTGGGCCGGCCCCTATCTGTCCAAGGCCGTGCCCAAGGACCCCTGGGGCAACGAATACCAGTACCGCAGCCCGGGCGAGCATGGCGAATACGATCTGCTGAGCCTGGGCAAGGACGGCCGCCCCGGCGGTGAGGGTGAGGACGCCGACCTCACCTCTTGGTAGACCTTTTCGTGCCGCAGTTCCAGACCCGTGTGCTGCGCGCGGGTGCCGTCAGCACCGAGCGCGTGGAGGCGCCCGACCGTGCCGCCGTCGCTGGCGTGCTCGGCGTGCCAGCCCAGCATGTGCTGGCAGTCCAAGAACTTGCGGTGGCCGAGAACAAGAAACCCTGGCGCCGTACAGCCAAGTTCCCACTGCAACTCTTCAGCCAGGAACTGGCCGTGCTGATGGACGCCGGCATCGCGCTGCTCGAAGCGCTGAATACGTTGCGCGAGAAGGAAGGCCAGCCCGGCGTGCGCGCCGCGCTGGACGCCGTCACCCGCCAGATCGAGCAGGGCCAGCCGTTGTCCGTCGCGCTGCGCCAGCAGCCGCAGGCCTTCGACGAGCTGATCTGCGCCATCGTGGCGGCCAACGAGCGCACCGGTCAGCTGTCCACGGCTCTGGCCCAGCATGCGCGCTACCTGGCGTGGGTCGATGCGCTGCGCTCGCGCCTCGTGGCCGCCCTGGTCTACCCGCTGATGCTGCTGGGCGTGGGCGGCGCGGTGATCCTGTTCCTGCTGCTCTATGTGCTGCCGCGCTTTGCCGGCATCCTGGAGGCGACCAGTGCCGACCTGCCCTGGGCCTCGCGCGTGCTGATCGAGTTCGGCCAGACGGCCGGGGCGCATCCGGGTCCGGTCATCGGCGGTATCGCGTCCGTCGCCTTTGCGATCTTCACGTTGCTGCGCCAGCCGGCCGTGCGCCAGCGCGCGCAGGCGGCGCTGTGGACCCTGCCCGGCCTGGGCCCGCGGCTGCGGGTGCTGGCACTGGCACGGCTGTACCGGTCCGTCGCCATGCTGCTGGCCTCGGGTGTGCCGGCGCTGGCGGCGCTGCGCATCGTCGTCGACGTGGTCGCTGCGCC
>NZ_JBQVNP010000051.1:0-32406 GCF_052436255.1 Roseateles sp. | reverse complement strand
CAGCAGTGTCTCGCCGAGGTCGCCGCGGAGGTCGCGCCGTGCGAGTGCGGCCTGCAGCGCCCCGCGCGAGGCCTCATCCAGCGCGGCGGCCGAGGGCGACAGCCGCCCGCACGCGTGCACGCCCACGACGACACAGCCGCTGCGCAGCGCTGCAAGCGGGCCGCCAGGTGCAAGGCTCAACTGCATGGCGGTGGCGGCTCCATGCCCGGCGTCAGGCGGCCGCGCCGTGCCGGTGCTCGGCAATGCGGCGCGCGAACACGCCCAACACCTCGCGGTAGAGCGCCTCGCCCAGCACCTGGTCTTCGTTGCCGGCGTCGATGTTGGGGTTGCAGTTGACCTCGATGAGGTAGACCCGGTCCTCGACCTGCTTGAGGTCCACGCCGTACAGGCCGCGCCCGATCAGGTTGGCGGCCCGCACGGCGGTCTCGATCACCTGCCGTGGCGCCTCGCCGATCGTCATCGCCTCGGTCTTGCCCTCGATGAGCTCGTCGCTGCCCTCGGTCTCCTGCATGATCTTCCAGTGGCCGGGTGCCATCCAGTACTTGGCCACGTACAGCGGCCGGCCGTCGTAGACGCCCACCCGCCAGTCGAACTCGCTGGGCAGCCACTCCTGGGCGACGAACAGCTCCGACACCTTCAAGAAGCGCTCGGCTTCCTGGCCCAACTGCGCTTCGGATTCGATCTTCAGCACGTCCAGACCAAAGCCGCTGTCCGGCAGCTTGATGACGCAGGGCAGGCCGAGCGTGGGCACCACCTGGCCGATGCTGTCGCGGTGCACGATGAGGCTGCGCGGCTGCGCGATGCGGTGCCGGGTCATCAGCTCGTGCATGTAGGCCTTGTTCAGGCAGCGCAGGATGGACTCAGGATCGTCCACAACCGGCATGCCCATCGCCTCGGCGCGGCGCACGAACTCGTAGACGATGCCGTCCACCTCGGGGCTGGCGCGGTTGAACAGGGCGTCGAACTCAGGCAACCGCTCGAGGTCGCCGGGACCGACCAGCTCCGCCTGCAGCCCCACCAGCGGCGCGGTCTCGACGAAGCGCTGCAGCGCCGCCTCGTTGGACGGCTTGTGCGGTTCGTCGCGGTCCCACAGGATGGCCAGGCGCGGCCGGTCGGTGCGGCGCCGCGGCGCATCGGCACCGGCAGCGCAGCCCAGGCCCTGCACCGCCTGCAACAGGAAGGCGCGGTCCTGCGAGGGCACGTCGGCCAGGCCGATCGACTGCAGCGCATCAAGCATCCAGCGCCCCTGCTCGCGGCGCAAAAGCACGCGCAGCAGCGGCAGTCGTGCCTCGGCGTACAGGCGCTCGGCGAGCGCGTCGTGCCGGCGCGCGGGGTCGCGGCCCAGGTAGACGTCGAGTTCGAAAAGGTCGCTGCTGTCATGCTGCAGCGTGTCCTGCACCAGCATGTCGACGCGGCCGGCGATGGCCTGCACGAAGGCCTCGGCCTTGAGGTCCTCGATGGACTTCACCTCCGGCAACGGCCGATGGCCGCGCGCCTCGGCCAGCAGCGAAACGTAGTAGCCCCGCCCCTGGTAGCGCCCGGTGCGGCAGAGGTTGAGCACCGAGGCGTCGCCCGCCTGTGCGGCGACCGCGTCGGCGAGATAGTGCCGCGCGGTCACGACGGTGGCGGCGGGAAGCTGGAACCAGTCCTGCAACTGGTCGGTCACGACGATGAGATTCATGCCGCGATGCTGGCCGCCGCCGCGCGGGCGGTGCGTCGGAAAGCGCCAACCCCGGTCGTCAACTTTGGCCTACGTGCGGGGCCGCCGCCCCAAGACCCGTTCCGCCAGGGCCGGCTTGGCGCGGCGGTGTGCCACTGCGGCCATCGGTTCGGCAACGATCTGAACGCGGTCGCCGCGGATATCCGGGCGGGTGAAGCGGTGTCGCCGCAGCGGGGCTGGGGCTCTCTAGAATCCGGCCCCTTTTGCTTCTCAGCGCGCACCCGGCCCCCATGGATATCGTCGTCAACGAAGAACTCAAGGCCTACATCGACCCATTGACGCCGCAGGAGTACGACGCGCTGGAGCGCAGCCTGCTGGCCGAGGGTTGCCGCGACGCGCTGGTGCTGTGGGGCGACTTGCTGGTCGACGGGCACAACCGCTACGGCATCTGCCGCAAGCACGGACTGCCTTTCCAGACGGTACAGAACCCACGCTTCACGTCCGTTGAAGACGTGCACCTGTGGATGATCGAGCAGCACCTGGGCCGGCGCAGCCTCTCGGATTTCCAGCGTGGCGTGCTGGCGCTGCGCCAGCGCGAGATCGTGGCCGGGCGGCGCGCGCGCAGCAGCACGGCATTGCCCACGCCGGATGCGACGGCGCCCATCGCACCGGACGACGCCATGCCGGCGGTGGAGCCGCCGGCGCAAGCCTTGGCCACGCGTGAGGCGCTGGCCAAGGCGGCGCGGCTGAGCAGCAACCAGGTGGTGCTGATCTAGAAGATCCAGAAGCAGGGAGCCCCCGAATTGGTGGCCGCAGTGAAGGCCGGCACGGTCTCCATCAATGCGGCGGCTGCGGTGGCCACGTTGCCGGCTGACGAGCAAGCCGCCGCGGCAGCAGCGGGCGCCGTCGAGCTCATGCAGGCCGCCAAGCGTGTGCGCGAGGCCAGGCGCAAGCCGCTGGCGCAGGACGCCCCGGCGCCGGCAGACGATGCGGCGACCGGTGCGGCGCGCGCGCCGGACGCCACGCTGGAATCGCTGCGTCGGCGTGTTGCAACGCTTGAGCTTGAGAACGCGTCATTGCGGCAGGAGCTGGCGGCCCTGCGCGCGGGCGCCGGCCAGTAGCGGCAGGCCGACGACCTCCGAAGGCCTCGACGTGAATACGCCGTTCGCCGGCTGTGCCTTTGCGGCTATGCCGAAGGCACGGCGACGTTGACCTCCGCGAGGCGCCCGCGCCCTGGCGTCAGGCGGGCGGTGCGGCGTCCAGCCTGGCCAGCGCGTCGGTGACCGCTTGGGCGCTGCCGGGCCGCACGACGCGCGCAACCTCGCGGCCGTCGCGCAGCATCACCAGCGTCGGCCACAGCTTGATGCCGAACGATCGGCCGAGCGGCCGCCCGCGGCCGTCCTCGATCTTCAGGTGGCGAAGTGGCCCGCGGGCGGTGCGCGCCGCCGCCAGCGCGTTGCCGATGCTCGGCTGCGCGGCCTGGCAGATGCCGCACCAGTTGGCGCCAAACTCGAGCACGGTGCTGCCGGCCATCGCGTCGACCTCGGCGCGAGCCGGTTCGTCGGTGGAATAGGGGAGATGGGTGCTCATGGCGTCTCCTGGGCGGTGGCGTCGCTCAACCAGGGCAAACGCGGTGCCCTCGCTGCATCGAATTTTGAACTAGGCTCGCGCCATGCCGGACGCCATCGAATCCCTGGCCAACCTCGGCCCCAAATCCGCCGAGATGCTGGCCCGCGTCGGCATCACGACACTGGACCAACTCCGGGCGCTCGGCTCCGTCGCTGCCTACACGAGAGCGAAGCGGGCGAGGCAGGGCGTTTCGCTGAACCTGCTCTGGGCGCTCGAAGGTGCACTCACTGGCGTCCACTGGCAGGAGGTGGCGCGTGAGCACCGCACCCGGCTGTTGATGGCGCTGGACGATCACGAGCGCCAGGCCTGAACGGCTCCGGGCGGATGCGCGGCCGGGCGCGGTGCGAGTCAGTGGGCCGGCGCTGGCAGCCGCCCCAACACCTTGCCGTCGCCGTGGCTCCAGCGCATGGCGATGCCCTCGCCCGACGCCGGAAAGACGCTGCTGAGGCCCGTGATCGTCACCTGGTGGGTGACCACAACCAGCACGCCGGGCCCGCGCCAGCCGACCAGCAGTTGCCGCGCCGCGCCCAGCATCTGCGCTTCGCGCTCGGGATGCTGGAAGAAGGAGCCGAAAGCCGGCTGCTCGCGCACCGTCATGCCTGGAAAGGCCAGCCGCGCGGTGTCCAGCGCGCGGCACCACGGTGACGCCCAGACTTCGGCGATCTGCAGCTCACCCAGCCGCTGCCGCAGCATCTCGCCGAGGCGGCGCGCCTGCTCGCGCCCGGCGTCGCTGAGGTTGCGCTGCGTGCTGCAGTCGCCCAAGCGCAGCGCCGACGGGTCGCCACCGCCGGGCGCGAGCGCATGGCGATAGATCGCCACATCGCCGTCGCGCAGATCGAACGACCAAGCCGGCGCCAGCAGCAGGCCCAGAAGGCAGGCGATGAGTTGCTTCATGGCCGCGGATTCTGAAGCGCCCGGCCGAGGCATGCCGAAGCGGCGACCGATCACCCTGTGGTGTGACGGGCGGCAAGGTCGCCGCCACGCTCAATCGCGGAAAGCGGGCGTCCCCTTGCCGGCCATCATGGCCTTGCTCAGGTCCTCGCTCATCAGCATTGCCGCATTCCAGGTTGCGATGTGGTTGAGCCCGTCGGCCACCGAATGGTCGCGGGCGTAGTTGAGCTGCTCCTTGGTGCCGCGGATGGACAGCGGCGATTTCGATGCGATGGCGGCAGCGATCTCCCGCACGCTGCTCCCAAGCGCCTCGCGGCTGTCGAACACGCGGTTGACCAGGCCGATCTCGCGTGCCTCGGCGGCCTCCACGCGGCGGCCCGTATAGGCCAGTTCACGCACCAGGCCCTGCGAGCCGATGAGCTTGGGCAGGCGCTGCAGCGTGCCGACGTCTGCCACCATGCCGATGTCGATTTCCTTGATGGAGAAGTAGGCGTCGGCGCTGCAGTAGCGCATGTCGGCGGCGCAGATCAGGTCGATGCCGCCGCCCACGCAGGCGCCGTGGATGGCCGCGAGCACCGGCTTGCGGCAGCGCTCAAGACTTGTGAGCGTGTCCTGCATGTCGAGGATGACGCGGCGCAGGCTCTCGCGCGTGCGGCCGTCGCAGGGATCTTCGATCTGCGGGGCGATGCCCATCATCATCTGCAGGTCAATGCCGGCGGTGAAGTGTCTGCCCTCGCCCTCCAGCACCACCGCGCGCGCTTCAGGCTGGGCATCGATCCAGTCGAAGGCGCGGCGGATGTCCTGCCACATCGCCGCATTCATCGCGTTGGCCTTGTCGGGGCGGTTCAGGCGGACGGTGGCGATGTGGTCCCGGACGGAAAGGGTCAGGGTTTCGAGATATGGGGCGGTCATGTGCAGTCTCGGAAAAAGCTTAGGCGATCGGTTCGGTTTGCTGCCGCAGCCAGTCAGCCAGTTGGGCCTCGCTGATGTCACTGGCGGCGACACCCAGCATGGTGATGACGCAATCCGCGTCGCTTGCAAGCAGTTCCAGGCCGTTCAGCCAGAGGAACAACTCCATCGCCACGTAGGCTGTCCGCCTGTTGCCGTCGATGAAGGGATGGTTTTTGGCCAGGCCGACCGCGTAGGCCGCCGCCAGTTCGAACACGTCGGGTTGCCCGTAGGCCACGAGGTTCTGCGGCCGTGTCACGGCTGAGTCAAACAGGCCCTCATCACGGATGCCGGGCGCGCCGCCATGTTCAGCCAGTTGCTCGTAGTGGATGGCCCTCAGGACGTCGGCGTTCAGCCAGCGCCAGGCGGCGGCGATCACTTCGCCAGTTCCCGCAGCACGGCGCGGCGCTTCTTCATGATGCTGCGGGCCGCGTCCATCTGCTGTTCGAACTCCGGGCTGTAGGGCGAGATCAGGAGGCCGTTGACGGCTTCTGAAAGGTAGAGCACGTCGCCTTTTCCCACCTTCAGGCGAGCCAAAACTTCCTTGGGCAAGATCACGCCGAGCGAGTTGCCGATTTGGGTTACCTTGAGTGCGCTCATCATCGCCATCTTTGGGTTATAACGTTTGTAATACTAGCGGCCCTCTGAGCCACTGACAACCATGATCCACGCCTCCAAACGCATTGCCGGCGGTGCCGGCCTGGCCGCCGTCCTCGTCAAGCGCGCGCCCGCGCTCGAACTCGACTGGGACACGCGCAGCAAGAGCCGCTTCTCGGCCACCGACTCCACTGGCCGCGAGATCGGCGTGGTGCTGCCGCGCGGCACGGCGCTGCGCGGCGGCGACGTGCTGGTGGCCGAGGACGGCACGCTGCTGCGCGTCATCGCTTCACCGCAACCGGTGCTGCAGGTGCGCCATTGCGCCGAGCACGGCTCACCCTTCGACCTGCTGCGCGCCGCCTACCACCTGGGCAACCGCCATGTGCCGCTGGAATTGCAGCCCGATCTATTGCAGTTCGAGCCCGACCCTGTGCTGGCCGACATGCTGCGTCGCCAGCACCTCATCGTCACCGAGGCCCAGGCGGCCTTCGAGCCGGAGGGCGGCGCCTATGGCGAAGGCGCGGGGCATGGGCATCACCACCATGACCATGACGACGATCACGGCCATGCGCATGCGCACGCTGCAGCGCCCGCGCCGGCCCGCAAGCCGTTGTCGATTCCCGTCAAGGCGCAGGACGCCGGCCATGTGCATGGCCCCGGCTGCAACCACGGCCACGACCACGGGCACTGAGCCCGCGCGTCAGGCGTCGTCGTCGGGCGGGGCGACGCCGCGCAGCGCTTCGGTCATGTGATGGATGCGGGCCTGCGGCCCGAGCAGGGCTTGGCCGCGCGCCACCACCTGCTCGGCCTCGGCGTCGCGCCCGTCCTTGCTCAGGGCCAGCACGACGCGGGCGAGCTTCACGTCGATATAGCGCTGCTGGTGGCTCAGCATCTGCGCCTTGCGTTCGTCGGACACCTTCAGCGGTGCCTCCTGGAAGGCGCGGTGCAGGCCTTCCATGCGGGACAGGACGAACTCGACCCGCAGATGCTTGCTGGCCAGCCCGAACTCGTTGAGGGAAATCAGCGCGGGCAGGGCTTCGAGCAGTTCGCGCTCGGCCAGCACCGGGTCGCGCAGCGCGAAGCGGGCAAAGGCGTCGCGGGTGGATTCGTGCGCCTTGAGCCTCGCGTTGATGCGGATGACCTCGCCCAGCGCCATCTGTCCGGGCCGGCCGCCGGCGTCGATCATGGCCAGCGCGCGGTCCCGCGCCGCGACCAAATGGGCCATGGCCGGCGGGTAGCGGCGCGCCAGGTCTGCCCAGTCGGCCAGCGCAAACGACAGGCGCACACCGGACATTGCGCGGTCGCGCTCCAGCGCATGCTCGTGGAACCACCGGAACTTCTCGGCGGCTTCGGCGAGGCGGCCGTCACGCGCATCTTTCTGCGCATCCTGCAGGATCTGCTGGGCGCTCACCTCCGGCGCTGGCTCCCAGGCACTGGCGGCGGGCATGGCCGTCATCAGCACGGCGGCAGCAAGGCCGGCGGCAAGCTGGGAGCGCCCAGTGGCATGCCCCGTGCTAGAACTGTTCCTGTCGTTCAACGCCTTCTCCCTTCCTTGCGCTTCTAGGTGCTGAACTCAGTTTAGGCTTCGCCCCTTGCGCTCAAACCCGGCCTGGAACGGGAATCTGCACCTCCCATGACATCCCCTCCCAGCTCCGAATTGCTGCACCTGCTCTGGCTCGCCTCACCCGCGCTGCCCGTCGGCGGCTTTAGCTATTCCGAAGGGCTGGAGGCCGCCGTCGATGCCGGCGTCGTGCATGACGAGACCAGCGCCGGTGACTGGCTGCTGAACCAGCTCGAACTCGTGCAGGCCCGCGCCGAACTGCCCGTCGCTGCCGCCGCGCATGCTGCGACCTTGGCTCTGGACGGCACGCGGCTGGCCGAGCTGAATGCCTGGGTGTTGCGCACGCGCGAGACCAGCGAGAGCCTGCAGCAGGCCCAGCAGATGGGCCGCAGCCTGCTCGTCTGGATGCAGGGGCTGGTGCCCGAAGCGCCCGTGCTGCCATTGTTGAAGCTGCTCAAGCCCGCGCCCACCTGGCCTGTCATCATGGGTGCCGTTGCTGCGTCCCGCGGTGCCGCGCTGGAGCCGGCGCTGCAGGCCATCGCCTTCGGCTGGGCCGAGAACCTGATGCAGGCCGCCGTGCGCTGCGTGCCGCTCGGCCAGACCTCCGGCCAGCGCGTGCTGGCACGCCTCGTGCACGCCATTCCCCCCGCCGTGGAGACGGCTTGTTCCGTGCCCGAGCCGATGGCGTTTGCGCCGCTGCTCGGCATCCATGGCGCCCGCCACGAAACCCAGTATTCGAGACTGTTCCGCTCATGACCGTACCCCTGCACGCCATCCCCCACCGCACCAAGAAGTTGCCGCCGCTGCGCGTCGGCGTCGGCGGCCCCGTGGGTTCGGGCAAGACCACCCTGGTCGAGATGCTCTGCAAGACCATGCGCGACAGGTGGGACCTGGTCGTCGTCACCAACGACATCTACACCAAGGAAGACCAGCGCCTGCTGACCGTGGCCGGCGCTCTTGAGCCCGAACGCATCATGGGCGTGGAGACCGGCGGCTGCCCGCACACGGCCATTCGCGAGGACTGCTCGATCAACCTCGAAGCCGTCGACCGCATGCTGGACAAGTTCCCCGACGCGGACATCGTCTTCGTCGAGAGCGGTGGCGACAACCTGGCGGCCACCTTCAGCCCCGAGTTGAGCGACCTGACCATTTACGTCATCGACGTGGCAGCCGGCGAGAAGATCCCGCGCAAGGGCGGCCCCGGCATCACCAAGAGCGATCTTTTCGTCATCAACAAGACCGACCTGGCGCCGCATGTCGGCGCCGACCTGGATGTGATGCGCAGCGACACCGCGCGCATGCGTCCCGTCAAGCCCTGGGTCATGACCAACCTGAAGACCCGCGAGGGCTTGGCGGAGGTCGTCGCCTTCATCGAGAAGAAGGGCCTGCTTGTCGGCTGACCCCATACGCTGGCCCGCCCGGCTCGTTCTGACGGCGGCACGCGACGGCGCGCACGCGACTCGCGTGCATGCCCGCTACGACGGCCCGCTACGGCTGCTGAAGACGCTTTACCCGGAGGGCGCCGGCATCGCACACGCGGTGTTGGTGCACCCGCCCGGCGGGTTGGTGGGTGGCGACAGGCTCGACATCTCGCTGGGCTTGCAGGCCGGCAGCCATCTGCTGGTGACGACACCGGCGGCGACGCGCTTTTACCGATCAAACGCTGGAGAGGCCGCCCAGGTCGTCCACGCGAGCGTGGGCGAAGGGGCGCGGCTGGAGTGGCTGCCGCAGGAGACGCTGGCCTACCCGGGTTGCGTCGCGCGCAACGAGGTCAGGATTGGCCTGGCCCCGGGCGCCAGCGTGTTTGCCACCGAGGTGCTGGGCCTGGGTCTTCCCGCCGCCGGCCAGTCCTTTGACGCCGGCCGGCTGCTGCAGCACCTGGAGATCGAGGGCGTGTGGCTGGACCGGGGCAGGATCGATGCCGCCGACACCGCCTTGCTCGACGGGCCCTGCGGGCTGGGGGGGCGGCGTGTCCTGGGCACGCTGGTCTTCGCGCAAACGGCTGCACTGGCCGAGGTGGAGGCCCTGCTGGCCGACAGCCGCGCCTTGCTGGACGACGTGCCGCGCAGTGGCATCACCCAACTCGCGGGCCCGTGTGGCGTCGTGCTGCTGGCACGCGTCATCGGCGACGAGGTGGAGGGCGTGACACTCGCGCTGCGGCGGGTGAGGGCACTGTGGCGCGAGCGGCTGTGGGGGCTACCCGCCAGTGCCCCGCGCGTCTGGGCCACCTGAGCAGCCTTGCGCTGCCCAGGCGCCCGGCGACTCAGTCGTCGCCCCCAGGGATCTGCTGGCGCAGCTTGATCTTGGTTTCGGAGTTCTTGCGCAGCTTGATGTTGATCATCTCGACACCCAGCGAGAAGGCCATGGCGAAGTAGATATAGCCCTTGGGAATCGGGTGGCCAAAGCCTTCGGCGACCAGCACCACGCCGACGACGACGAGGAAGCTCAGCGCCAGCATCTTGATGGTCGGGTGCGCGGACACGAAGCGGCCGATGGGGCCGGCGAACAGCATCATCAAGGCGACCGATGCGATGACGGCGATGATCATGATGCGCACATCGTCGACCATGCCGACGGCGGTGATGATCGAATCCAGCGAGAAGACCAGGTCGATGACCATGATCTGCAGGATAACCGCGGTAAAGGCCGCCTTCGCCTTGGAGCCGATGCCGTCGTGGCTCTCGTCTTCGCCTTCGAGCGAGCCGTGGATCTCGGCCGTGCTCTTCCAGATCAGGAACAGGCCGCCGCCGATGAGGATGAGGTCTCGTCCGGAGATCGGCTTGTCGATGACCGGCAGCGTGAACAGCGGCTCCACCAACCCGACGATCCAGGCCAGCACCAGCAGCAGGCCGATGCGCATGAACATGGCCATGAACAGGCCCAGTCGCCGCGCGAATTCCTGGCGGGCCTTGGGCAGCTTGTCCACCAGGATGCTGATGAAGATGATGTTGTCGATGCCCAGCACCAGCTCCAGCGCGGTCAGCGTGGCGAGGGCGATCCAGGTTTGTGGGTTTGACAGCAGTTCAATCATGGTGGGCGGCGCGGGCGTGAAAAGTCGCGCATTGTCGCAAAGCCGACCGTCAAGCAGTGCCTGAGCGATGCTTCGGCTTTTCTGTGGGTGTGCGGCCGTTTCAGTGGGGCCGCTGCGCCTTCGCAGCACGCCGTGCGCCGGCTTGGGCGTGCAGCAACTCGGCCGGCGAATAGGGCTGGCGCCGTTCTGGGGTCGGCATGCGCAGCAGGGCGATCAGGCGCCGTGGTGGCAAGGGCGTGAGCTGGGCAACGGGTCGGTGGGCGGTGTCCAGCAGGACAAGGGCTTCTTGCTGCAACGCCGCCAGCACGCGCCTGAAGCCGCGTTGCAAGCGCTGCTCGGCGCAGCTCCGGTGGCCAAATGCGGCGGTCCAGCCCGTCCAGGTCGGTCAGACGCAGGCCGTGCTTGGGCAGGCACGCCGGCCAGCGTCAGGCCGCCCTCCTTGGACGAGTGGCTTCAAGGATGGGCCAGATCGCGCAAATGCGTCGGCCCGACGCGCCGTTCTATCTCTTCGAGCAGCGGGCGGCCCCAGCCGAGCATGAACATGGCCTCTCCGACGACGAACATCGGGCCGACCAGCAGGCCGACGAGGTCGTCGACGAAGGCGGGCTTCTTGCCTTCGTAGTAGTGGCCGATGAACTGGAACACCCAGCCGACGACAAAGCTGCCGATGCCGATGACCAGCCAACTCGTCATCGATCCCTGGGCCGCCGTCATGGCCAGCGCCGTCAGCACGCCATTGACGACGGTGGTCGCGGCGCCGAGCACGAGGTTGCCGCGGGTGAGGTACCACAGCGCCGTGATGCCCCACAGCAGGATGGCGGCGTTCATCGGCATGCCGGCGAGCGTGAAGTCGACGCGCGCGAGCAGCACGCTGATGGCAAACACGATGAGGGGGATGCCGACGAAGTGAGTCGCGATGTTGCGGCGGTCGCGGTGATAGGCGGCGTATTGCGCCATCAGGTCAAGGGCGGGGCGGAACAGGCTGGCCATGCGGGGCTCCGTTGAGGAGGATGTGGCTATGCTAGTCCAGCCCGGTGCGGCAGCGCCGTGCGCCGCCGGACAAAACCCTCCTGAAAACCCCTGACTTGCGCGTGCAACCTACAGCAACCCGCCGCTTGCTGCTGATGGCGATGGCCGCGCTGGCCGGCTGCGCGGTCGCGCCGCCGCCGGTGGCGCCCGCTGCCGAGACTGTCGGCGACGCGTTGCGCATTCTCGTCTTCCGGGGCGGCACGGCGGCGCGGCTCGGCCACAACCATGTGCTGCGTGCGGGCGACCTGCGCGTCGATTGGCCGGCCGCCGGGCCGGTGCTGCGCTTGCGCCTCGACGCCCTGGACATCGACCCGCCCGCCGTGCGGCAGCGCCTCGGTCCGGCGTTTGCCAGCGCCGTCGACGACGCGGCCCGCGCCGGCACGCGCGCCAATCTCCTCAAGGCGCTGGATGCTGCGACCCACCCCGAGGTGATCGTGCGCACGCTGCAGCAGGTCGGCGAGGGCGCGCGGCGCGCGGTGGAGGCCGAAATCACGCTGCATGGCACCGCGCGGCGGCAATGGTTCGCTGTCCAGATCGAGGGCGGCCGGGCGCGCGGCGAGGTCGTGCTTCGGCAGAGCGACTTCGGCATCCAGCCCTTCACGGTGCTGGGCGGGCTGTTGGCCGTACAGGATGCGCTGATCGTGCAGTTTGATTTACTGCAGCCGTAGCAGCATCAGGTCCTTGTCGAGCCTGCGGCCGTCCGGCAGCCGTATTGCATCCGGCAGGCGGCCGTAGCGCATGAAGCCCTGGCTTTCGTACAGGCCGATGGCGGCCCGGTTGCCGGCCGTCACGCTGAGGGTGACCTGGGCCAGGCCGGGCATGGTCCTGAGCAGGGCGATGGCCGCCTCGAGCAGGGCGCGGCCAGTACCGCGGCCGCGGTGGGTGTCGGCCACCATCATGCCGATCAGGTGGGCGATGTGCTGGACCTTGCGGCGCGGCTCTCGCTCGCAGGTCAGCGCGCCGACTAGGCGCGGGCCATCCAACGCCACCAGCGTGAACAGCGTGGTGCCCTGCGCGCCACCGGCTAGGCGGTTGCGGTAGCTGGCCAGGTCGCGCTGGCCTTCGGTCTCGGCGTCGGAGGTGAAGGCCTCGGGGTGGCCGGCCAGCATGGCGTCGCGCAGGGCCTTGTAGGCCAGCAGGTCGGTCTCGGCCATGGGGCGCAACTGGATCTCAGCCATGCAGCCTGGCCAGATCGGCAGGACGGTTCGCGTTGGCGAAGGCGGCTTCGTCATCGAACCGGGCCACGCCATGAGGCTGAGAGCGCATCCAGCCCAGCACGGCGCGTGCACCGGCCTGCATGTGCGCCGCCAGCGGGCCCCGCAGCCGGGCGTGCAGCAGCGCGTGTGTCGGATGTTCGCGCGCCGCCTGGGCGAAGGCCAGGCCGTGGGCGCGCGCGGCTTCAAGCAGGCGCTCGGCCAGGTCCAGCGGCAGGCGAGGGCAGTCGCAGGCCGCGGTCAGCAGCCAGGTGTCGTCGGGCAGGGCGTTGAGGCCGGCCAGCATGCCGGCGAGGGGGCCGGCGAACTCGAGCCCGGCCGGGTCGGGCAGCACCTCGTGACCCAAGGCGGCGTAGGCATCGAGGTTGCGGTTGGCGCTGATCCGCACCACGCCCGCCTGCGGCGCCAGGCGCGTGATGACGTGCGCCACCAGGGGCCGGCCATCCAGCAGCTGCAAGCCCTTGTCCACGCCACCCATGCGGCTGCCGCGGCCGCCGGCCAGAACGAGGGCGTGAAGTTCAGCCACCGATGTAGTGCATCTCGACGCGGGCTTCGGTGACGGCGCCGGCCGTGCCACGCAGCTGCGAATAGCGGTCGTCGCGACCGCCCCAGACACCGGCCACGGCGCTCGCCAGCTGGGCGTCGCTGACCGGCTGGGCCCCGCGCAGCAGCCCGCGCAGGTCATGGCCGCGGTGGGCGAACAAGCAGGTGTACAGCCGCCCCTCGGTCGATAGCCGCGCGCGGTTGCAGTCGCCGCAGAACGCCTGCGTCACGCTGGAGATGAAGCCCACTTCGCCGCCACCATCGGCATAGCCCCAACGCTCGGCCGTCTCGCCCGGGGCGCTGTGGGACAGCGGCGTCAGCGGGAACTCGGCCGCGATGCGGCGCTGCACCTCGGCAGATGGCAGCACCTGGTCCATGCGCCAGCCATTGGTCGCGCCGACGTCCATGTATTCGATGAAGCGCAGCACGACGCCGCTGTGCCTGAAGTGGCGCGCCATGGCCAGGATCTGGTCGTCGTTGACGCCGCGCTGCACGACCATGTTGACCTTGATGGGCGCCAGGCCCGCGGCCTGCGCCGCGCGGATGCCGTCCAGCACCTCGGTGACCGGGAAGCCGACGTCGTTCATGCGCTGAAAGACGGCGTCGTCCAGCCCGTCCAGACTGACCGTCAGGCGGCTCAGCCCTGCGGCCTTCAAGGCGGCGGCCTTCTTCACCAGCGTCGAGCCATTGGTGGTGAGCGTCAGGTCGAGCTCGCGGCCATCGGGCGTGCGCAGCCGGGCCAGCATCCCGATCAGGGTTTCGAGGTGGCGGCGCAGGGTCGGCTCGCCGCCGGTGATGCGCAGTTTTTCGACGCCGAGGCCGACGAAAACGCTCGCCAGGCGCGCGATCTCCTCAAAGCTGAGGAGGTCGGCATGGGGCAGGAACTCGTGGTGCTTGTCGAAGACCTGCTTGGGCATGCAATAGCCGCAGCGGAAGTTGCAGCGGTCCGTCACCGAGATGCGCAGGTCGCGCAGCGGCCGCCCTAGCGCATCGGCCAGTGGAAAGCCCGGTTGCCCGGTGGGCAGCGGGGCCATACGCAGCGGGCGGGCGTCATGCAGGGGGATCACACGGGCGGGCATGGCGCGATTGTGTCAGCGGCCGAAAGTCCAGGGGCTTGCTGTGGACGGCACGGCACCGGGCTTCTCGCCGCCCAAGCCCGACCGCGTCGCCGCCATGGCAGATGGGGTCGACATCATCAAGCGCTAGGGTTTTCCCGTGCTCGGCTTGTGGTGAGCGCGGGCCACCCGTACGATTAACCGACCGGTCGGTAGAGGAATTCCATGTCCGAGCAATTGATCCAGATCGAACAACACGGTGGCGTGCGCCTGTTGCGATTGAACCGCCCCGAGGCGCTGAATGCGTTCACGGCGGCCATGCTGGTCCAGCTCCGCCATGCGCTTGAGGCTGCCGCCGACGACGGGCAGACACGCTGTGTGTTGATCACTGGTGCCGGCCGGGCCTTCAGTGCCGGCCAGGACCTGGCGGACCCGCATGTGGCGCCGAGCCTCGATCCCGGCGCGGCGCCGAAGGACATCGGCCACATGCTGGACCACTACTACATCCCGCTGGCGCTGCGCCTGCGCAGCATGCCGGTGCCGGTGCTGGCTGCCGTCAACGGGGTGGCGGCCGGCGCGGGCGCCAACATGGCCTTCGGCTGTGACCTGGTACTGGCGGCCGAAAGCGCGAGCTTCATCCAGGCCTTCTCCAAGATCGGGCTGCTGCCGGACTGCGGCGGCACCTGGTTGCTGCCCCGTCTGGTGGGCCGCGCCAAGGCGCTGGAGCTGGCGCTGCTGGGCGACAAGCTGAAGGCCGCCGAGGCCGAGCGACTTGGGCTGATTGCGCGCGTGGTGCCCGACGCCGAACTGCTGGACACGGCGATGGTCACCGCGCAGAAGCTCGCCGGCATGCCCACCCGGGCGCTGGTCGAAACGCGCCGGGCGCTGGACGAGGCGTTGAAGCTGGACTTCGAGGGTGCGTTGAAGCTTGAAGCCGTGCTGCAGAGTCAGCTCGGCTTTTCCTACGACTACCTGGAGGGCGTGGCAGCCTTCATGGACAAGCGCAAACCCGAATTCAAGGATCGTTGATGGACGCGCAAGCCGTTGCCGAGAAGGTCCGTGATGTCATGCTTGCCGATGACGCAGCGAGCAGGATGCTGGGCATGCAGATCGCTGCGGTCGCGCCCGGCCGCGCGGTCGCCACGATGACGGTGCGTGCCGACATGCTGAACGGTTTTGCGATCTGCCATGGCGGGCTCATCGCGACGCTGGCCGACTCGGCCTTTGCCTTCGCCTGCAATGCCCGCAATGCGCTGACGGTGGCGTCGGGCTTCGGCATCGACATCCTGAAGCCGGCCAAGCTCGGCGATGTGCTGACCGCGACCGCCGAGGAAACCTCGCTGGCCGGCCGCACCGGGCTGTACGACATTGCGGTGCGGAACCAGCACGGCGAGCTGATCGCGGTGTTCCGCGGCCGCTCCTACCGTCTCGGCGACAGAAAGGTGTTTGAAGCATGACCGTCAAGACGCCTGGCCCCGGCGACCTGGAAGCCATCGAAACCGCCAGCCGCGACGAGCTGGCCGCGCTGCAGCTCGACCGCCTGCGTTGGAGCCTGCAGCACGCCTACGACAACGTACCGCACTACAAGGCCAAGTTCGATGGAGCGGGCGTGCACCCATCAGACCTGAAGACGCTCGCCGATTTGTCGAAGTTCCCGTTCACGACCAAGCACGATCTGCGCGCCAACTATCCGTTCGGCATGTTCGCGACGCCGCGCGAGCGGCTCGCGCGCATCCACGCCTCGTCCGGCACCACGGGCAAGCCCACCGTCGTCGGCTACACGCTGAAGGACATTGACCACTGGGCCAACCTGGTCGCGCGCTCCATCCGCGCCGCCGGCGGCCGGGCGGGCGACCTGGTGCATGTGGCCTACGGCTATGGCCTCTTCACCGGCGGCCTGGGTGCGCACTACGGCGCCGAGCGGCTGGGCTGCACCGTCATCCCGATGAGCGGAGGCCAGACCGAGAAGCAGGTGGGGCTGATCTGCGACTTCAAGCCCGACATCATCATGGTCACGCCCAGCTATATGCAGGTGCTGGTGGAGGAGTTCACCCGCCAGGGCCTGGATGCGCGCGAGTCGTCACTGAAGGTCGGCATCTTCGGCGCGGAGCCCTGGACCGAGGCGATGCGCCGTGACATCGAGGCCAGCGCCGGCATCGATGCGGTCGACATCTACGGCCTGTCTGAAGTGATGGGCCCCGGTGTTGCCAGTGAGTGCATCGAAAGCAAGGACGGCCCGGTCGTCTGGGAAGACCATTTCTACCCGGAGATCATCGACCCCGACACCGGTGAAGTGCTGCCCGATGGCTCGGAAGGCGAGCTGGTCTTCACATCGCTCACCAAGGAAGCGATGCCCGTCATCCGCTACCGCACGCGCGACCTGACCCGGCTGCTGCCACCGACCTCGCGCAGCATGCGCCGCATGGGCAGACTAGTCGGCCGCAGCGACGACATGCTGATCATCCGCGGCGTGAATCTGTTCCCGACCCAGGTCGAGGAGCTGGTGCTGCAGGAGCGGGGCATGGGCGGGCAATACCAGCTCGTCGTCAGCCGCAACGGGCCGCTGGACGAGTTGCTTATCCGCTGCGAGCTGGCCCTGGGCGCCACCGATGACGGCATTGGCAAGCGTCTGTCCGAGCGCATCAAGAACCTGATCGGCGTGACCGCCACCGTGCAGGTCGAACCGAACAATGCCATCGAACGCACGCTGGTCGGCAAGGCCCGCCGCGTCGTCGACCAACGCAAGAAGTCATGAAGACCAAACGCAACCACACAGGCACAGAGGCACGGAGAAATTCAAAGGTGTTCTCTCTGTGCCTCAGTGCCTCTGTGGTTGCTCTTTTTTAGGAGCGAGCGATGTATACGCAAGCCATGGATCTGATGGCCCGCGAAGCCAAGCCCAAGGTCGTCAAAAGCGCCGAGGAACTGGCCCGCGAGGAAGCATTCGAAGCCCGCATCGATGCTGGCGACTTCATCGAAGCCAAGGACTGGATGCCCGAGCATTACCGCAAGACGCTGGTGCGGCAGATCAGCCAGCATGCGCACAGCGAGATCGTCGGCATGCTGCCCGAGGGCAACTGGATCACCCGGGCGCCGACGCTCAAGCGCAAGGCCATCCTCTTGGCCAAGGTGCAGGACGAGGGCGGCCACGGCCTCTACCTCTACGCCGCCGCCGAGACGCTGGGCACCAGTCGCGACGAGATGACTGAGGCGCTGCTGTCGGGCAAGGCCAAGTACAGCTCCATCTTCAACTACCCGACGCTGACCTGGGCCGACATCGGCGTCATCGGTTGGCTGGTGGATGGCGCGGCCATCATGAACCAGGTGCCGCTGTGCCGCTGCTCGTACGCGCCCTATGCGCGGGCCATGATCCGCGTCTGCCGAGAAGAGAGCTTCCATCAGCGCCAGGGTTACGAGAGCCTGCTGACCATGATGACGCACGGCACGCCACAGCAGAAGGCCATGGTGCAGGACGCCGTGAACCGCTGGTGGTGGCCCTCGCTGATGATGTTCGGCCCGGCGGACAAGGATTCGCCGAATTCGGAGCAGAGCATGCGCTGGGGCATCAAGCGCGTCACCAACGACCAGCTGCGCCAGAAGTTCGTCGACGCGACCATTCCGCAGGCCGACATCCTCGGCGTGACCGTGCCGGACCCGGCGCTGAAGTGGAATGCCGAGCGCGATTCGTACGACTTCGGCGAGATCGACTGGAGCGAGTTCTGGCGCGTGGTCGGCGGCGAAGGCCCCTGCAACCGCGAGCGCCTGGCCGCCCGTAACAAGGCCTGGGACGACGGCGCCTGGGTGCGCGATGCGGCCCTCGCGCATGCGCGCAAGCACGCCACCCAGCAAGAGGCAGCCTGATGAGCAATCCGAAGAACGAATGGCCGCTGTGGGAAGTGTTCGTCCGCAGCAAGGCGGGCTTGGACCACAAGCATTGCGGCAGCCTGCATGCGCCCGACTCGGCGATGGCCATCCAGATGGCGCGCGACGTCTACACCCGCCGCCAGGAAGGCACCAGCATCTGGGTCGTGCGCTCCGAGCAGATCGTCGCCAGCGACCCGGCCGAGAAGGGCAGCCTGTTCGACCCGGCCGACGACAAGGTCTACCGCCATCCGACGTTCTATGAACTGCCGGACGAACTGAACCACATGTGATGGACGCCAAGACCACCTACGTTCTGCGCCTGGCGGACACCTGCCTCATCCACAGCCAGCGCCTGTCCGAGTGGGCCGGCCACGCGCCGGTGCTGGAGGAAGACCTGGCCCTACCGAATATCGCGCTGGACTTGCTGGGCCAGGCACGCGCGCTGCTGACCCACGCCGGTCAACTCGAAGGCGCCGGCCGCGATGAAGACCAGCTCGCCTTCCTGCGCGAGGAGCGCGACTACCGCAACATCATCCTGGTCGAGTTGCCCAACGCGGCGGCCAGCCCGAGCGACGGCGGCGGCGGGCGCGACTTCGCGCTGACCGTGCTGCGCAACACGGCCATGGCGATCTGGCTGGAGCTGCTCTATGACCGTCTGCAGACCAGCCTGGACACCGAGCTGGCCGGTATCGCCGCCAAGTCGATCAAGGAAGTGCGCTACCACCGCCAGCATTCCGGCGACTGGGTCGTGCGTCTGGGCGACGGCACGGCGGAGTCGCAGGCCCGCATGCAGGCCGCGCTGAACGTGCTGTGGCCTTACTTCAACGAGCTGTTCGCGGCCGACGGCGCGGACGGCGTCGGCCCGGCCTGGAGGGAGCTGGAGCCCGAATGGCGCGCCCGCTGGGCCACGCTGATGCAGGAAGCCACGCTGACCCTGCCGCGTGAAAGCGCAATGCAGCCGCGCGGCATCGACGGCGTCCACAGCGAGCACATGGGCCACCTGCTGGCGACGATGCAGCAGCTGCAGCGCAGCTACCCGGGTGGAGTCTGGTGATGAACCTCGCTGCTGCGCGCGCCAAGCTCAACGCCGTGCCCGACCCCGAGATTCCGGCGGTCAGCCTGGTGGAGCTGGGCATCGTGCGCGAGCTGCGCGAGATCGCGTCGGGCTTGGAGGTCGTGCTCACGCCGACTTACAGCGGCTGTCCCGCCACGGAGCTGATCGCCGACGACGTGCGTGCAGCGCTGGCCGAGTTTGGCGATGTGACCGTCACGATGCAGCGCGCGCCGGCCTGGAGCACCGACTGGATCACACCCGAGGGCCGCGCGAAGCTGCAGCAGTACGGCATCGTGCCGCCGCAGTGCAGTAGCGAGCAGGCGATACACATCGTGCCGCGCCTGCGCTGCCCACGCTGCGACAGCGGCCGCACGGAACAGTTGTCGCGCTTCGGCTCCACGGCCTGCAAATCGACCTGGCGCTGCATCGAATGCCTTGAACCTTTCGAATACTTCAAGCCGATCTGAGATGGCCTTGCACTTCCACCCCCTGCGCGTGACGTCCGTCGATCGCGACACCGACGACGCGATGGTTGTCGGCTTCGAGGCGCCGCCCGACGGTTTCGGCTTCGAACCGGGCCAGTACCTGACGCTGCGCGCCAGCGTCGGCGGGCAAGAGCTGCGTCGCAGCTATTCGATCTGCTCCGACCGCCAACTGCGCGTTGGCATCCGCCGCGTCGATGGCGGGGCGTTCTCCACCTGGGTTCACGAGCAGCTGCAGCCGGGCGACCTGATCGAGTCCTACCCGCCGCAGGGCCGCTTCGTCATGCCTGCCGCGCAGGCCGGTGGCCGCCACGTGCTCTTCGTTGCCGGTGGCTCGGGCATCACGCCCATCCTGGCCATCCTGACCGCGCTGCTGGAGCGCGACGTCAGTGCCCGCGCGACGCTGATCTACGCCAACCGCCGCACCGCGTCGACGATGTTCAAGGAAGAACTCGAAGACCTGAAGAACCGCTTCATGACGCGGCTGTCGCTGCACTTGATCTTCAGCCGCGAGGTGGTCGACGCGCCCTTGTACGGCGGCCGACTGGACGCGGGCAAGCTCAGCAGCTTCCTCGCCGGCCCGGTGCCGGCCAGCAGCGTCGACGAAGTCTTCGTCTGCGGCCCGTTCGAGATGAACGACCAGGCCGAAGCCGCACTGCTGGGCGCGGGCATCCCGGCCGAGCGCATCCATATCGAGCGCTTCGGCACGCCGGAGACGCTGAGCGGCAAGCCCGTGCCGCACGAGGTCAAGCCAGGCGACGCGCCCGAGGCCCGTGTGACCGTCATCCGCGACGGCCTGTCTCGGGAAATTGACTTCCATTCCAGCGACCCGAGCCTGCTCGACGCCGCCGCGCGCGAAGGCATGGACGTGCCCTTCTCCTGCAAAAGCGGCGTCTGCTCCACCTGCCGCTGCAAGCTCATCGAGGGCGAGGTGCGCATGGACAAGAACTTCGCGCTCGACAAGGCCGAGGTCGCCGCCGGCTTCATCCTGAGCTGCCAGGCGCACCCGCTGACGGAGCGCGTGGTCATCTCCTTCGACGAACGGTAGAAGCTGTGAACGAACCCCGCACGCCCGCTCATCCCGCCGCAACGTCGCCACTCGGCGTTGTCAATGCTCGCCGTAGCCCCAGCTACGGCTGCGCTTTGCGCCTCGATTGGCGCCGCCGCGACGGTCTGCTCGGCCGCGCGGAGTCCGTCCGCAGCTTCTGATGGCCCGCAAACGCGCCCCCGGCTTCGAAGCCCAACGCGAGGACATCCTCGCCGCCGCCGCCCGCCTGTTTGCGAGCCAAGGCTTCAGTGCCACGTCCATGAATCAGGTCGCCGAGGCCTGCGGTGTGGCCAAGCCGACGCTGTATCACTACTTCCAGGACAAGCAGGACCTGCTTGCGCAGATCTGCGACGCGCATGTCCACGCGTTGCTGGCACTGGTCGACGAGGTCAAGGCCCAGCACCTGGCGCCGGACATGCAACTGCGTGCGCTGATCGAGCGTTTCACCCGGTCCTACGCTGACGCCCAGGCCCAGCATCGCGTGCTGACCAGCGAGATCAAGTTCCTCGCCGACGCCGAGCGGGAGCGTCTGCTCGATGTGGAGCGGCGCGTCGTCAGCGAGTTCGCTGCGGCCGTCAGCCGTGTGCGGCCCGAGCTGCGCGAGGCCAACCTGCACAAGCCGCTGACCATGCTGCTTTTTGGCATGATCAACTGGACCTTCACCTGGCTGCGGCCGGACGGCGAGCTCTCTCACGAGGCGCTTGCCACCCTGGTCAGCGATCTGTTCTTTGGCGGTCTGGGTGCAGTGCAGCTGCGCCAGCCGGCCCTCATTCAATAACCCCCGAGGAGACGACCCCATGAAGCCATTCAAGCAACTCGCCCTGGCCATCGCTGCCACCCTGAGCGTCGTGGCCCACGCCGACATCAACGTCGGTGTCACGGTCTCGGCCACCGGGCCGGCCGCCTCGCTCGGCATCCCCGAGAAGAACACCGTCGCGCTGATGCCGACGACCCTCGGCGGCCAGAAGGTCAACTACATCGTGCTGGACGACGCTTCCGACACGACCACTGCCGTGGCCAACACGCGCAAGCTGATCACCGAAAACAAGGTCGACATCATCATCGGCTCCACGGTCACGCCGAACTCGCTGGCGATGATCGACGCGGTGTCGGAGTCCGGCACGCCGATGATCTCGATGGCCGCCTCGGCCCGCATCGTCGAACCCGTCGACGCCAAGAAGCGCTGGGTTTTCAAGACTCCGCAGAATGACATCATGATGGCGCTGGCCATCGTGACCCACATGGTCGACAACGGCATCAAGACGGCCGGCTTCATCGGCTTCGCCGACGCGTATGGTGAAGGCTGGTGGGGCGAGTTCAACAAGATCGCCGCAACCAAGAACCTCAACATCGTCGCGAGCGAACGCTACAACCGCACTGACACATCGGTCACCGGCCAGGTGCTCAAGCTGGTCTCGGCCAAGCCCGACGCCATCCTGATCGCCGGCTCGGGCACGCCCGCCGCCCTGCCGCAGAAGGCGCTCAAGGAGCGCGGCTATGCCGGCAAGATCTATCAGACCCACGGCGTGGCCAACAACGACTTCCTGCGCGTGGGCGGCAAGGATGTGGAGGGCACGTTGTTGCCGTCGGGCCCGGTGCTGGTCGCGGCCCAGTTGCCTGCCGACCACCCGGTCAGGAAGAGCGCGCTGGACTACATCGCGAAGTACGAAGCCGTGCACGGCAAGGG
Source organism: Roseateles sp. (assembly GCF_052436255.1). GTDB lineage: Bacteria > Pseudomonadota > Gammaproteobacteria > Burkholderiales > Burkholderiaceae_C > Pelomonas. Next base: position 10,113 of record NZ_JBQVNP010000051.1, on the reverse strand, counting down.
CTCGGTGTCGACCTTCGGTGGCCACGCCTGGGACGCGGGCCTGCTGTTGGCCGCCGCCGCACCCGAGGCATTGAAGAAGGCCCAGCCGGGCACACCCGCCTTCCGCGCCGCGCTGCGTGACGCGCTGGAGAACGTCAAGAACGTGGCTGGCGCACATGGTGTGTTCAACATGTCCGCGAACGACCACCTGGGCCTGGACCAGCGCGCCCGCGTGATGGTGCAGATCAAGAACGGCGCGTGGGTGCTCATCAAGTGAACACCATGCCGACCCTGCAAAGCTATATCGCCGGCCGCTGGGTCGGCGCCAAGGCGGCCAAGCCGCTGACGAGTGCGATCAACGGCCGCCTCGTGGCGCATACCCACGAGGAAGGCCTGGACTTCGCCGAGGCGATGTCGTTCGCGCGCGGCACGGCGCTTCCTGGCCTGCTGCGCACCCACTTCCAGGACCGCGCCCGCGTGCTCAAGGCGCTGGCTGCCTATCTGATGGAGCGCAAGGAAGAGCTCTACGCGATCAGCGCCCACACGGGGGCGACGCGCAGCGATTCCTGGATCGACATCGAGGGCGGCATCGGCACCCTGTTCGCCTACGCCTCCATCGGTGGCAAGGACCTGCCGAGCAGCAATGTGCTGCACGAGGGCCCGCCCATGCGTCTGGGCGCCAACAACCACTTCATCGGCAGCCATGTGATGGTGCCCAAGCGGGGTGTGGCCCTGCACATCAATGCCTTCAACTTCCCCATGTGGGGGATGTTGGAAAAGTTTGCGCCCAGCTTCCTGGCCGGCATGCCCTGCTTGGTCAAACCGGCCACGGCGACGAGCTATGTGGCCGAGGCTTGCGTGCGCCTCATCGTCGACTCGGGCCTGGTGCCGGCGGGCGCGCTGCAGCTCATCATCGGCGGCACGGGTGATCTGTTCGAGCGCCTGGACGAGTCCGATGTCGTGACCTTCACCGGCAGTGCCGACACGGCATTGATGCTCAAGGCGCACCCCAACCTGCTGAAGAAGAGCATCCCCTTCAACGCCGAGGCCGACAGCCTGAACTGCGCCATCCTGGCGCCGGACGTGACGCCGGACGACCCCGAGTTCGACCTCTTCATCAAGGAAGTCGCGCGCGAGATGACCGCCAAGGCCGGCCAGAAGTGCACGGCCATTCGCCGCACCATCGTGCCCGCCCACCGCGTGGCTGCGGTCGCAGCCGCATTGAAGGCGCGCCTGAGCAAGACGGTGGTGGGTGACCCTGCGGTCGAAGGCGTGCGCATGGGCGCGCTGTCGAGCAAGGCCCAGCAGGCCGACGTGGCAGAGCGCGTGGCCCAGCTGGCAAAGAACTGCGAGCTGCTGCTGTCTGAACGTGACGGCTTTGCGCCGAAGGGGGAGGGCGTCAGTGACGGGTCCTTCTTCGCACCGACGCTGCTGCTGGCGCGCGACTCGGCAGGCAGTGACGCCCACCACCTCGAAGCCTTCGGTCCGGTGACGACACTGATGCCCTATGGCGATTTCGAGGAAGCGCTGCACCTGGCGACGCTGGGTCGCGGCAGCCTGGTCGGCACCATCTGCACCAAGACCCCGGCACTGGCCGCCAAGGCCGTGCCGACCTTCGCCGCCTGGCATGGCCGCATGCTGGTGCTGGACCGCGAGGCCGCGCTGGAGAACACCGGGCACGGCTCGCCGTTGCCCAAGCTCAAGCATGGCGGCCCCGGCCGCGCGGGCGGCGGCGAGGAACTGGGCGGCCTGCGCGCGGTCAAGCACTATCTGCAGCGCTGCGCCGTGCAGGGCTCGCCAACGATGATCTCGGCCATCACCGGCGAGTACCAGCGCGGCGGCACCGTCACGGAGAGCGACATCCACCCCTTCCGCCGCTACTTCGAGGATGTCGAAGTCGGCATGAGCCTGCTGACGCATCGCCGCACCGTCGGCGAGGCCGACATCGTCGCCTTCGGCGGCCTGTCGGGCGACTACTTCTACATGCACTTCGACGACGTCGCGGCCAAGGAATCGGTCTTCGGCCAGCGCATCGCCCACGGCTACTTCGTGCTGTCGGCGGCGGCTGGACTCTTCGTCAGCCCGGCACCGGGGCCGGTGCTGGCCAACTACGGCCTGGAGAACCTGCGCTTCGTCACGCCGGTGGCCATCGGCGACACCATCCAGGCGCGCCTGACGGCCAAGCGCAAGATCGACCGCCCGCCGCGTGATGACCAACCCGCGCAGGGCGTCATCGGCTGGGACGTGGCGGTGACCAACCAGCGTGGCGAGCTGTGCGCGAGCTACGAGATCCTGACGCTGGTGGCCAAACGCATCGCGGGCTGATCGCCCACCCCCGTGGCGCTTCGCGCCTGCCCCTCAAAAGGGGGGTACCCAGCCGCCTGGCGAAGCCAGGTCCGCGGGTGCCGCTGGATGTGGCGCTGCGCTGGGCGCCGCTTCAGCGCGTGACGGGCACCTCGGCCGCAGCCTTGAGATCAGCGCGACGCGCGCCGGTAAAGCGCTTGGCCCAGTAGGAGTCGCGCATGTCCTCGACGCGCACGGCGCTGCCGGTGCGCGGCGCGTGGATGAACTTGCCCTCGCCGACGTAGATGCCCACGTGGCTGAAGGTGCGCCGCATGGTGTTGAAGAACACCAGGTCGCCAGGCTTGAGTTCGTCACGCTTGATGGACAACAGGCTGCGGTCCTTGGCCTGCTCATCGGCCCGGCGCGGCAGCACCAGGCCCACGCTCATCTCGAAGATGTGGCGCGTGAAGCCGCTGCAATCGAAACCGTTCTCGATCGAGTTGCCACCACGCGTGTAGCGCACGCCGAGGAAGTTCATGGCAGACAGCACGAGGTCGGAGGCGGTGTCGCGCACGCTGGCCAGCAGGCGAGATGACCCGCCTTGCTCGACGCTCACCAGCAGGCCGCGCTCGCTGAGGAAGCGGTTGACGGCATCCTGGGTCGCTGCAGGCTTGGCGGCCGCGGCCGGCGGGGCGACAGTCCTGTCGGCGGCCGTCTGCTGCTGAAGGCTCTGGCCATAGGCGCCCGTCATCGTGCCCGGCGGTGGTGTCGAAGGATTCACAACTGCGGCCTGCGCCACGCCTTGCGCATGCGCGCCGCAGGCAACGGCCAGCAGGCCGGCGGCAGCGATGCGATTCAGCAGGGCAGTGGACAAAGGCATTCTCGCGATGGGAGGCGGGGCGAACCTGAACGGTCGCGATGGCGCGGAAGTGACAGCGGCGCGGAGGTTAGGAGGACCAACCGGCAGCGTCAATGAAAGCAGGCGCAAAGGGCGCGATTCTCAGGGCAAACCCCGGCTTGGTCGACGTCGATCCCCGTGAATACCCTGGAATCGGTCACGATTGACGGAGGTCAGACTGATGTCAGTGCCTCGGACACACACTGACCGCATGACGCAGACCTATGCCGAATTCCATCAGCGCTCACTGACCGAGCGCGACGCCTTCTGGGCCGAGCAGGCCCAACGCATCCACTGGCAGACGCAGCCCGAGCGGATCTGCGACGCCAGCCGGCCGCCATTCGCGAAGTGGTTCGTCGGCGGCACGACCAACCTCTGCCACAACGCGGTCGACCGCCATGCGGCGACGCGGCCCACCGACCGGGCGCTGATCTGGGTGTCGACCGAAGTGGGCCTGGAGAAGGTCTACAGCTTTGCCGAGCTGCAGGCCGAGGTCGAGGCCATGGCCGCGATGCTGGTGGCGCAAGGGGTGGGCCGGGGCGACCGTGTGCTGATCTACATGCCCATGATCCCCGAGGCCGCTTTCGCCATGCTGGCCTGCGCCCGCCTCGGTGCCATCCACTCGGTCGTGTTCGGCGGCTTTGCGTCGGTCAGCCTGGCCAGCCGCATCGACGACGCGGCCCCGAAGCTCATCGTCAGCGCCGACGCCGGCAGCCGCGCCGGCAAGCGCCTGGCCTACAAGCCGCTGCTGGATGAAGCCATCTCGCTGTGCGCGCACAAGCCCGCCGCGGTGCTGATGGTGGACCGTGGCCTGGTGCCCTTCGAGCGCGTGGCGGGGCGCGACCTCGACTACGCCGAACTGCGCGGCCAGCATTGGGGCCAGCATGTGCCCTGTGCCTGGCTGGAGTCCAACAGCATCAGCTACACCCTCTACACCAGTGGCACCACGGGCAAGCCGAAGGGCGTGCAGCGCGACGTGGGCGGCTATGCGGTGGCACTGGCGGCCAGCATGGACTGGATCTTCGGCGGCAAGGCGGGCGAGACCTATTTCTCCACCAGCGACATCGGCTGGGTCGTTGGCCACAGCTACATCGTCTACGGCCCGCTCATTCACGGCATGGCGACAGTGATGTACGAGGGCACGCCGGTCAACCCGGACGCCGCAGTGCTGTGGAGCCTGGTGGAGAAGTACCAGGTCACGGTCATGTTCAGCGCACCCACGGCCGTGCGAGTCTTGAAAAAGCACGACGCCTCGCTGCTCAAGCGCCATGACCTGTCGTCGCTGCGCGCGTTGTTCCTGGCCGGCGAGCCGCTCGACGAACCGACTGCGCGCTGGATCGCCGAGGCCTTGAACGTCCCCATCATCGACAACTACTGGCAGACCGAGACCGGCTGGCCGTTGCTGACCGTGGCCCACCACATTCCGGGTGTGCAGGCCGTGCCGACACGTTTGGGCTCGCCGGGCGTGCCGATGTATGGCTATGACCTGAAGCTGCTGGACGAGGCCAGCGGCGCGACGCTGGAAGGCCCGGACCAGCGGGGTGTGCTGGTCATCGAACACCCGCTGCCGCCGGGCGCACTGCAGACGGTCTGGGGCGACGACGAGCGCTTCATCAACACCTATTGGGGCAGCGTTCCAGGGCGGCAGGTTTACTCCACCTTCGACTGGGCCACGCGTGACGCAGATGGCTACACCTTCATCCTCGGCCGCACCGACGACGTCATCAACGTGGCCGGGCATCGCCTGGGCACGCGTGAGATCGAGGAGTGCATCTCGGGCCATGCATCCGTCGCCGAGGTTGCCGTCGTCGGCGTGGCCGATCAGTTGAAGGGGCAGCTCGCACTCGCCTTCGTCGTGCCGCGCGAAATGCCCGCCACGCCCGAGGCGTCCCTGGCGCTGGAGGGCCAGATCATGAAGCGTGTCGACGGGCAGCTAGGCGCCGTCGCGCGGCCCTCGCGCGTGCTGTTCGTCAGCCTGCTGCCCAAGACCCGCTCGGGCAAGCTGCTGCGCCGCGCGCTGCAGGCGGTGGCCGAGGGCCGGGACCCGGGCGACCTGACGACGCTGGATGACCCGGGCGCCTTGATGCAAGTCAGCAGGCTTTTGCGCGCTGGCTCGTGACGCAGGGCTTTGCGCGTGCGACTGATTCCCGCGTCAGGGTTTCGCGGGCAACAGCCGTGCAAGCGCTGTGGCAGAAATAGGGCATGGCGAATGGCCGGGCGCTCGGCCAGCCGAGAGAATCGCGGCCTTCCCACAAGGAGACGCGATGAAACCCGTCCTGACCGCCCTGGCCGTGCTGGCGCTGAGCGCTGCCGCCGTGCACGCCCAACCCCAACTGCCCGCGCCCAATCTGCCGACCTACAGCAGCCCGGCCGATGTGCGGACCCGCTGCGACAGCGGGCTCAAGGGCGCCAGGCAACGCGTCGGCCAGCTGGAGAAGCGCAAGGTCGATGCCGGCTGGCTGGCCGCCTATGACGACCTGACTGTCTACCTGGAAGACCACCAGGGTCCCAACGACTTCATTCTCAACGTCCATCCGGCCAAGCTCATTCGGGACGCGGCCCAGGCCTGCGCGCTGCGCTGGGCCGACTTCGCATCCAGCCTGGGCCAGAACGAGAAGCTCTACCGCGCGCTGCAGAAGGCGCCCCAGCAGGATGGCGTCGACGCCGAGCTGGTTCGGCTGGCCTCCGGCCAGTTCGAAGACAGCGGCGTGGCCCTGCCCGCACCCAAGCGCACCCGCGCCAAGCAGATCCTCAACAAGCTGACCGACCTGGACCAGCAGTTCAACAAGAACATCCGCGACGCCGGCACCCGCGTGGCCTTCACCGAGGCCGAACTCAAGGGTGTGCCGGCCGGCGTGTGGGAGAAGGCCAGGCGCGACGACCAGGGTCGCATCCTGCTCGGCGTGGACTACCCGAGCTATGTGCCCGTCATGCGCAGCGCGGAGAGCGGCGAGGCGCGCCAGCGCATGTGGCTGGCCAAGACCAACGAGGGCGGCCCCGCCAACCTCGACCTGCTGGCCCAGATCGTCACGCTGCGGGGCGAATACGCCAGGCTGTTCGGCTTCGACAACTACGTCGACTTCAACCTGCGCCGCCGCATGGCCAAGGACGGCGCATCGGCGTCCCGCTTCCTCGACTCGGTGACGGACGCGGTCACCGCGCGCGAGAAGGCCGAGCTGCGGGAGCTGCGCGCCGCCAAGGCCCGGCACCTGGGCACGCCGCCCGAGCAGACGCGGGTCGAGCGCTGGGATGCGACTTTCTACAGCGAGCGCGTCAAGCTGCAGAAGTTCAGCGTCGACCAGAACGCCTTCCGCCCCTATTTCCCGCCCCAGGCCAGCCTGGAGTTCTCGATGCGCGTCATCGAGAAACTCATGGGTGTGAAGTACCAGCGCGTGGACAACAAGCTCTGGCACGAGGAAGCGCAGACCTATGTCGTCAGTGACGCCGCCACGGGCAAGCCCATCGCGCAGATGTATGTCGACCTCTACCCGCGTGACGGCAAGTACAACCATGCGGCCGTGTGGCCGTTGCGCGGCAGCGCGACGCGCATTGGCCGCGCGCCGGTGGCAGCCCTTGTCGTCAACTTCGACCGCAACGGCCTGACGTTGGACGAGGTCGAGACCCTGCTGCATGAGCTGGGCCATGCGGTGCATGTGAACCTGTCCAACACGCGCTATGCGGCGACTGCAGGCACGACGGTCATGCACGACTTCGTCGAGGCGCCGTCGCAGATGCTGGAGGACTGGGTCTACGACAAGCAGGCGCTCAAACTGATGCAGGAGGTCTGCCCGACCTGCAAGCCGGTGCCCGATGCGATGGTCGAGCAGGCGCAGGCCGCCAAGCATTACGGCAAGGGCGGGCAGTTCGGTCGCCAGCACCTGTACGCCAGCTACGACATCGCGCTGCACCGCTCGGCCAAGCCCGAGCCGCTGCCGCTGTGGGCCGGCATGGAAGGCGCCACGCCGCTTGGGCATGTGCAGGGCACGATGTTCCCGGCCGGCTTTGCCCACATCGCCGGCGGCTATGGCGCGGGCTACTACGGCTATCTGTGGAGCCTGGTCGTGGCGATGGACCTGCGCAAGGCGTTCGAGACCGACAAGCTGGACCCTGCGGTCGGCAAGCGCTACCGCGAGCGGGTGCTGGGGCAGGGCGCGCAGAAGCCGGCGCCCGAGCTGGTCAAGGACTTCCTGGGCCGCGAGTCGAACTCGCAGGCTTTCTTCGAATACCTGAAGAAGTGATCAGCCGCAGCGGCCGGATTCACAAGCGTGGCTCGCGGCGGCCTCAAGCGCCGCCTCGCGGCACGCGCCGGTCGCCGGGTCGAAGCCGCGCTGCTCCATCGTGAACACCAGCGCCGCGTCCATCATCTCGGCGTGCTGCGGAAACCAGCCCGCCAGCTCCGTACGCAGGATGTTCAGCGGCTCGCGGTCGTTCAGCTCGTTGGCATAGCGCAGCGCCTCGCCCATCACGTTCAGCACCATGGCGTGCTGGCTGGCGTGGCAGTTCTGCGGCTCGAAGCCGCAGCGCGCCATCCAGTCCTCCTCCATCGCGAAGTGGGCCTCGGTGTGGGCCAGCAGCGCCTGGTAGGCGGGCAGCGCGTCGCCGCCGCCATCCAGCGCCTCGCCGAAGGCGTTCAGCAGGTCGACGAACTCCTGGTGGGTGGTGTCCAGCGTCGGCTGGTTCAGCGCCAGCTTGTCGGTCCAGGCCAGCGTGCTCATGCCAGACGCTCGCGGTGCCGGGCCACCTGCGCCCGCACCTGGGCCGGCGCCGTGCCGCCCAGCACGTTGCGGGCGTTCAGCGAGCCCTCCAGCGACAGCACGTCGAACACATCCGCCTCGATGCGGTCGTCAAAGGCTTTCAGCTCGTCGAGCGACAGCGCGGCCAGGTCCACGCCCTTGGCCGTGGCCGTCTTGACCGCATGGGCCACGACCTCATGCGCGTCGCGGAAGGCCGCGCCCTTCTTGACGAGGTAGTCGGCCAGGTCGGTTGCCGTGGCATGGCCCTTCAGCGCCGCGGCGCGCATGGCCTCGGGCTTCGGGGTCAGGCCGGCCAGCATGTCGGCAAAGATGCGCAGCGTGTCCTTCAGGGTGTCGACCGTGTCGAACAGCGGTTCCTTGTCCTCCTGGTTGTCCTTGTTGTAGGCCAGCGGCTGGCCCTTCATCAGCGTGACAAGGCCGACGAGATGGCCCACCACGCGGCCGGTCTTGCCGCGCGCCAGTTCGGGCACGTCGGGGTTCTTCTTCTGCGGCATGATGCTCGATCCGGTGCAGAAGGCATCGGGCAGCGCGATGAAGCCGAAGTTCTGGCTCATCCACAGGATCAGCTCCTCGGACAGCCGCGAGACGTGCAGCATCACCAGGGTGGCGGCCGCGCTGAACTCGATGGCGAAGTCGCGGTCGCTGACCGCGTCCAGGCTGTTCTGGCAGACACCCTCCAGGCCCAGCGTCTTGGCGACGCGCTCGCGGTCCAGCGGGTAGCTGGTGCCGGCCAGTGCGGCGGCGCCCAGCGGCAGGCGGTTGACGCGCTTGCGGGCATCCAGCAACCGCTCCACATCGCGCGCGAACATCTCCACGTACGCCAGCAGATGGTGGCCGAAGCTGACCGGCTGGGCGACCTGCAGGTGGGTAAAGCCGGGCAGGATGACATCGGCATGCTCGCTGGCCTTCTCGACCATCACGGTCTGCAGGGCCTTGAGCAGGCCGGTGATCTCGTCGATCTCGCCGCGCAGCCAAAGGCGCACATCGGTGGCGACCTGGTCATTGCGGCTGCGCCCGGTATGCAGGCGCTTGCCGGCGACGCCCACGCGCTCGGTCAGCCGGGCCTCGATGTTGAGGTGCACGTCTTCCAGGTCCAGCTTCCACTCGAAGCTGCCGGCCTCGATCTCGGCTGCGATGTCGTTCAGGCCACGCTGAATGGCTTCGTGGTCCGCGCTGCTCAGAATGCCCTGCGCGGCCAGCATCTCCGCATGCGCCAGGCTGCCCGCGATGTCGGCACGCCACAGGCGCTGGTCGAAGCCGACGCTGGCGGTGTAGCGCTTGACCAGGTCGCTCATCGGCTCGGAAAACAGGGCGGACCAGGCTTGGGATTTGTTGGCGAGTTGGTTGTCTGACATGGAACAGGCGTGAAATTCAGCGCGCAAAATGCGCCGCTGCCCGGGATTATCGAACGCCAACAAATCCAACCCTTCTCGAGCCAACGCCATGCCCTTCTTCAAGCGCCGCGCGCCAGCGCGCCACAGCGTCTGGCATGAGTCCATGCAGCTCAGCCAGTGGCTGGGCTTTGCGCCCAACGAGCTTCCGGAGCTGCCGGCGCTGAATACGCCGCCGTTGCTGGACCCGACGCGCGCCTTCGACGTCTGCCATGTCGGCCTGGTGCTGCGTGCCGTGCTTGGCGTGCAGCTGCTGCTGGCCCTGGGCACGGCGCTGGTCGCACGCGACGCCGCGCAGTGGCTGGCGCTGACGGCCAATGGCACGGTGGTGACGATGTTTGCCGTGCTGTCCTGGCTGCTCGCGGTCTGCGCGGCCAAGCACCTGTGGCCAAGGCTGCCGGAGCCGGTGCAGTGGCTGGCCTTGATGACGCTCGGCGCCGTTGGCGCACTGGCGGGCTACGGCCTGCTCAGCCTGACGAGCGAGGACGCCGCCAGCCCCTGGCGCATCGCCAGCATCGCCGCCAGCGGCGCCAGCGGCGCGGCCCTGCTGCTGGCCTGGCTGAAGCTGCGCGAGCACACCCAGCGCCCGGCTGACGCGCTGGCCCAGCTCGTCGAGCTGCAGTCGCGCATCCGGCCGCATTTCCTGTTCAACACGCTGAACAGCGCCCTCGCCCTGGTGCAGGTGGACCCGGCGCGGGCCGAGAGCGTGCTCGAGGACCTGGCCGAGCTGTTTCGCGTGGCACTCGCCGACGCCAGCGCCTCGGTCACGTTGACCGAGGAGGTCGAGCTGGCGCGGCGTTACCTCGCC
>NZ_JBQVNP010000050.1:0-32587 GCF_052436255.1 Roseateles sp. | reverse complement strand
GTCCATGGACAGCGCCTTCGTCACGGCGCCCACGCCGATACAGCCGCCGGCCGCCCCCGCCCCGGTCATCCCGGACGGCCCGCCCACCGTGCTGATCGCCGACGACTCGGCGGTCGTGCGCACCAAGCTCAAGCGGCTGCTCGAGGGCGCCGGCTTCATCGTCATCCAGGTCAACGACGGCAACGAGGCCATGGCTCAACTGGACGAGAAGCCCCAGATCGCCGTGCTGATCACCGACCTCGAGATGCCCAACAAGGACGGCTTCGAGCTGATTGCCGACGTGCACGGCAGCCTGGCCACCGAGGACCTGCCCGTCATTGCCATCACCGGGCACGACGAATTGCACGGCCGCGTCGGCCAGATCGAGGGTGTCTACGGCATCTTCAAGAAGCCCTGGAACGACCGCGAGCTGCTCAAGCGCGTGGAGTCGCTGGTGCACCTGCGCACTGCGGCCAGCAAGCGCGGCCGCCGCGTCAGCGACCTGAGGCTGCCGCCCGGCGCCTGAGCTGCGCCGCTGGAGGAAAGCTATTGCCAACGCATCGTCGAGGGCCGCTTGTCCGAGCTGGTGGCGCGCGGCGAGCTGTTCGACCCCGGAGGTGGAGTACGCGCCACAGTCGGTCATTGCGCCGCCGCAATCTGACTGGCCCTCGACCGGGCCGGCGTCCTTGCCGGAGACCACGGGGCGGGGCTGACGTCAGTAGGGCTCGCCGGCCTGCGCCCGCGGGGCCAGCAGCGCGGCCGCCGTGGCCAGCGCCAGCGCCATCAGCAGCACGGGCAGGACCTGGCGCGTGGCCGGGTTGAACAACAGGCCCGCCAGCGCCAGCGCCGCGCTGCTGGTCAGCGCATCGCTGAGCTGCAGGGACGAGGTGTTGCTGCCCTGGCTGGCCGGGGGCGACAGCTTGAGCAGCAGCACCGACAGCATCGGAAAGGACAGGCCGATGCCCAGGCCGACGACCGACCAGCCGATGAAGACGACCAGCGAAGGCAGCGCGAACAGCAACGGTGCGATGACGACGAGCACGCCCAGCGCCGCCAGGCCGAAGCCGCACGGCAGCAGGCGCCGCCGGGCCGCCGCGCTCTGCACGCGGGCCTGCAGCGCACTGCCGATGCTCCAGGTGACGGCGCCGGCGCTCAGCGCGATGCCTGCCTGGGTGAGGCTCCAGCCGAAACCCTGCGTCAGCAGCAGCGGCAGGAAGGCCTCGGCACTGGCGAACGTGGCGGCGATGAGGCCGCGCAGCAGGATGACCGTCGGCAGGCCGCGGGCCGCGCGCAAGGTGCCGGCGGGCAGCAGCACGCGGGCGGCGATACCGGCGGCGACGAAGCCCGCCGCGAACAGCAGCGCCGCCCGCATGCCGGTCAGCTGGCTGGCGCCGTGCAAGGTCAGCGCGCCGGCACTGGCCAGCAACGCCCAGCGCATGGCGCCCCAGCGCAGCGCTTGGCCGCTGCCCGAACCGACGCGCCTGAGCGCCGGCAGAATCATCAGCGCCGCTACCGGCACGGCCAGCGCCACGGTGAGGAAGACCGAGCGCCAGCCCAGCGCCTGCACCAGAAAGGCGGCCAGCGCCGGGCCCACCAGCCCGGGCACGACCCAGGCGCCCGCGAACATCGCGAACATCTTGGGGTGCAGCGCCTGCGGCACGACCCGGCCGACTCCGACATACAGCGTCACGCCCAGCATGCCGCTGCCCAGCCCCTGCAGTGCGCGGCCCAACACGAGGGCCGGCATGGCCGTGGCAAAGCCGGCCAGCAGCAGCCCGGCCAGAAACGCGGCCAGGCCAGCCAGCGCCGCGCGATAGGGCCCGCGCTTGTCGCAGAGCTGGCCGGCGGCCGTCATGCCCAGCACCGACGTCGCCAACGTCGCGCCGAAGGCCAGCGCGTAGTAGCGCAGGCCATGCAGGGCCTCGGCCACGGCCGGCATCGCGGTGGCGACGGCGATGGACTCGAAGGCCAGCATGGAGATCAGCGCGACAGCGCCCAGGCAGGCGGCGCGGCGGCCGGGCGCGAAGAGGCCGGTGGGCGCCGCGGCAGCGGGCGCGTCGACGGGGTCGGACAGGTTCATGGCGCGCAGCCTAAAAGCTCAAGCCCACTTCAAGTCAACCGGCCCGGCTGAATATTTCGGCATCCCAGGTCGGCCGATTGACCACCGGGATGTGTGATTGCCGGCGGGCCGCGGCAGGCAGCGCCGCGCGGCGCGACAATTCCGCCATGTCAGTTTCCGTTCTGCATTGCGCCTCGGCCGGCTTCGAGTCGGCCTGCCGAATCCCCGCCCTGCCCGCCTCGCACCGCAGCCATGGCCTGCATGGCCACAGCTATTTCGCCACCGTGCGCACGGCGCTGCCGGCTGGCTGGGCGGCCTTTCCCGGTGGCGAGGTGCAGGCGCTGCGCACCCGCATGATCGGCACGGTGGCGCCGCTGGACCATGCGCTGCTGAACGACTTTCTGCCCGAACCCACCGACGAGAACCTGGCGCGCTGGGTGCGCAGCCGGCTGGCGGTGGATGTGCCCGGCATCGTGCAGGTAGGCGTGCAGAGCACACAGCACTGCGGGGTCGACCTCGATGGCGCCGGCCACGCCCACGTATGGCGCCGCTACCGCTTCCAGGCCGCCCACCAGCTGCCCAACGTGCCGGCGGGCCATCAGTGCGGGCGCATGCATGGCCATGGCTTCGAGGTCATCCTGCATGCGAACGCCGACCTGGGCGAGCGCGACCTGGCGCTGGACTACGACCACCTCGACGAGGTCTGGGCGCCGCTGCACTTCGAGCTGAACTACCGCTGCCTGAACGACATCGCCGGCCTGCACAACCCGACCAGCGAGCGCATCTCGGCCTGGCTGTGGGACCGGCTCAAGCCCGTGCTGCCGGAGCTGAGCTGGGTGACCGTCTATGAGACCGGTTCCAGCGGCGCCAACTTCAACGGCCTGGCCTATCGCATCTGGAAGGAGATGACGCTGGACAGCGCCGTCAGGCTGCGGCACGCGCCTGAAGGGCATCCGCTGGCCGGCACGCACGGCCACACCTTCACGCTGCGCCTGCACCTGGCCGCGCCGCTGGACCAGGTGATGGGCTGGACGGTCGACTTCGGCGATGTGAAGGCCCTGTTCAACCCGCTCTTCAAGCGGCTGGACCACCACCCGCTATACGAGATCGCGGGGCTGCCCGATGGCGACGTGGCGTCGATTGCTGCATGGGTACTGCGTGAGGGCGGCGGCGCGCTGCCGCAGATCGACCGCGTCGACCTGTATGAGACGCGCGGCTCGGGGGCCATCGTCAGCCGGGCTGATTCCGAAGAGTTGATTCCGGTATGACATACAGCGTCAAGGAACTTTTCTACACGCTGCAAGGCGAGGGCGCCCAAGCCGGCCGCGCAGCGGTGTTCTGCCGTTTTGCCGGCTGCAATCTCTGGACCGGACGCGAGCAGGATCGCGCGACGGCGGTCTGCACCTTCTGCGACACCGACTTCGTCGGCACGGACGGCGAGGGCGGCGGCAAGTTCGCAGACGCCGATGCGCTGGCGGATGCGATTGCCAAGGCCTGGCCACGCGGCGCCGCAGGGGCTGCTTCCCTTGACCGTGGGAAGCCTTACGTGGTGTGCACTGGCGGCGAACCGCTGCTGCAACTCGACACCCCGCTGATCGACGCGCTGCACGCGCGCGGCTTCGAAGTCGCCGTCGAGACCAATGGCACGCAAGCGGCTCCCCCGGGCATCGACTGGATCTGCGTCAGCCCCAAGGCCGATGCGCCGCTGGTGCTGACCTCGGGCCACGAGCTCAAGCTCGTCTACCCGCAGCCGCTCGCCCGGCCTGAACGGTTCGCCGGCCTGGACTTCCAGAATTTCTTCCTGCAGCCGATGGATTCGGTGCTGCAGCGCGAACACACCAAGGCGGCAGTGGCCTACTGCATGGCGCATCCGCAGTGGCGGCTGTCGGTGCAGATGCACAAGGTGGTCGGCATCGCCTGAGCACCGTGCTCAACAGCGAGCCTCGCACCACGCGCGTTCAGTCTCGGCAGCAGCCCTCGCCGGCCTCGACGATGAGGCCGTCACGTTTGTCGGCCACTTCATGCCGGTGTCGGCGCCGTTGCCTCTGCAGATGGTTTCGACTGTCGGAGGACCACGCCTCAGCAGCCGGTCTCGCAAGAAAAAGGGAGCCCGCAGGCTCCCTCTCGATGACAGGCCAGCCAGGCTCAGAACCGATATCCGATGCCGAACTTGATGGCCACCGGGTCCAGGGTGGTCTCGATGGTCTGGCCGGTCGACAGGCTGCCCGTCGTCTTGATGAAGGTCTTGCTGACCGCCAGGCTGGCCGACCAGTCCCTGGTGATGTTGTAGGCGGCGCCCACTTCTATGGTCGTGCCGACGCGGCTCTTCATGCGCAGCGTGGTCGGGTTGCCGGCCGTGCCGCCGGTGATTGCCGACAGCGCGGTCGTGGCTCTGGGCTTGAAGAGGTGGTTGTAGGTGACACCCGCGCCGACGAAGGGGCGCAGGCTGCTGCTGGCGCCGCCAAAGCGGTATTGCGCCAGCAGCGTGGTCGGAGCCGCCTTGACAATGCCCAGCTTGCCGACACCCTCGATGGTGCCCGCGCCGATGACGTCATGCTTGAAGGGGCCCGCGACGGCGAGCTCGAAGCTGAGGTTGTCGGTCCAGAAATAGGTGACGCCGCCAGCGAAGGCGCTGGCCTTCTTCACGTCGATCCTGCTGCCCGCCAGGCTGGGTGCGCTGAGGTCGCTGCTGTCGACCTGCGGCGTGACCTGGGCGGCGCCGCCATGGATGACGAAGCTGCCGGCCGACTGGGCCGAGGCGCTGCCGCCGGCGAAGAGGGCGGCGACGGCGGCACCGATAAGGAGCTGGGTGTTCATGAGCTTGTCTCCGAGTGTGGGTGCCGCGGTTTAGAGCCAGCCCTTGGTGGCCAGAGCCTTGCCGATCAGCTGCTGGGTGAGCTGGTGGCCATAGGGCGTGGGGTGGAAGCCGTCGGAGAAGGCATAGGTCTTCCACCAGTCGGCACCGGTCGCGCCGGTCGGCGGCGCGCCGGACAGGGCCGTGGCGGTGCAGGTGGTGAAGGTGTAGCTCGGCAGGCCGTCGCCGCCGACGCCGGTGACGGGGCATGCGGGCACCTTGACGTTGCTGAGCCCGAATTGCGCCGGCGTGGCGACCTGGTCCTGGAACGCCTTGTAGAAGTCGATGACGACGACGTTCTCGTTGCCAGCGAGCTTGGCAGCCAGCTGGGTGTTGAAGGCCGTCATCCAGCCCTGGAACAGGGTCTGTGATTGCGCACGCGCTGCCGTGCCTGCCGCACCGCCGCCGCTGGCTGCGGCGATGCTGTCCAGCACCATCTGGAAACGCGGCGTGAAAGTGATGTCGGGGATGTTCAGCACGACCACCTGCTTTGCACCCTTGTCGAGCACGCTGGCCTTGATGGACGCATGGAACTTGTCGGCCAGGGCCGTCATGTAGGTGGCGCCCAGGCCCGCGGTGCCGGCGGCTCCCCCGCCCAGGCCGGTGCCGATCTGCGTGGGCGTGAGCAGCGTGCCGAGCAGGCCGCGGTAGGCAGCGGCGCCGTCACGTGGGATGTTGAGATAGGCCCCGACGAGATCGGCCGCGTCATTGCCGCCACCGTCGATGATGACCAGGTCGCCCGCGCCATAGCTGCCCGCCGCCGCATAGGCAGCCATCTGGGTACCGATGTTCAGCGGGTTGGTGGGCAGCACGCTGGTGTGCGTGATGCGCCCACCGCCGATCGAGTAGTTGGTGCAGCCGGCAGTCGCGGTATTGACGGCGAAGCTGGTGGCGCCGGTGGCGGCGTAGTAGGGGCACAGCGTCTTGCCGTAGCTGGCCGCCACGCGTTCGGGGTAGATCAGGTTGTCGGGACTCTGGACCGTGAACTTGAAGCCAAAGGTGCCGCTGTCCTGAATGCTGTCGCCGAAGACCTTCACCGAGGTGATGGCGACGCGGGGCGTCGTGTCTGCCGTGCCGCCGCCGCCGCAGCCCGCCACCAGCAGGACGCTCGACACGGCCGCAGCAACAGCGGCAATGCGGGTGAATGAAAGGTTCATGCTTGTCTCCGGGGCGGCACGTTGTCAGTTCGGGAGGGCAACTCTAGCCGCTGCTTCCAGGAAGGCCGTTCGTTTTTGCCGCGGTACGCGTAAAAGACATCCCGGGACGGCCCTGTGCAAGTCTGTGGATGGTTCCGGGACAACCTGGCGGATATCCACAGGCCAAGGCGCGCCGGCCAAGTTGTACCCAAAACGCGTCGGCAAGCGCAGTGGCCCGGCGCACAGGCTTATGCCGCAGCCAAGCGCTTGAGCTGCTTGAGGTTTTTGATCTTGTCCACAGCCGGACACGCGCTCTACTACAACGACTACCTTGAGATCTTGAAACCTGTTTGGAATACATAAGACACTGCTCCATGGATATTCCTACCCTGCAGCGCCGCCTGCGCCAGTTCGCCGCCGACCGCGGCTGGCAGCCCTACCAGACCCCGAAGAACCTTGCGATGGCCATGACGGTGGAAGCCGCCGAGCTGCTGGAAATCTTCCAGTGGCTGACGCCCGAGCAGTCGCTGGACCTGAGCGAAGACCAGCGCCGCCACCTTGGGGAGGAGCTGTCCGACGTGCTGCTGTACCTGGTGCAGATTGCCGACCATGGCGGCGTGGATCTGGATGCTGCCGTCGAGCGCAAGCTGGCCTTGAATGCCATCAAGCACCCGCCCAAGCAGGTCCCGAGTCCGGAGTCTTGATGGAAACCATTGCCGTCATTGACTTCGAGACGACAGGTCTGGGCCCGACCAGCGGTGGCCGCGCGACCGAAGTCGCGGCCGTGTTGGTGCGTGGCGGCGTCATCGTCGACGCCTGGGCCAGCCTGATGAACAGCGGCGCCTGGGTGCCACCGCACATCCAGGCCTTGACGGGCATCAGCAACCAGATGCTGGTCGGTGCGCCGGACGCGGCGAGCGTCATGGGCGAGCTGGCGCGCTTCACCCGGGGCTGCCCGCTGGTCGCGCACAACGCCTCGTTCGACCGGGGTTTCTGGCAGGCCGAGATGCAGCATGCAGGTTTGGCTACCGACCCGGCGCATCAGTTTGCCTGCACCGTGCTCCTGTCGCGCCGGCTCTGGCCCGCAGCCAAGAGCCACGGCCTGGCGGCGATGACGCAGTTCCATGACCTGCGCTTCAACGGCCGTGCCCACCGCGCGATGGCGGATGCCCGCGTGACGGCCGGGTTGCTGCTCAAGGTGCAGGCCGAGATCGGCCGCCGCTTTGCGCTCGACCTGGGCGATGCGGTGGTGGACCACAGCCTGCTCACGCTGCTGCAGCGCACACCGCTGCGCTGGCTCAGGCGCGGCCTGGTTGAGCATGTGAAGGCGCGCCGAAGGCCCGCAGCGCCGGCCGGCTTGCCGGGACCGGTTTCATGCGAGTTGGCTTTCGAGTTGGAGATGGCCGGAAGCGACAACATCCAAGGCGTCGCGGGTTCGCGTGCAGGAAGCCCATAAAAAATTCTGTCAAGGCCCCAGCTCATGGCCTCGGGCCAGGACAATCGCGCCCTTTCGCCCCCGTGCCATTGCTCAAGAGTTCCATGTCCGTGATCCAGGTTCGCCCCGCCACCCTGCGCGATGCCAAGGCCATCGCCGAGATTCACGTCGCTTCCAGCCAGGATGCCTACAAGGCCCTGCTGCCTGTGGCGGCGCTGGATGCCATGTCCGTGCAGAAGCGCCAGGCCTTCTGGCGTGAAGCCATTGACCTCTGCGAGCCACAGGTCATCGTTGCCCATCTGGACAACAAGATCATGGGCTTTGCTGGCTTCGACCGCTCGCGCGACAAGGGCACGCCGGCCACCACGGGCGAGGTCTGGGCCATGTTTGCCGACCCGGTGCACTGGGACAAGGGCGTGGGGCTGGCCCTGTGGGACGCGACGCGCGACGGGCTGCAGGAAGAGGGCTGCACCAAGGCCACCCTGTGGTGCTACCTTCGCAACGAGCGCGCGCTGCGGTTCTTTGAGCTGGCCGGCTTCAAGCGCGAGCTGGGCAGTGCCCGCACGACGGAAGTCGGTGGCGCCCGGGTCGAAGAAATCCGCCTGCATCGCTCCTTGGTCTGAACGGCCGGAGTCATGAAAAAAGCGCCCCGCAGGGCGCTTTTGTTCTTCTCGACTCGAATCAGCCGCGGCGGCGCAGCGCCATGAAGCCGATGGCCAGCAGGCCCGACAGCATCAGTGCATAGGCCTGCGGTTCCGGCACGGCGCTGACGGCCGAGACAGTGACGTAGTCGAAGCGCCAGGTGCCCGTCCCGGCGTAGGCTGAACCCGAGTTGCTGGCCGCGTAGCTGTTGGTGCCGGGCGCGAACGTCGAGACGATGCGCAAGCCGAAGTTCGCGTTGTTGGCAGCACCGGCAATGCCGCTGAGATCCACGCTGCGGTTGTTGAACCAGGTGTCGCCAGCGGCAGCGGTGAACAAGGCGATGTCGTTGAACGTGCTGCCATCCAGCGTGTACTGCACGCGCTCATGGCGTGCCGAGGTATTGCTGTGGCGCAGGTCATAGCTCAGGCTGATGCCCTGCAAGCCGAGCGTGCTGACGTCGAACCTCACTCCGGCCGTGTTGTCGCCAACGCCCTGAGCGCGGTAGCCGGTGGTCTGCAGAGCGGTGTCGTCGACGGTCGCCGGGTCGGAGGAGCCGCCGTTGGCCGAGCCGCTGCCGAAGGCGCCGGTGACGCCGCCGAGCAGGCTCAGCGTGCCGCTGCCGACACTGGGCGACAGGCTGCCGGTGCTGAGGCTGTTGTCGGCAACGACGGAATTGAAGTTCCACTGCGTGACGACGAGTGCCTGTGATGGCAGGGCGGCAGCAGCCAGGAAGAGTGAGAGGATGGTCTTGATCATGAGGGTGGTCACGTGGACGATGGACGGCGACGGGCACCACTCTCGTCAGCCGTCATGACCCCACGATGAAGGGCCAGGGTGGCCCCCCCGAACGCGGGGTTCAGGCGTAGCCTCCGGTGGCCAGCGCCCAGCCGTCGGTCGCGTCGTCGTGGCGCTGGATATGCACCGGGCAGAGCTTCTTGGCCGCGGCGCGTTCGACCAGGCTCTCGGCCTGCTCAGGTGTCAACTGCAGCGCGAAGCGCGACCAGCGCTTGAGCACCAGTGGCAGGGCCCAGGCGTCTTCGAGTGCCCAGCGGATCTGGTGGGGTTCCTGCAGCTCGTTGGCAGCCAGCACGCGTGGCGCCAGCGCGAGCAGGAAGCGGTTGAAGTCGCTGCGCAACGCATCGGTAGGCAGCAAGGCTTCGAGGCGGCTCAGGCGGGCGCTCCAGCCCGGCGTGGCCAGCTGGCGGGTGACCAGGGCTTGCAGGGCCTGGATGGGGTTGAACAGACGCAGGCGGTTGGGCGGCAGCACGCGCAGCGGGATCTGCGCCGCGTCTTCGTGGCTGAGCGGCGTGACGAAGCTGCTCAACACGGCCAGGCGCTCCCAGTCGGCCTGGGTCAGGCCGCCGATGCGGGTGATGGGGCCGGCGGCGCAGCTGGCGGCCATGTCCCCCAGGGCCTGATGGCCTCGTTGACCCTTGGCCCGGTTGGCGCGCCGGCTCATGACCGCCAGGTTGCCGGCCGCATAGCCAGCGTCGTCACGCACGCGGTCGATGCTGCGGCTGTCGTCGCCGAGCAGATCGCGGGTGATGGGGCAGTGTGTGGTGTCGAGCTGGGCCAGGTGATGCGGCGTCAGCTGGATGTCCTCGAAGCTGCGGCCGCGCGCCCAGGCATGGGTGCGCAGGGCCAGCCACCGCTCGACCTGCGGGCTGGCCGGCGTGCGCACGGGGCGGCCGCGGGCCGCCAGCCAGCCGCGCTGCAGCGGCGACTGCGGGTAGAGGTGAGCGATGGGAGGGGTCAGGCCATGCAGGGCGTAGTCGCGGCCCAGGGCCAGGCCGGTGCGCTCATGGGCGCTCACCGCAGTGGGGGCGTCGATCAGTCCGAGGTCGAATTGGACCAGGGCGGGGCGGGTGGCGATCTGGCGATTGAGAACGGCTTGCATGTCGGGCTCCTGGGAGTGAGAGGCACGCCGTGGTTGCGGGCCTTGGCAGCAGTCTCTGAGCCTGGTAGCTCATAAGATGATCCAGCGCAAAAACAACTGTATATATTTTCAGCTCCGCTCACCGCCATGGACCGCACCGAACGCTTCTACAAGATCGAGCACCTGATCCGCTCTCGCGGCTGCGTGTCTTTTGCCGAGCTGATCGAGGCGCTGGAGGTGTCGCCGGCGACGCTCAAGCGCGACCTGGCCTACCTGCGCGAGCGACTGGATGCGCCCATCGAATACGACGCTGGCGACAACGGCTACCGTTTCGGCCAGCAATCGCGCGGTGGCCGCCACGAGCTGCCCGGCGTCTGGTTCAACGAGGCTGAACTGCATGCGCTGCTGACCATGCAGCAGATGCTGGCGGGTCTGGACGAACAGGGCGTGGTCGGTCGTCACCTGCAGCCGATGTTCGACAAGATCACCGGCATGCTCGGCGTGGACACGGCCGAGGCCGATGAGTTGAGGCGTCGCGTCAAGCTCATCGGTACGGCGCGCCGGCGCATGGCCAGCGACAGTTTCGAGACTGTCGGCAGCGCCGTCGTCAAGCGCAAGCGGCTGGCTATCCGCTACCGCAAGAAACGCGATGGCGCCGGCAGTGACCGCGAAGTCTCGCCGCAGCGTCTCGTCCATCACCGCCATGCCTGGTACCTCGACGCCTGGTGCCACGCCAGCGACGCCTACCGCCGCTTTGCGCTCGACGGCATCGAGGCCGCGACGCTGTTGGACACGACGGCCAAGCCGGTTTCGCTGGCCGAGCTGGAGGCGGAGCTGGACCAGGGCTACGGCATTTTTGCAGGCGGCACGCCGCGCGAGGCCGAACTCGTCTTCAGCGCCGAGGCCGCCGCTTGGGTATCGCGCGAGGAATGGCACCCCGCCCAGCGCAGCGATTTCCTGCCCGACGGCCGCTGGCGACTGCGCCTGCCTTACGTCGATGACACCGAACTGCTGATGGACTTGCTGCGCCATGCGGGCCAAGTAGACGTTCTTGCACCACCAGCCTTGCGCCAGGCCTATGCGCAGCGTCTGAGGCAGGCCGTGGCGGCTTTGTAGGACAAGCGCGCGTCATTTCACTCGGGTCTTTTGCGTTGACGGTCAATCGAGTTAGGCTCGACCGCGTCTGATCCACCCCGAGGAGTTATTGATGAGTGATACCACCCAAGCCAAGGAAAAGCTGGCTTCAGATTTCCGTGCAGTGATGACCGACATCGACGCGCTGATGACGGCCACCACCAACAAGGCCGACGGCGAGGTCAAGGCCTTGCGGGCCCGCATCGAGGAGCGCTTGTCCGGTGCCAAGGAGAAGCTGCTGGACGCCCAGCACGAGGCCGTTCAACGCGCCAAGGACGCGGCCATCGCGACCGATGACTATGTGCATGCCAAGCCGTGGCAGGCCATCGGCGCCGCTGCCGCCATCGGGCTGGCGCTGGGCGTGCTGATCGGCCGCCGTTGAGGCGGCGGGTCATTTGAGCGACGCCAAGGAACCCGTCTCCGCGCCGCTGCGGCGGCTCGGTGCTTCGCTATTGACGCTGGGCCGCATCCGGCTCGAGTTGTTCGCCATCGAGGCGCAGGAAGAGAAGGAACGTATTGCCGGATTGCTGCTGTGGGCCGTGCTGGCCGCGCTGCTGGCGGGCTTTGGCGTGCTGATGCTTCTGCTGCTCGTCACCGTGGCGCTGTGGGACAGCCACCGCCTGTTGGCGCTGGGTGGCGGCACTGTCGCGCTGGTCGCTGCTGCGACGTTCGCGGTGCTCAAGGTCAAGCGGCTGATCGATCTGCCCGCCAGCCTGTTCCAAAGCAGCATCGGTGAACTGCGGCAGGACGCCGATGCATTGCGGCGCCAGCCCGGGCCATGATCTCCAGCATCCCGACCGACCCCGCGCTGCGCGCCCGGCGCAAGGCCGATTTGCTGCTCGCCTCGCAGCTGTTGCGCGGCCAGGCCACGCTGGCCATCGACGAACTGGGCGAGCGTGCCGACGACTGGGTGCTGCGCCTGCGGGCCTGGCGCAATGTGCTGTCCAACCCCATCGTGCTGGCGGCAGCGGGCGGCGCGGCGACCTTCTTCGTCACGGCAGGAAAAGGCCGGCGCGGCCGGCTCTGGCGAGGGCTGCGCTGGGCCTGGCTGGCCTGGCGACTCTGGGGCGGCCGCAGGCGCTGAACCGCCAGGCGCGAATCAGTCGGCCGTGCTTGCAGCCAATGGGCTGTCGCGCCCGCGCATGTGCGCGGGAATGCCATCAAGCTCGGCCAGCCACGGCATGGCCGACTGCTG
The DNA here is from genome assembly GCF_052436255.1 of Roseateles sp. Taxonomy (GTDB): domain Bacteria; phylum Pseudomonadota; class Gammaproteobacteria; order Burkholderiales; family Burkholderiaceae_C; genus Pelomonas. The sequence goes on along the minus strand of NZ_JBQVNP010000050.1, from coordinate 20,277 downwards.
CCAGACCTGTACAGACGGCTTGAGCTGGGCGCGTTCGTTGATGCAGCCCAGCCGGAAGTTGAGCGTCCTGGGCTCATCCGCCTCGGTGGCGAAGAGCTGCGTGCCACAGTCGGCGCAGAAGGCCTGTGCACGCCGGTTCCCGCTGGCGGCCATCTTCACATACTGCTTGGGCAAGCCATGCAGCTCGACCTGCTCGATGGGGACGGGCAGGACGGCGCGGAACGGGCCGCCCGATATGACCTGGCAGTCCGCGCAGTGGCAGACCAGCACCTTGGCAGGGTCGGCTGTCGCCGTGAAATGGATCTTGCCGCAGTGGCACTGACCGGTGATTTGCATGAGCTTGTCCAGGGTGAAACGTCAGTCGGTGGCGTCGAGCCGCTTCATGCGCTCGCTCTGCCAATAGACATCATCCCCACCTAGCCCATCGAGGTTGGCGCGGTTGAGCACCCGGGCCAGCACGAAAAGCAGGTCCGACAGCCGGTTCAGGTACTGGCGCGGTGCGGCGCGGATCTGTTCGGTGGCCGCCAGCATGATGACCGTGCGCTCGGCACGGCGGGCGATCGTGCGGCAGACATGGGCTATCGCCGCGCTGCGCGTGCCGGCCGGCAGGATGAATTCCTTGAGCCGCGGCAGATGCTCGTTGTAGTGCGCCAGTGCCTCGTCCAGGCGCAGCACGGCGGCGTCCTTCAGTAGTTCTCCGCCCGGCCACGACAACTCGCCGCCCAGGTTGAACAGCTCGTGCTGGATGGTGACGATGAGGTCGCGGACGTCGTCGGGCAGCGGCTCGGCCAGCAGCAGGCCGAGGTTGGAGTTCAGCTCGTCGACGTCGCCCATGGCCTGCACGCGCAGGTGGTCCTTGGGTACTCGGCTGCCATCGGACAGGCCGGTGGTGCCGTCATCGCCGGTGCGGGTGGCGATCTGGGAAAGGCGGTTGCCCATGAGTTCTCAATGCCAGCTGTGGAGCCGGCATTGTGCTCAACTGCCGCTTCAGACCTCCTGGGTCGGGTCATGCGCCGCCATCTTCAGAGGCGGCGGTTGGTCGGGCCGGGGGGTGCCGATGAACAGCTCGCGCCAGCGGGCGACGATCATGTCCAGGGGCACTGCGGCGAGCACGATGAGGATCGCGGCGACGATCAGCAACAGCCAGGTCAGGGTGGGGTCCATGCGGGTCTCCCGAAAGCCGTGCCCCCATGCTGTCACTATGGTGCGGCCACTGCAACACAATCTTGTTTCGCTGCTGGAGCCGACCATGAACGCGCCCGACCACTTCCCCCCTGCCGCGCCCCTGCCGGCCGTATTGCTGGACGCGCTCAAGGCCGGATTTGCCGAGCGCTGCTCCACCGCGCTGGCCGTGCGCGAACAGCATGGTCGGGATGAATCGGTGTTTGACGTGCCGCCGCCGCAAGCCGTCGTCTTTGCCGCGAGCGAGGCTGAGGTGGCCCACGTCGTGGCGCTATGCGCTGCGCACCGCGTGCCCGTCATTCCCTATGGCGCAGGCTCGTCGCTGGAGGGTCACTTGCTGGCCGTGCAGGGCGGCATCAGCCTGGACGTGTCGCGCATGAACCGCATCCTGCGTGTCGACGCCGAGGACCTGACGGTGACCGTGCAGCCTGGCGTCACGCGCAAGGCGCTGAACGAGGCGCTCAGGCACGAAGGCCTGTTCTTCCCCATCGACCCGGGCGCCGACGCCAGTCTCGGCGGCATGGCCGCCACGCGCGCCAGCGGCACCAACGCCGTGCGCTACGGCACCATGCGCGACAACGTGCTGGCCCTGCGCTTCGTGGCGGCCAGCGGGAAGGTCGTGCGCACCGGCTCGCGCGCCAGGAAGAGCAGCGCCGGCTATGACCTGACGCGCCTTCTCATCGGCAGCGAAGGCACGCTGGGCGTCATCACCGAGCTGACCGTCAAGGTGCACCCCCTGCCCGAAGCCGTGTCGGCGGCGGTGTGCTTCTTCCCCAGCATCGACGCCGCCGTGCGCACGGCCATGCAGGTCATCCAGATCGGCGTGCCGATTGCCCGCTGCGAGCTGCTGGACGCCAACGCCATCAAGGCCGTCAATGCGCACGACAAACTCGGCCTGAAGGAAGCGCCCATGCTGCTGATGGAGTTCCACGGCAGCGAAGCCGGCGTGGCCGAACAGGCGGCGACCGTGCAGGCCGTGGCGGCGGACTTTGGCGGTGAGGCGTTTGAATGGGCCACCACGCCCGAGGCCCGCACGCGGCTGTGGACGGCACGGCACCACGCCTACCTGTCAGGCCTGCAGATGCGCCCCGGTTGCCGGGCGATCACGACCGACACCTGCGTGCCCATCTCGCGCCTGGCCGAAAACATCAACGCCTCGATCGCCGAGGTCCAAGCCGCCGGCCTGCCCTACTTCATCGTTGGCCACGTGGGCGACGGCAACTTCCACATGGCCTATCTGCTGGACCCGGTCGATCCGGCGGAGCTGGCCACTGCCGAGCGCCTGAGCGCGCAGATGGTGGCGCGGGCTCTGCTGCTTGAGGGCACCTGCACGGGCGAGCACGGGATCGGGCTGCACAAGCAGGGGTTTCTGGTGGACGAGGCGGGCGTTGAGGCCGTGGCGGTGATGCGGGCGGTGAAGGCGGCGCTGGACCCGGCGGGGATATTCAATCCGGGGAAGATATTTGCGGGTTGAGAGGACTTGGCAGGGTTCAGGAAATGCGTCGGGCGTCGACCACCAGGACGGTCAGCGACTGGTGGCTGGCGAGCGGGCCAGCGTGCATGGCCGGGCTTGTGGTGCGCGCCCGGCACAGGGCCTTGCTCGGCGCAGTCAACGGTCTTTGGCCACAATCGCCCGCTTTCCAACACCCACTGCGGAGACACCCATGTTCAACCACATCATGGTCGGCAGCAATGACATCGAGCGCAGCAAGCGCTTTTACGACGCGGTGCTGGCCGTGCTGGGCGCGCCCGAGGGCATACGGAACCCGGCGCCGTCGGGCCACCAGCGCGTGTTCTATCGCCACGCTGGCAACAGCTTCGGCATCAGCCAGCCCATCAACGGCGAGCCGGCCTGCCACGCCAATGGCGGCACCATCGGCTTCAAGTGCGAGTCGGCCGAGCAGGTGAAGGCCTTCCACGACGTGGCGGTGGCGCACGGCGGCCAGTCCATCGAAGAGCCCCCTGGCCTGCGTGAAGGCTCGCTCGGCGCCATGCACCTGAGCTATGTGCGCGACCCGGACGGCAACAAGCTCTGCGCCGTCCACCGCGTCAAGCCAGGCTGATCTTCGCGTCGACAAACCGGATACCGATTCTGGTATCGGTCACACGGTTGAGTTCATCACCCTTGATCTACCCCATTTTGATGGGCATCCAGCCGTTTTTCTGAAGGCGTGGCGGGACGTCAATCAGGGAAAAGCACGTACCGATTGATTGCGCTACCAGACAATCATGCGCAACCACAGAATCGGAGGCAGCGTTGAAGAAGCTTTCCATCGTTTGCCTAGCCTGGGGCCTGGCCGCCAGCGGCATTGGCGCCGCCAGTCCGCTGCCCGAGGCCGACAAGCAGGCACGCCAGATCGTGTCCAAGCTGACGCTCGACGAGAAGGTGGAGCAGCTGCTCAACGGCGCTCCGGGCATCCCGCGCCTGGGCATCCCGGCCTATAACTGGTGGACGGAGTCGCTGCACGGCGCGTTTGGCCCGGGCGCGACGACCAACTTCCCGCAGCCCGTGGGTCTGGCCGCGAGCTTCAACGACCAGCTGGTGCATGACGTGGCGGCCGCCATCAGCACCGAGGTGCGGGCCGTCTACGCGCTGGGGCGCCACAAGCCCAACCCGAACCGCATCGGCGGAGCGCTCAACACCTGGTCGCCCAACATCAACATCTTTCGCGACCCGCGCTGGGGCCGTGGCCAGGAGACCTATGGCGAAGACCCCTTCCTGAGCGCCCAGCTCGGCAAGGCCTTCGTGCACGGCATGCAGGGGCCGGATCCGGCGCGGCCGCTCGTCACCGCCGCGCCGAAGCATTTCGCCGTGCACAGCGGGCCGGAGTCCACGCGGCATTCGGTGGACGTGTGGGTCTCGGCGCAGGACCTGGAAGACACCTACCTGCCCGCTTTCCGCGCGACCATGGTCGACGCCCAGGCCGGCTCCATCATGTGTGCCTACAACCGCGTCAACGGCGAGCCGGCCTGCGCCAGCCACAACCTGCTGGTGAAGACACTGCGCGAGGACTGGCAGTTCAAGGGCTATGTGGTGTCGGACTGCGACGCCGTGGTGGACATCCACGCCCACCACAAGTACGCGCCGGACGCGCCCGCCGGCGCGGCCGCGGCGCTGAAGGCCGGCGTCGACAACGAATGCAATGGCGCCACGCTGTCCCATACACCCGGCCTGGGCGAGCGCTACAAGCAGGCGCTGGCGCGCGGCTACATCCGCGAGGCCGACATCGACACGGCACTGGTGCGCCTGTTCTCGGCCCGGCTGCGCAATGGCGACCTGCCGGGCCTGGCGGAGCGCAGCTTGCCCGCCGCCCAGGCGATCAACGCGCCCGAGCACCGCGCGCTCGCGCTGCGATCGGCCATCGAGAGCCTGGTGCTGCTGAAGAACGACGGCGTGCTGCCGCTGAAGGCGTCGGCGCGCATTGCCGTCGTCGGCCCGCTGGCGGATGCGCGGCGCGTGATGCGCGGCAACTATTCGTCGGGCCAGACCGGGCCGACGCAGACGGTTGTCGAAGGCCTGCGCCAGCAGTTCAGTGCGGCTGCAGTCATGCTGGTGCCGTTCGGCCCGTCGATCACCGATGGCGACCCGGTGCCGGCCAGCGCCTTCGTCGCGCCCGACGGTAGCGCCGGGCTGCGGGCGAGCTACTTCAATCTCAAACCAGGCTCGCCCCCGGACGTGGGCAAGCGCCGCTTCCAGGCCAAGGCCTTTGCGAGCCACGGCGTGGCACAGCTCGAGTCGCGTGCGGGGCAGTTTGCCGAGGCCGGTGACGTGACGCGCACCGTCTGGACCGGCTTTGTCGTCGCGCCCGAGACCGGCAGCTACCGGCTCGGCATCGCGGGCGTGAAGGGGCATGTGCGCGTCGCCGGACGGGATGTCGCCCTGGCCAAGCGCCCCACGCGCTGGGCCGAGCCTGTAGCCTTGGCGCAGGTGGATCTGCAGAAGGGCCAGCGCTACGCCGTGCAGTTCGAGACCGAGTCCGGCGCCGGGGCACCACCCGGCATGGTGTGGAAGCGCGTGTCGCGCCAGCCCTTGGCCGACTTGCGCGCCGGCGTGCAGGGTGCCGATGTGATCGTCGTCGTTGTCGGGCTGACCTCCGACCTGGAAGGCGAGGAGATGCCGGTCAAGATCGACGGTTTCTCCGGCGGCGACCGCACGAAGCTCGACCTACCGGCCGATCAGCGCGCCTACCTGCAGGCCGCTGCGCAACTGGGCAAGCCGCTGGTGGTGGTGAACCTCAGCGGCAGCGCCATCGACCTGTCCTGGGCCCACGCCAACGCGGCGGCCGTGCTGCAGGCCTGGTACCCGGGCGAGGGCGGCGGCCAGGCCATCGCCCAGGTGCTCGGCGGCGCGGCCAACCCGGCGGGGCGGTTGCCAGTGACCTTCTATCGCAGCGCGGACGACCTGCCACCCTTCGACGACTACCGCATGGCCGGCCGCACTTACCGCTTCTTCGGCAAGCCGGTGGTGTACCCCTTCGGCCATGGGCTGAGCTATTCGAGCTTCCGCTACGAACGCGTCACGGTGGAAGTGAACGACGACGGCAAGGCGCCCAGCCTCGAGGTGCGCACGGCCATCACCAACACCAGCACGCGCGACGGCGACGAGGTGGCGCAGCTCTACCTCGTGCCACCGCGCTTCGAGGGCGGCCCGCGCCTGGCGCTGCGCGGCGTGCAACGCCTGCACCTCAAGGCCGGCGAACGCCGCGAGCTGAGCTGGCGGCTGGATGCGCGAGACCTCAGCTTCGTGGACCGCGACGGCGTGCGCCAGGTCATGCCCGGCAGCTACGGCCTCAGCGTGGGCGGCGGCCAGCCGGACACGGGCGCGCCGGTCGAGCGTGCCACGTTCTCGCTGGCCCGGCAGGTGCTGCTGCCGCGCTAGCTGTGTTTCTCAGGACGGCGCCATTCACCCGCTGCAGCCGCCTGCCGAGAGCTGGTTCCGCCAGTGGGGCGAGCCGATGGTGCGCAAAGTCAGCGCCGCCTCCGCCAGAATGCGGCGCATGCAACGCCGCACCCACCTTTCGCTCATCGCGGGCCTGGCCGTCACGCCACTGGCAACGCCCGCCCTCGCTGTAGCGCAGCCCAACTTCACCGTGCTGGAGCGCCGCGTGCAGGGCCGCCTGGGCTTCTTCGCCATCGACACCGGCAACGGCCGCACGCTGGGCCACCGCGCCGACGAGCGCATGGCGATGGCGTCGACCTTCAAGATCCTGCTGGGCGCCCGCGTGGCCCATGGCGTGGAGGCGGGGCGCTGGCATTGGAACGATGCGGTGCCGCTGCGTGAGAGCGAACGCGTGCCGCATTCGCCGGCTTTCGACCGCCTGCTGCTGCGGGGCAGCGCGACGCTGGCCGAGCTGGTGCAGGGCATCGTCGTGGAAAGCGACAACCCCTGCGCCAATGTGCTGCTGCGCCATTGCTGCGATACGCCGGCCGGCTTGACGGCGTGGCTGCGCGAGCAGGGCGACGCGGTCACGCGCCTGGACCGCTGGGAGCTTGCGCTCAACGAGAACGCGCCCGGCGACCCGCGCGACACCAGCACGCCGCGCGCGTTTGCCGGGACGCTGCAGCGCCTGCTGCTGGGCAGCGGCCTGGCGCGGGCGAACCAGGCGCGGCTGTGGGCCGACCTGCAGGCCTCCCGTACGGGCTTGAAGCGGCTGCGCGCCGGTGTGCCCGACGCCGGCTGGCGCGTCATCGACAAGACCGGCACGGGCTATCGCGGCGCGGTCAACGACGTGGCGCTGGTGTTCCCGCCGGGTGGGCGCTCGCCGTGGGTGGTGGTGGCGCTGCAGTCGGATTCCACGGCAGCGACGGACGATCTGTCCGCCGTGCATGCCGAGGCGATGCGCCAGCTCGTGAAGGCCTGGCGGTGAGCGGCGCGAACGTCAGCCGCCGCCAGTAGCAGCTCAATCAGGCGTCGGTCACCTGCCTCGATGCTTCGTTGCGCGCCTAAGCATCACCCTGCGATGGCGGGGCACAGTGCGGTCCATTGCCACGAAGGACCGCCGCCATGCCCGCCATCACCTGCTTCATCCGCTATGACATCGACCCGCCGCAGCGCGAGGCCTTTCGCGAGTACGCGCAGAACTGGGGCCGCATCATTCCGCGCCTGGGCGGCCGGCTGCTGGGCTACTGGCTGCCGTGGGAAGGTACGAACCACGAGGCCTGGGGGCTGGTGGGGTTCGACTCGCTGGCCGAATACGAGGCGTATCGCGCTCGATTGAAGGCCGACCCGGAGGCCCGGGCCAACTTCGAGTTCGCGCAGCGAGAGAGATTCATCCTGCGCGAGGAGCGCCGTTTTTGCGAGGATGTGCAGCCATGATCGCGGTCATCTTCGAAGTCCAGCCCACGGCCGATGGGCGCCAGGCCTATCTTGACCACGCCGCCGCGCTCAAGCCGCTGCTGGAGCAGATGGATGGGTTCATCTCGGTGGAGCGCTTCCAAAGCCTTCACAACCCGGACAAGCTCTTGTCGCTGTCCTTCTGGCGCGATGAAGACGCCGTGCGCGGCTGGCGCGAGCTGGAGCGGCACCGCCAGGCGCAGGCAGCCGGGCAGGGCGGCTTGTTTGCCGACTACCGGCTGCGGGTCGCCCACGTCGTGCGTGACTACGGCCTGATTGATCGGGCCGAGGTTCCCCGATGAACGAACCCCGCCTGGCCCGCGTCGCCGCTGCGATTGCCGACCCGACACGGGCGCGCGTGCTGTCGCGGCTGCTGGATGGCCGGCTGCACACGGCAGGCGAACTGGCCGCGCATGCGGGTGTGACCGCGCCGACGATGTCTGCTCACTTGAAGCTCCTCGTCGACGAAGGCCTGGCTCTGGTTCGTCAGCAGGGGCGGCATCGCTACTTCGGGCTGGCCGATGGCGACGTGGCGCATGCGCTGGAAGCGCTGCTGCGCGTGGCTGACGGGCGCGATACCGAGCCGGCTGCCGCTGCGCGCCGCTGGCAGAAGCCGGAGATGCGGGGGCTGCGGCATGCGCGCAGTTGCTATGGCCACCTGGCCGGCGAACTGGGTGTGCAGTGGCGTGACAGCCTGCTTGCCAAGGGTTGGGTGAAGGTTGCGCCGGACGGGCACTACGAACTCGGCGATCAAGGCCGGACGGCTTTGGCTGAATTGACGCCAGATGGCATCAGCACGACCGGCGGCGCGCTCTACGACTGCGTGGACTGGTCCGAACGCCGCGACCACTTTGCCGGGCCGCTGGCGGTGGCGTGGCTGAGCGCGATGGTTGGTCGGGGATGGTTGTCGAGGGCCAAGGATTCGCGCGTGCTGACGCTGACCCCGCCAGGCCGATTCGCGCTGTTCGAGTCGTTGCTGCAGTAGCCAAGCGGCCCAAACGTCGCCAGCCGCATGCTGGCGCAGCTGATTGACCCTGGCAAAAGCGCGGCGAGGGCCGGCAGAATCGCCGCCAACGTCACTCCCGCATTCAAACCATGGCTTGGCTGCTGCTCATCGTTGCGGGCCTTTTCGAAGTCGGCTGGGCCATCGGCCTGAAGTACACCGAAGGTTTCACGCGCCCTGTGGCCACGGCGCTGACCGTGACCGCGATGGTCCTCAGTGTCGGCCTGCTCGGCATGGCGATGAAGACGCTGCCCGTGGGCACGGCCTACGCCGTCTGGGTGGGCGTTGGCGCGGTCGGCACGGCGATCCTGGGCATCGTGCTGTTCGGCGAGCTTGCCAGCCCCGGCCGGCTGGTCAGCCTGGGCCTGATCGTGGCGGGCATCGTGGGGCTGAAGCTGGCGTCCTGAACGCCACGCCCGCGATCCTTCACAAGGCCTGCGCCGGCACGCTCCAGCGCCGCGTCACATCGCCACGGGTGTTGACACTTTCGAGTTGCACGCCAAAACCCCACAGCCGGCCGACGTGCTTGAGCACGTCCTGCGCGTTGTCGTGCAGCGGGCGGTTCAGGTGCTGCACATGGCGCAGCGTCAGGGACCGGTCGCCGCGCAGGTTGACGTTCCAGACCTGGATGTTGGGCTCGCGCGTGGACAGGTCGTACTGGCGCGACAAAGCCTGGCGGACGTGGCGGTAGCCGCCCTCGTCGTGGATGGCTGAGATCTCGTACTCGCTCTTGGCCTCGTCGTCGAGGATGGAGAAGAGGCGGAAGTCGCGCATGATCTTCGGGCTCAGGTACTGGCCGATGAAGCTCTCGTCCTTGAAGTTGCGCATCGCATGGTCGAGCGTGGGCAGCCAGTCGCTGCCGGCGATGTCGGGGAACCAGTCGCGGTCTTCGTCGGTCGGGTTCTCGCAGATGCGCTTGATGTCGGTGTACATCGCGAAACCCAGCGCATACGGGTTGAGGTTGGCGCCCGGGTGCTGGTAGACGACGTTGGTGTGGGACTTGAGCCACTCGATCATCATGCCGTCGCTCAGATACCCGTCGTCATACATCTGGTTGAGCAGCCGGTGGTGCCAGAAGGTGGCCCAGCCTTCGTTCATGACCTGGGTCTGGCGCTGTGGGTAGAAGTACTGCGCGATCTTGCGCACGATGCGCACGACCTCGCGCTGCCAGGGCTCCAGCAGCGGCGCGTTCTTCTCGATGAAGTACAGCAGGTTCTCCTGCGGCTCGTCGGGAAAGCGCCGGCTCTCGGCGGCTTCGTCGGGGCGGTCGGCCTTCCTGGGCAGGGTGCGCCAGAGGTCGTTGACCTGCGACTGCGCATGCTGCTCGCGGTCCTTCAGGCGGGCGCGCTCTTCAGCCAGCGACAGCTTGGCAGGGCGGCGGTAGCGGTCCACGCCATGGTTCATGAGGGCGTGGCAGGAGTCGAGCAGGGTCTCGACGGCGTCCAGGCCGTGGCGTTCTTCGCAATCGGCGACGTAGTTCTTGGCGTAGACGAGGTAGTCGATGATGGACGAGGCGTCCGTCCACATGCGGAACAGGTAGTTGCCCTTGAAGAAGCTGTTGTGGCCGTAGCAGGCGTGGGCGATGACCAGGGCCTGCATGGCCAACGTGTTCTCCTCCATCAGGTAGGCAATGCAGGGGTCGGAGTTGATGACGATCTCGTAGGCCAGGCCCATCTGGCCGCGCTTGTAGTTGCGCTCGGTGCTGATGAACTCCTTGCCGTAGCTCCAGTGCCGGTAGTTGACCGGCATGCCCACGGAGGCATAGGCATCCATCATCTGCTCGGCGGTGATGACCTCGAGCTGGTTGGCATAGCTGTCGAGGCCGAAGCGTGCGGCGGTGTCCTTGATGACGGCGTGGTACTCGTCGATCAGGTCGAAGGTCCAGTCGTTGGGCGAGGGCAGGGGCTGCGTGGGCCGACGCTCCAGCGGGCGCATCTGGCGCAGCGGATCGTGTTGGCGGCGTTCGGGCATGCCCGGCGGCGGCTTGGCGACGCGCCCGGGCTGGCGGCGGTTCTCCAGCGAACTCATGCGGCCACTCCTTCCTTCTTGAACAACTCGCGGAAGACCGGGTAGATCTGCGAGGCCTCGACCGCCTTGCGCATCGCGAAGTGACGGGCGTCGTCGGCGAGCTTCTGGTATTCCTCCCAGAGGTTCTGTTCGGGCTCGGCCACCTGCACATAGGCGAAGTAGCGGCACAGCGGCAGCAGCTTGTCGGCCAGCAGCTCGCGGCAGCGGCCGCTGTCGTGGTGCCAGTTGTCACCGTCGCTGGCCTGGGCACCGTAGATGTTCCACTCGGTCGGCGAGTAGCGCTCCTTGATGATCTGCTCCATCAGCACCAGGGCGCTGGAGACGACGGTGCCGCCGGTCTCGGTGGCGTGGAAGAAGTTCTGCTCGTCGACCTCCTGGGCCTGGGTGTGGTGGCGGATGAAGACGACGTCGATCTTTTCGTAGTGCCGCGTCAGGAACAGGTAGAGCAGGATGAAGAAGCGTTTGGCGAGATCCTTGCGGCCTTCGTCCATGGAGCCGGACACATCCATCAGGCAGAACATGACGGCACGCGTCGTCGGCACCGGGATGCGCGTGCGAGCGCGAAAGCGCAGGTCGATGGGGTCGAGGAAGGGGATGGCCTTGAGGCGCTCGCGCAGGTGCTGGATGCGTTCGCGCGTCTCTGCCAGCAGGCGCGTTGTCTCGGGGCGGTCTTCCTTGAGCAGCTCCTGCTCGCGGGCCTCAAGCTCGTGCAGCTCGCGGCGCTTGTCCATGCCCAGCGCGATGCGCCGGCCCAGGGCACCGCGCATCGAGCGCACCACGTGCAGGTTGGTGGGCGTGCCGTCGGAGACGAAGCCGGCGCGCTGGCTGCGCCACTCCGGCGTATCGGCCAGCGTGGTGCGGGCCAGGTTGGGCAGGGCCAGGTCGTCGAAGAAGACCTGCATGAACTCTTCCTTGGTGAGGTGGAAGACGAAGTCGTCCTCACCTTCGCCTTGGTCACTGGCCTCGCCGCCGCCGCCCTGTCCGCCTTGCCCACCTTTGGGCTTGGCGATGCGGTCGCCCTTCACATACTCCTGGTTGCCCGGCCGAACGACCTCGCGCACGCCGCCGTCGCCGTGGCCGAAGACCGGTTCGCTGAGGTCCTTTTTCGGGATGTGCACATCCTCGCCGCGCTCCATGTCGCGGATGCCGCGGCCGTCCACCGCGCGCTTGACCGCCTCGCGGATCTGGTCCTTGTGGCGGCGCAGGAAGCGCTCGCGGTTGCCGATGGACTTGTTCTTGCCCGACAGCCGTCTATCGATGATTTGCTGGAGTGACATGTCGCGGGCGCTCAGGAAATGCAACCACTGAGGCACAGAGCCACAGAGAAGACGAAGGCCTCACGCATTTCCTCTGTGCCTCCGTGTCTCTGTGGTTGCCTTTTTGACTTCAGGAACTCTTGCGGACCCTCAAGTACCACTCGCACAACAGCCGCACCTGTTTAGCCGTGTAGCCCTTGTCCACCATGCGTTGCACGAAATTCTCGTGCTTCTTGGCGTCCTCGGCACTGGCCTTGGCATTGAAGCTGATGACGGGCAGCAGCTCCTCGGTGTTGGAGAACATCTTCTTCTCGATGACGGTGCGCAGCTTCTCGTAGCTGGTCCACAGCGGGTTCTTGCCCGCGTTGTTGGCGCGCGCGCGCAGCACGAAGTTGACGATCTCGTTGCGGAAGTCCTTGGGGTTGGAGATGCCCGCCGGCTTCTCGATCTTCTCCAGCTCGGCGTTCAACGCCACGCGGTCGAAAACCTCGCCGGTGTCGGTGTCGCGGTACTCCTGGTCCTGGATCCAGTAGTCGGCATAGGTCACGTAGCGGTCGAAGATGTTCTGGCCGTACTCGCTGTAGCTCTCGAGATACGCGGTCTGGATCTCCTTGCCGATGAACTCGGCATAGCGCGGCGACAGCTGCTCCTTGATGTAGCCGACGTACTTTTCTTCCAGCTCCTTGGGGAACTGCTCGCGCTCGATCTGCTGCTCCAGCACGTACATCAGGTGCACGGGGTTGGCGGCCACTTCCGCGGAGTCGAAGTTGAAGACCTTGGAGATGATCTTGTACGCAAACCGCGTACTGATGCCGCTCATGCCTTCATCGACGCCGGCGTAGTCGCGGTACTCCTGGTAGCTCTTGGCGCGCGGGTCGGTGTCCTTGAGGTTCTCGCCGTCATAGATCTGCATCTTGGAATACAGCGACGAGTTCTCGGGCTCCTTCAGCCGCGTCAGCACCGCGAACTGGCTCATCATCTTCAGCGTGCCGGGCGCGCACTTGGCTTCGGCCAGCGAGGAGCCGCGGATCAGCTTCTCGTAGATCTTGACCTCTTCGCTGACGCGCAGGCAGTAGGGCACCTTGACGATGTAGACGCGGTCGAGGAAGGCCTCGTTGTTCTTGTTGTTGCGGAAGGTCTTCCACTCGCTCTCGTTGCTGTGCGCCAGCACGATGCCGTCGAAGGGAATCGCGCCGAAGCCCTCGGTACCCTTGTAGTTGCCCTCCTGCGTGGCGGTCAGCAGCGGGTGCAGCACCTTGATCGGCGCCTTGAACATCTCGACGAACTCCAGCAGGCCCTGGTTGGCCAGACACAGGCCGCCGGAGTAGCTGTAGGCGTCGGGGTCGTCTTGCGCGTAGGTCTCTAGCTTGCGGATGTCGACCTTGCCGACGAGGGAGCTGATGTCCTGGTTGTTCTCGTCGCCCGGCTCGGTCTTGGCCACACCAATCTGCTTGAGCACGCTGGGGAAGCGCTTGATGACCTTGAACTTGCGGATGTCGCCGCCGAATTCATCAAGGCGCTTCACGGCCCAGGGGCTGAGGACGCGGTTGAGGTAGCGGCGCGGGATGCCGTAGTCGCGCTCCAGCAGCGGGCCGTCCTCGACGGGGTCGAACAACCCGAGCGGGCTTTCGTTCACCGGCGAGCCGGCCAGCGCATAGAAGGGCACCTGCTCCATCAACTGCTTGAGCCGCTCGGCAATCGAGCTCTTGCCGCCGCCGACCGGACCGAGCAGGTAGAGGATCTGCTTCTTTTCCTCGAGGCCTTGGGCTGCGTGCCTGAAATAGGACACGACCTGCTCGATGGCTTCTTCCAGGCCGTAGAACTCGGCGAAGGCCGGATAGATCTTGATGGTCTTGTTGGCGAAGAGCCTTGAGAGCCGCGGGTCGTTGCGCGTGTCGAGCATCTGCGGCTCGCCGATGGCCTGCAGCATGCGCTCGGCAGCCGTGGCGTAGGCCAGTGGGTTTTTCTTGCACTCGGCGAGGTAGTCCTCCAGCGAGAGCTCCTCGACCTTGCTGCGCTCGTAGCGCTTCGCGAAATGGTTGATGACGTCCATGCCGACCTCCTGCGGTTTGAACTCCACGCAGGCCACAGGCACGACACGTGCCCGAGGGACTGGGGGGTTCTGATCGCGCCTCAACTGCAAGGCGTCATCAGAACTCTCCATTCAGCTGATCAGCAGCTTGCCGCTGCCCAACACTCGGCGATCACAAGAATAAGCCGCTGTCCGACTACCAACAAATCCACTGGGTTTTTCGTTGACAGGATGCCGGGCCAGCATACGCCCGCCGTTCAGGCAAGACCTGGCACTTTTAGGGCAAACCACACGAACCCGGGGGCCTTGTGGCGGCCCGCCGACAGCGCGTCAGTGAAGAACTGTTGCGGCATTGCGAGCGTCGCAAGACGCGGCGCTCGGGCTAGTGTTGAATGCTTCGCGGCGGCGCCTTGTCGGACGCCGCCGCATTGCGCTCCCGCCCGCCTTCTCAGGCGCCGCGCAGCCTATCGAGAATGCCCGACAACGCGTCCAGCGAGTCGAATTGGATGGCCAGCTCGCCGCTCTGGCCGCGCTTGCTGCGCTTCTTCACGCGCACCTCGACGGTGGCGCCGAGGGCGTCGGCAAGCTCCTCTTCAAGCCGCAGCACATCGCGGCTCTTGTCGCTCTTCACGCGCAGCAGCGGCGTCTGGCGCGCGGCGCCCTGGTGGCGGGCGACGAGCTTCTCGGCCTCGCGCACGCTGAGCTTCTTGGCCGCGATCTCGCTGGCCGTGGTGATCTGCGCGGCGCCGTCCAGCGGCAGCAGCGCGCGGGCATGGCCCATGTCGAGGTCGCCGGCCATCAGCATGTTCTGCACCGGCGCGGCCAGGTTCAACAGCCGCAGCAGATTGCTGGCCGCGCTGCGTGAACGGCCCACCGCCTGGGCCGCCTGCTCATGCGTCAGGCCGAACTCATCGGTCAGGCGCTTGAGGCCCTGCGCTTCTTCGAGCGGGTTCAGGTCCTCGCGCTGGATGTTCTCGATCAGCGCCATCGCCGCGGCCGATTCGTCGGGCACCGCCTTGACCAGCACCGGCACCTCGCGCAGACCGGCAAGCTTTGCCGCACGGAAGCGGCGCTCGCCCGCGATGATTTCGTAGCTGGCTGGCCCGCTGGCGGTGATGGGCCGCACGAGGATGGGCTGCATGATCCCCTGGGCCTTGATGCTCTCGGCCAGCTCGTACAGCGAGCCCTCGTCCATGCGCGTGCGCGGCTGGTATTTGCCGGCCTGCAGCTGCTCCAGCTTCAACGTGGACGGCAATTCTGCGGCGGGCGCCTCGCTGACCTTGGGGCCGAGCAACGCCTCCAGGCCGAGGCCGAGGCCTTTGGGTTTCTTGGTAACCATGGCGACGATTGTCACAGCCCGAGCAGCAGTGCCCGGACCTCCGGCCAGTCGCCCAGGCCCGACTCGGCGTTCAGATGGCCGCGCGGCCCGGCCATGACCACGCCGCTGCCCCAGTCGGCCGCCATCTGCGTGCTGCGCTCGACGGCGCAGTAGGGATCGTCGCTGCTGATGACGGCGACGCTGGGGAAGGGCAGGCGCGAGCGGCGGATCGGGCGCCAGTTATGCAACTGCGGCGGCATGTCCGCGCGCTCGGTGTCGGGCGGGGCGACGAGCAGGGCGCCGGTGACGCGGGCCGTGTGCTGCGAATGCTCGCTCCACGCCGCCACCAGCTGGCAGCCCAGGGAATGTGCCGCGAGCAACACCGGCCGGTCGTTTTCCAGCAGCACTTCGTCCAGCCGGGCCATCCAGTCGCCGCGCCGGGGCCAATCCCAGTCGTGCTGTTCCACGCGGCGGTCGCCATGCAGCTGCTCCCAGCGGCTTTGCCAGTGGTCGGGGCCAGAGTTCTGCCAGCCCGGGAGCAGGAGAACGCGCACCACGCTCAGAGTGGCGCGAAGTCCTGGGCGCTGACCCAGCGGCCGCTGGTCCCGTCGGTCGCCAGCACGGGCACCAGCGCCCCGGGCAGCACGCTTTCCACCGCGCCGGGCGCGTTGGGCCCGCCCAGGTCGGTGCGCAACCAGCCCGGGTCGAGCAGGTTCATCGTGACGCCGGTCCCCTGGAGCTTGGGTGCGGTGTCGTAGACGTACTTGTCCAGCGCCGCCTTGGAGGCGGCATAGGCCATCAGTTCGGGCTGGTCCTTGATGCCGGACGTCACGTTGACGATGCGACCCCAGCCCCGCGCCATCATCTTGGGCAGGAAGTGGTTGCACAGCAGGATGGGCGCGATGGTGTTGACGCGAAAGCTCAGCTCGTAGTCGGCCGGCACTGCGCTCAGGTAGTCCTCGCGGTAGGGCGTCATCACGGCGGCGTTGTTGTAGAGGATGTCGAGGCTGCCGCAGAGGGCGCCGACCTCGTCGGCCAGGCGAAGCACCGCAGCGCTGTCGCTCAACTCCGCCGCCACCGAATGCACGGTGGCGCCCTGCTCGCGCAGACGGCCGGCGAGCGCGGCGGTGGCCTCGACGCTGCGGCTGTGAAGGATCAGGCGGCAGCCCTCCTCGGCCAGTGCCAGGGCGACTTGTTGGCCAATGCCCCGGCTGGCGCCGGTGACCAAGGCCCAGCGGTCAACAAGGGGTTTCATTCGAGCTTGCTCCTGCGGATGACAATGATGGATTCCATTATTCCTGCCCATGGAGATCGAGGCATGACGTACAAGGTTTTTGTTGACGGCCAGGAAGGCACGACCGGCTTGCGCATCCACGACTACCTCGCGGCGCGCGCGGACGTGGAGGTGCTGAAGATTGCCCCCGACAAGCGCAAGGATCCGGCGGAGCGCTCGCGCCTGCTGAACGCCGCCGACGTGGCCTTCCTGTGCCTGCCCGACGTGGCCTCGCGCGAGGCGGCCTTCATGGTCAACAACCCCAACACCTGCCTGATCGACGCGAGCACGGCCCACCGCACGACGCCGGGCTGGGCCTTCGGGCTGCCGGAGCTGAACCGCGGCCAGCGCGCCGTTATCCGCAACGGCAAGCGCATCTCCAACCCCGGCTGCCATTCCAGCGCCTTCATCCTGGCGGTGCGCCCGCTGGTGGACGCCGGTCTGCTGCCGCCCGATGCCGCCGTCAGCGCGACGTCGATCACCGGCTATTCCGGCGGCGGTAAATCCATGATTGCCGACTACGAACAGCAGCCGCTGCCGGCCCAGCTGCAGGCGCCGCGGCCCTATGCCCTGAGCCTGAAGCACAAGCACCTGCCCGAGATGATGGCCCACACCGGCCTGGCCACGCCGCCGGTCTTCATGCCCATCGTCGGCAGCTTCTACAAGGGCCTGGCCGTCAGCGTGCCGTTGCACCTGAGCCAGCTCAAGGCCGGCACGACGCCTGAAGCCGTGCACGCCGCGCTGGCAGCGCATTACCAGGGCGAGCGCTTCATCAACGTGCTGCCGCTGCGGGACGCGCCCACGGTCGACGCAGGCGCCTTCGACGTCCAGGCCTGCAACGACACCAACCGCGTCGACCTCTTCGTGTTCGCGTCGGACACCCAGCTGCTGCTGGTGGCCCGCCTGGACAACCTCGGCAAGGGTGCCAGCGGCGCGGCCGTGCAGAGCATGAACGTGCACCTGGGGCTGGAAGAAAGCCTCGGCCTCGTTTGAGGTTGAAACAGGGCGTTGCGCAGCTGCGCAGCGTCGCGATACTGCGGGCCGTCTTCATGAGTAAGGACGGCCCGTGAGCCCATCCGGCAGAGCGCCGAAGAAGAGCAAGTCCCTGCCCGGCCATGAGCAGCTGCTGCAGGCCGTGCGCATCGCCAGCCCGAGCGACGCCTTGGGCGTGGCGCTGGCCGCCGTGGACGACCGCTCGCGCCAGAGCATGGCCCAGCACGCGCTGCGCTGGACCTATGTGCTGCGCTCGCGCCAACGCTGGGTGCGCGACGCCAAGGCGCGTGAGCAGCACCAGCTCGAAGCCGCCGGAACGCTGAAGGCCCTGGGCCTGGACGCGGCGCAGGTGCAGTTGCTGAGCGAGGCCTCCACGCTGGTCGTGCGGGTGCCCTACCAGCACGAAGCCATTCTGTGGGAGGGCCGCATCTTCCCGTGGGAGTACGTGCTGGCGGCCGCCACCCGCGAGCAGCGCCGCGCCGCGGTGGGCAAGCCCAAGGCGCTGACCATCATCCGCGAGCTGCAGGTGCAGCACGAGGTCGAGGGCGCCTGGCAGCCGGTGCCGCGCGAGGCGGTCGTCATGCCGGCCTGGAAGGATTTGCGCGTGCTCTTCGTCAACGCGCTGCCGCTGGAGCTGTGCCAGCGCTGGACCGTCGACGCCGAGCTGAAGAACCTCGCTGCGGCGCTGCCCAAGGAGGTGCCGGCGCCGCGGGTGCTGAACTATCCGAGCCTGGAGGAGCTCTGCGCCGAGCTGAGGGTTCGGCCACCGCATCTGCTGCACTTCGCCGGCCTTGACAGCCACCAGGGCCTGCGCGAGCTGGGCACCCTGGCGGGCAAGTCGGCTTTGGTGGAGGCGCCCGAGTCCGACGTCGCCGGCGCGCCTGGCCGGGTCCAGCCCATCGACGAGCTGCTGGCCGATTCGCGCCGCGTGCTCGACGGTCTGCTGCTGCGCGGCGCCGAAGGCTGTCCGCGGCTGGTGCATGCGCAGGCGCTGGCCCAGGCGGTGGCCGCATCGGTAGACAAGACGCCGCCCTATCTGACGACGCTCAATGTGTGGAACAGCGCCGCGCGGCTGGCGCCCATGCTGATCGCCGAGGGCGCGACGCGGGCCGCGCTGGGCTTTCAGGATGCCTTCGACGACTCGCTGGCCGAGTACGCGCTGACGCAGCTGCTGCGCCATCTGTTCACCAGCGGCTTCGACCTGCCCGCCGCCTTCACCAGTGTGTGGGAGGAGGTGAGGGCGCTGCCGGAATCGGTGGACGCCACCGGCGTGACGCTGTGGCTGGACGGCCCCGTCTTCGTCGATCCGGCGGTGCGCCTGGCGCATGAGGCTCGCGCCCGGGAACTGGTCATGGCCGCGGCCGATGTGGCCACGCCGGCGTCGGAGTCGGCCCTGGTGCGCTGTGAGGTGGAGCCTTTCCCCGAACTCAACTACGCCGTGCTGCACAACGCCCAGCCGCTGTTCAGGCGCTTCGTGCTGAGCTGCGACAACCCGCAGCACGCCGCGCCGCTGGATGTGGAAGTGGCCGTCCACATGGGCGCCGAGGTGGCGCGCTTCCAGCGCCGCGTGCGCATGCGCCAGGTGCGCGAGAAGCTGACCGACAAGATTCATGTGCCCTTGACGGCCGAGGTGGCGCGCAGCGTGCACGAGGCCATCAATACCAGCGTGGTCGTCAGTGTGCGCCAGGGCGACGAGCTGCTGTACCACGACAGCCACCGCCTGCGCCTGCTGCCGGTGGACCAGTGGCGCGACAACCGCCGCGACGGCCGCTGGCTGCCGTCCTTCGTGCTGCCGCGCGACCCGGCGGTGCTGGACGCCGTGTCCATGGCGCGCCGCTACAACCGCGTGCTGCGCGACGACCCGACGGCCGGCTTCGACGGCTACCAATGCGTGCCTGAATCCACAACACCGGACGCCATCGACGAGGACGCCCTGCGCGGCGTGGACCGCCAGGTCGAGGCCTTGTGGGCGACGCTGCTGCACGACTGGCGCCTCGGCTACATCAACCCGCCACCGAGCTACAGCGGCGAGCTGGACTCGCAGCGCCTGCGCGTGCCTTCGATGGTGCGGGCCGAGCGCGCCGGCACCTGCATCGACCTGGCGCTGCTGTTCGCGGCCTGCCTGGAGCTGGTCGACATCTACCCGGTCGTCTTCCTGCTCGAAGGCCATGCGCTGCCCGGCTGGTGGCGGCACCGCAGCTTCCAGGAGGAGTACCAGCGCATGGGCTCGGCCAATTACAGCGAGGTCGTCCAGGCCGATGCCGGCGGCAGCTCGGCGGCCAACGCCCAGGTCGTGAGCTGGCATGCCGGCAAGGCGAGCTGGGCCGAGGTGCGGCGCTGGGTGCGCGAGCGCAAGCTGGTGCCCATCGAGACCGTGCGGCTGACCGAGCACTGTGGCTTCATCGAGGCCATCGAGGCCGGCGTGCAGGCGCTGGCCGAGCGCGCCGACTACGACTCCATGCTGGACATCGTCACCGCCCGCCAGGCGCAAGTCACGCCGCTGCCTTTGCTGAAGGACGCGAAGTGAAGCCCCTCGTCCAAGGCATACCTTGGTCGGTCCCCCCAGGGGACGGCGATGCTGGCGGCAGCAAGCCGCCAGCACATCGCCAGCCCGGGCCGGCTTGGGAGCGGCCCTGCGCGCGGCCCGCAGGTTTCATGCAAAGGGCGCGGACATGACCTCGCACGCGTTGTGGGCCGAGGCGCGCGAGCAGCTCAGCGAGCCGGCGCCTGCGCGCGCCGACGAGTTGCGCGCGTCCATCCAGCAGCGCCGTCGCCGCGGCTACGAGGCCAGCCGCGACGATGGACGCGCGGCGGTGCGCCTGGTGCGCGACGACGGCCTGCTGCGCTGGGTCTACGAG
>NZ_JBQVNP010000049.1:0-33467 GCF_052436255.1 Roseateles sp. | reverse complement strand
CCGCCCCCGCCGCCCGAACCCAGCGTGCAGGAACTGCTGCATGCCGCCCGGCAGAGTGGCTATCAGGACGGCTACCGCGACGGCATGGCCGCGCTGGATGCCTTCAAGCAGAGCTTCGCCCAGCAGCTCAGCGGCCAGGTGGGCCAGGTCGTGAAGAACTTTGACGCCGAGATGCAGGCGCTGGAGGGCGACATGGCCGGCTCCATCGCCCGCATCGCCGTCGAGCTGGCCCGCCAGGTGGTGCGCAGCGAGCTGAGCCAGCGCCCTGAGCTGATCGCCCGCGTCGCCCATGACGCCGTCGAGGCGCTGCAGTTGTCGGCACGCCATGTGCGCGTGCGCGTCCACCCCGACGACTTCCCGCTCGTGCACGAAGGCGCCGGCAACGAACTGCAGGCCCGCGAGGCCCAGCTTATCCCTGACGCCGCAGTGGTACGCGGCGGCGTCAAGGTCGACGCCGACGTCGCCAGCGTCGACGCCACCATCGCGACGCGCTGGCAGCAGGCTGTGTCGGCCATTGGCCAGACGTCGATCTGGGAAGACCGGCGCACGGAGGACGAATGACCTGCGCCCGCGCCGAGCGCTGGCGACGCTACCTGGCCGACCTCGAAACGCTGGCGGCCAACCCGGCGCCGCTGGAGTGCCAGGGCAAGCTCGTGCGCGTGGCCGGCCTGGTGCTGGAGGCCACCGGCATCAAGGTGCCGCTCGGTTCGGTCTGCCGCATCCAGATGCCCAGCAGCGGCAACAACCCGCGCCGGGGCTCGCCGCCGGTGAATGCCGAAGTCGTCGGCTTCTCGGGCGACCGTGCCTACCTGATGCCGACCGACGAGGTGCAGGGCCTGTCCAGCGGCGCCAGCGTCGTGCCGCGTCACCTGCCGCCGCTGGCGCCGCAACTGGGTCAACCGCTGCACCCCTGGCGCCGTGGCGAGGACCGTGGCCTGCACCTGCCGATGGGCGACGGCCTGCTGGGCCGCGTCGTCGACCCGCACGGCCACCCGCTGGACCGGCGCGGCGAGCTGAGCCACATCCACAACGAGCCCATGGTGCGGCGCCCCATCAATGCGATGGACCGCGACCCGGTGCGCACGCCACTGGACACCGGCGTGCGCGCCATCAATGCGATGCTGACCGTCGGCCGCGGCCAGCGCCTCGGGCTGTTTGCCGGCACCGGCGTCGGAAAATCGGTGCTGCTGGGCATGATGGCGCGCTACACGCAGGCCGATGTCATCGTCGTCGGGCTGATTGGCGAGCGCGGCCGCGAGGTGAAGGAATTCATCGAGGACATCCTCGGCGAGCAGGGCCTGCGGCGCAGCGTCGTCGTCGCCGCGCCCGCCGACGCGCCGCCGCTGATGCGCATGCAGGGCGCACACTACGCCACGGCCATCGCCGAGTTCTTCCGCGACCAGGGCCGCCATGTGCTGCTGCTGATGGACTCGCTGACCCGCTACGCCATGGCCCAGCGCGAGATCGCCCTGGCCATCGGCGAGCCACCGGCCACCAAGGGCTATCCGCCGAGCTGCTTCGCCAAGCTGCCGCAGCTGGTGGAGCGCAGCGGCAACGGCCTGCCCGGCGAGGGCTCGATCACCGCCTTCTACACGGTGCTGACCGAGGGCGACGACCCGCAGGACCCGATCGCCGATGCGGCGCGCGGCATCCTGGACGGCCACATCGTGCTGTCGCGCGAGCTCGCCGAGGCCGGCCACTACCCGGCCATCGACATCGAGCGCTCCATCTCCCGGGTGATGACCAGTGTTGCACCCCAAAACCAGGTCGATTCCGCGCGTCGGTTTCGCCAGCTTCTGGCGAAATACAACAAGGCCCGCGACCTCATCCAGCTTGGCGCCTATGCCCCGGGCAGCGACCCCGAGCTGGACACGGCCGTACGCCTGCATGCCGACATGACGCGGCTGCTGCAGCAGGACATGCACAGCCCGGCACTACTTCACGCCAGCGTCAGCCAATTGCAGGCCGTGGTCCAAGGCGCCTAAACCTTTGCGGTTGCGCCGCCGATATCGACTGAGCGTCGGACCCCGTCGGGGTCGCCAGACGCTGCGCTGGAGTTTGAGATGAGTGCACCCGCCAAAGACACCCTGGGCCTGCTGCTGGAACGCGCCGAGAACGAGCGCGACACCGCCGCACAGGCCATGCATGCCGCCTGCGCCCAGGCGCAGGCCGCGCGCGCGCAGCACGGCGAGCTGTCCGGCTACCGCCAGGACTACCAGCAGCGCTGGACGCACAGCTTCACGCAGTCGGCCACGATGGACATCGTCGGCTGCTACCAGAGCTTTGGCCGCCGGCTGGACCAGGCCGTCGACACGCAGGGCCATGTCGCCAGCCACGCCGACCAGCGCCAAGCGCGCGCCCGCGAAGCCCTGCGCCTGGCCGAACTGCGCGTGGCCGCACTGCGCCAGCTGATCGCCCGCCGCCAGGCCGAAGCCGCCAAGCTGGACCAGCGCCGCGAGCAGCGCGCCAGTGATGAATTCGCAGCGCGCGCCCACCTGCGCCGCATGGCCCACGCCTGAGGAGCTGCGGACCCATGCTCAGCAACACCACCGCCCTCACCCCCAAGCCGGCCGGCCTGCCGCCCGCCATGCCGCAACCTGCCATGGCCGCATTGCCGGCCACCGGCCACGCGGTCGGCGCCAGCTTTGCGCAGATCCTGCACGACCAGCCTGACCTGCCCCCGCCAGCGGAACACACGGACCCGGTGCCGAGCAAGGCCGACGGCGCCGGTGAGGCCGCGGCTTCGGCGACGAACGCGGCCACCCTGCGCCGCAACCAGGCCAACGCGGCGGCGGCCAGGCAGGCCCCGGCAACGCGCCAACCGGCAGCGGCAGATGCGACGGCGGCGGCCAGGCCGATCGACACCGCCAAGGCCGCTGACGACAGCGGCGAGGCGGCCAGCGTGACGACCCACGACGACGCGTCGACCGCAGGCCTGAACGAGTTCACGCAACTCATCGGCCTGACAACGCCTGCACAGTCGCCCGTACCGACGCCGGCCGCGGCGGCGAACCCGCAGCCAGGCCATGACGCCGCTGCCGACCCCACGCGAGCCGAACCAGCCATCCAGGGCCTGCAAGCCGCCCGCACCGGCCGCGTCGCCGACGAGGAGCCCGGCCGCACGGACAACGGCAGCACCCACGCAGCCGACGACAGGCCAAGCAACGAGCGCCGCCCCGCAGCCGCCCCTGCGACACGCCCGGCGGAAGCGCCCCGCGCCACGAGCGCCGACCTGGCTGCCGCCACCGACAGGGCCGCCGCGCGCAGTAGCAGCGGCGACGCGCTGCAGGCTGCGTCAACGACCGGGTCCAGCAGTGCGCCGCGCATGCCATCGAGCCTCGACGCCTCACCCCCCGGTTTTGCCGCCGCGCTGGCCCAGGCCCTGCCCACCGCCGCCGTTGCGGCCGCGCCGCTCAGTGCCAGCGGCCAGGTCCAGGCGCCCGTGCACAGCAGCGCCTTCGCGCCCGAGTTGGGCGCGCGCATCAGCCTGCTGGCCGTGGACGGCGTGCAGCAGGCGGAATTGCAGCTCAACCCGGCCGAGATGGGCCCGGTGTCGGTTCAGATCGTGGTCGACGGCAGCCAGGCGCATGTGTCCTTCCACGCCGCAGAAGCCGAGACCCGCCAGGCTCTGGAGCAGAGCCTGGCCGACCTGGCCGCCGCGCTGCAGGGTCAGGGCCTGACGCTGTCCGGCGGCGGCGTCTTCCAGCAGGCCTCGCGAGATGCCAACCAGGGGGCCGAAGACGACCCGCGCACCCCTGAGGGCCGGGACCACCGCGCAGGCGGCAATGCCGGCGGCAGCAGCGCTGACCGCGCCGCGGTGCCCACGCGGCGCGGCATCGGCCTGCTCGACACCTTTGCCTGAAGCTGAAGCGGGAATAGGCACGCCAGGCACGAGCTAATCAAGGCTTGCGGGGTGGATGCCGGGTCAATAATCCGGCGCAAAGGTGCCCATTGCCTGCAGTGGGCGATGGAAGTCTCAAGGAGTGCTCATGGCCACTGCGCCGGCTGCTGAAGTTGCCGCGCCCAAAGGGGGCAGCAAGAAGAAGCTGATCATCATCCTGGCCGCCGTGCTTGTGCTCGTGCTGGTCGGCGGTGCTGCGGCTTTGATGCTGCTCAAGAAAAAGCCCGTGGACGAGGACAGCGAGGACGGCACCGAGCAGGTCGAGGCGGCCGAGCCCAAGGCCAAGCCCAGGAGCAACCAGCCACCCACCTTCGTGCCGCTGGACTCCTTCACGGTCAACCTGGCCGACAAGGATGTGGACCGCTTCGCCCAGATCGGCGTGACGCTGCAGGTCGACGACCCCAAGTTCGCCGACCAGATCAAGGCCTACATGCCCGCCATTCGCAGCAACGTGCTGATGGTGCTGTCGCACAAGACGGCCAGCGAGCTGCTGACCCGCGAGGGCAAGGACCAACTCGCCAAGGAAATCATGCGCGAGGCGGTGCGCCCAATGGGCATCGTGCTCGACGACGACGAAGGCTCTGCCAGCGCGCCCCGGAAAAAGAAGAAGACGGCGCGGGTTGAAAGCCCCGTGACGCAAGTCCTGTTCTCCAACTTCATCGTGCAGTAAACGGATCATGAACCAGCAGATCCTTTCGCAAGACGAAGTCGATGCACTGCTGCAGGGCATCACCGGCGAGAGCCAAAAGCTCGAGCAGGAGGAGGAGCAGGTCGGCGGCATACGCGAGTACAACCTCGCCAGCCAAGAACGCATCGTTCGTGGGCGCATGCCCACGATGGAGATCATCAACGAGCGCTTCGCGCGCAACATCCGCGTCGGCCTGTTCAACTTCATCCGCAAGAGCCCCGAAGTCGCCATCGGCGGCATCAAGGTGCAAAAGTACTCTGCCTTCCTGCGCGAGATCGTCGTCCCGACCAACTTCAACATCGTCTCGGTCAAGCCGCTGCGCGGCAGTGGGCTGATCGTCTGCGACCCGACGCTGGTGTTCGCCGTCATCGACTCGCTGTTCGGCGGCATCGGCAAGTTCCACGCCCGCATCGAGGGCCGCGACTTCTCGCCCACCGAGCAGCGCGTCATCACGCGCATCGTCGAGGTCATCCTCGCCGAGTACCACAAGGCCTGGAAGGGCATCTATCCGCTGGAGCTGGAATACCAGCGCTCGGAGATGCAGCCCCAGTTCGCCAACATCGCCACGCCCAGCGAGATCGTCGTGTCGACGTCCTTCACGCTGGAAATCGGCGAGACCAGTGGCACCATCTACTTCTGCATCCCGTATTCGACGCTGGAGCCCATCCGCGACGTGCTGTATTCCACGACCGTCGGCGACTCTTCAGAGCCCGACCGCCGCTGGATCAACCTGCTGAAGACGCAGATCCAGTCGGCCGAAGTGGAACTGGTGGCCGAGCTCGGCAGCGCGCCGGCCACGGTCGAGCAGTTGCTGGCCTTCAAGCCGGGCGACTTCATCGAACTGGACCTCGACCCCATGATCCAGACCAAGGTGGACGGGGTGCCCGTCTTCGACTGCCACTACGGCACGTCCAACGGCCGCTACGCCCTCAAGATCGACAAGATGCTGACCGGTTCTCAAGAGAGCTGGTTGGGAGCCAAACATGAGCCCTGATTCACCCAGCCAAGAAGAACAGGACGCGATGGCGGCGGAATGGGCTGCGGCCCTGGCCGAAGCCTCCACGCCCGCGCCCGCCAACGAAGTGGTCTCGGAAGTGGCGCCCGAGCAGGTGTCCACGCCCAGCTTCGCCAATTTCACGCCGACCACCGGCATGGGCCCGGGCAACGACATCAACATGATCCTGGACATCCCCGTCCAGCTGACGGTGGAGTTGGGCCGCACCCGCATCCCGATCAAGAACATCCTGCAACTCGCCCAGGGCTCGGTGGTGGAGCTGGACGCGCTGGCCGGCGAGCCGATGGACGTGCTGGTCAACGGCTACCTGATCGCCCAGGGCGAGGTGGTGGTGGTGAACGACAAGTTCGGCATCCGGCTGACGGACATCGTCACGCCGTCGGAGCGCATGCGCCGCCTGTCGAAGGCTGCCTGACGAGGCCCAAGGCAAAGGCAACCACAGAGGCACAGAGACGCGGAGGAATTCAGCTGAGTTCTTTCTCCGTGCCTCTGTGCCTCCGTGGTTGCATTTCTTGAATAGCCACTGCTTTGGCTCCCACTTAGGGGCTTCGGCGCCTCAAGTCCGTCCGCAGAATGCCGAGGCATGAATACCTCCGGCCTGCTTCCGTTTCTATGGTTCCTCGGCATCGTCGCGCTGATCCCGATCGCGCTGTGGCTGCTCAAGCGCACGCCGCTGGGTGGCTCGGCTGCGGCCGGTGTGCTGCGTGTCGTGGCCCAGCTGCCCACCGCGCCCAACCAGCGCATCCTGGTCGTCGAAGTCGGCCAGGGCGATGACCGCCGCTGGCTGGTGCTGGGCGCCACGGCGCAGAGCATCACCACGCTGCATGTCATGCCGCCACAGGCCGAGCCGGTTCCCGCAGCCTCGTTCGCCAAGATGCTGAGCAAGGAGCGCCAGGATGCGTGAGCCCCTCGCCCATCCTCGCGTCGCTGAACGCGAGCGCGTCTGGTCGGTCCCCCTGGGGGTCGGCGATGCTTGCGGCATTCAGCCGCAAGCACATCGCCCGCAGGCCGGCTTGGGGCGGCCCGGCGCTCGGCCCACGGTGAAGACCGCCTGGACGCTCGCGCTGCTATTCGCCGCAGGCGGCGCCCTTGCACAGACCCAGACACCGCCGGCCACGCTGCCGCTGCTGATCGGTCAGGGCGCGGGTTCGAGCTACTCGGTGCCCATCCAGACCCTGCTGTTCTTCACCGCTTTGGGCTTCCTGCCGGCGGTGCTGCTGATGATGACGGCCTTCACGCGCATCGCCATCGTGCTGAGCCTGATGCGCCAGGCCCTGGGCACGCAGGCTGCGCCGCCCAACCAGGTGATCGTCGGCCTGAGCCTGTTCCTGACCTTCTTCGTCATGAGCCCGACGTTGGACCGTGTCTATGCCGAGGCCTGGCAGCCCTACAGCGCCGGCCAGATCCAGTTCGACCAGGCGCTGACGCGCGCCGAAGTGCCGATGCGCAGCTTCATGCTCAAGCAGACGCGCCAGGCCGATGTGGCGCTGTTCTCGCGGCTCGCCAAGCTCGACGCCAGCGTCAAGGCCGAGGACGTGCCCTTCAAGGTGCTGGTGCCGGCCTTCGTGACCAGCGAGCTCAAGAGCGCCTTCCAGATCGCCTTCCTGATCTTCATCCCCTTCCTCGTCATCGACATGATCGTGGCGAGCGTGCTGATGAGCCTGGGCATGATGATGCTGTCGCCGGTGCTCGTCGCCCTGCCCT
Source organism: Roseateles sp. (assembly GCF_052436255.1). Taxonomy (GTDB): domain Bacteria; phylum Pseudomonadota; class Gammaproteobacteria; order Burkholderiales; family Burkholderiaceae_C; genus Pelomonas. Next base: position 26,159 of record NZ_JBQVNP010000049.1, on the reverse strand, counting down.
TCAAGCTGATGCTGTTCGTGCTGGCGGACGGCTGGAACCTCCTCCTCGGATCTCTCGCAGCGAGCTTTGTCACCTGATCATGGATGCACAACAAGTCTTCACCTTCGGCCAGCAAGGCCTCTACATGCTGATGCTGGTTGCCGCACCGGTGCTCATCGTCGTGCTGCTGGTCGGCGTCGTCGTCAGCGTCATCCAGGCGGCCACGCAGATCAACGAGGCGACGCTGTCGTTCGTGCCCAAGGTCATCGCCACCGTGCTGACGCTGGCCATCGCGGGGCCGTGGATGATGACGACGCTGGTGGAGTACATCCAGCGGACGTTGATGACGATTCCGTCGGTGGTGGGCTAGTGACGGAGCCCCTCGCCCCATCTCGCGTCGCTGAACGCGCGCGAGCGCGCACCAAGCAGAGCTGACATGTTCTCCGTCACGGAAGCCCAGTTGCTGGAGTGGCTGACGCCCATCCTCTGGCCCTTCATCCGCACGCTGGCCCTGTTTGCCGGCATGCCCACCTTCAGCCAGCGCAATGTGCCGCTGCGCTTGCGCATCGGCCTGGCTTTTTTCATCGCCTTTGCCGCACAGCCGTCCTTGCCCGCAATCCCCGTCACGCCGCTGGACTCGCTGCCCACGCTGACCATGCTCGTGGCCCAGCAGCTGGTGATCGGCCTGGCCATGGGCTTTGCGGTACGCGTGGTCTTCGCGGCGCTGGAGTTCGCCGGAGAAATCATCGGCCTGCAGATGGGGCTGAACTTCGCCGGCTTCTTCGACCCCGGCACCGGTGCCCAGGGCACCGCCAGCGCGCGCTTCTTCGGCAGCATGGTGGCCTTCCTGTTCATCGCCATCAACGGCCATCTGCTGTTGATCAACGCGCTGGTGCAGAGCTTCCACGCCTTCCCGGTCGGCGGTGAGCCCTTTGCCTTCCTGCGCGCGGCCACGCCCCAGAAATGGGGCGCCGAGATCTTCAGCATCGGCCTGTGGATCGCGCTGCCACTGATCACCATGCTGATGTTCGTCAACCTGGTGCTGGGCGTGATCTCGCGCGTGGCGCCACAGATCGGCGTCTTCTCGGTTGGCTTTCCGCTCACCGTCAGCGTCGGTCTGATCGGCATGGTGGCGACGCTGCCATTGATGCAGACCCCGTTTACCGTGGCGCTTGAGCGTCTGCTGGCCGCGTTCAGTTAGTCCATCCTCAGCGGGTAGGCAACCGGTCCCCGAGGGCCGGCGATGCATGCGGCATTGAGCCGCGTGCACCTCACCCAACGGGCCGGCTTGGGGGCGGCCCGGCGCTCGGCCCGATGAAGCCACGACGGCCGCACCGAGTCCGGCAACAAATCAGGAACGACGACGGCGCAGGGCAGCGAAGCCCAACAGGCCCAGCGCCATCATGGCGTAGGTGCCCGGCTCAGGCACGGCGCTGACGGTCAGGCCCGACAGCGTGCCGTTGTAGGTGCCCATCAGCGTGGCGGCGCCGCTGTCCAGGTTGATGCCGTAGATACCGGTGGTCAGCGAAGTGCCATCGACGGTCAGCGCCGCATAGGCCATGCCGCTGCTCAGCACCTCGAAGCCGTTGGCCTTGAGCACGTCCACGCCCAGCGAACCGACCATCGAGATCGTCGGCGCATTGAAGGCCGTCGGCGCCATGGCCAGCATGTCAGTGTTGCTGTCGATGTAGTACAGCGCCGTGCTGGCCGGCGCCGCGGTGGGCATCAGCATCGCGTTGGTGTAGGCCACGCCGGTGAAGCCCGTGGCGATCTTGTTGGCGGCATTGCCCACCACGCCGGTGCCGGCGTTGATGGCGAAGTTGTCACCGGCCGAGCTGACCAGGCGCAGCGACGAGCCGTTGGCAAAATCGGCCACCGGGTTGAAGTCGATGCCGTAGCCGAGGCCGGCCTGGATGACGGGGCTGCTCAGGGCCGCGACGAAGCTGGCCGCGCCGGTCATTTCATCGATGGTGTAGATCTGGTTGGACAGGCTGACGCCGTAGATCTTGCCGTCCTTGGGGCGGGTGTCGATGCCGACCAGGCGGTCGCCGGCCATCAGGCCGGTGATGTCCATGTTCATCGCGCCGGCGATGTTGGTGGTGTCGATGCGGCTGAGCTGGTTCTGGCTGTTCAGGCCGATCAGCGTGACGGCCTGTGACGAGGCTGCGCAGACGAGGAGGGCTGCGGCGGCAAGGGCGGTGCGTACGGTGGAAGTCATGCTGGCTCCAGGGTTGGGAATGCGAGTGGGATGAAACCCACTCCCATACGGCACCCCGGAACGTGACGGATGCACGATCTGGCGCCCTCCCCCTAACTTGCAAGTCAGGGGCCGGGTGTCATCGGCGCGTCACCTTAGCTCCGGCGTGCAGCTGATCACCGATGTGGTGAGCGGCGATATCCCCAACGTGGCGATGCCGCACGACCTTCGGTCCATCGCGAGCGGCCAACTGCCGGAGCTAGGGTCACAACTCCCGCAGCGCCGTCGTCACCGGCAGGCTGGCCGCCCGCACGGCCGGGAACAGGCCGCCGACGAAGCCGATGGCCAGCGCCCACTTGATGCCCTCCCACAGCAGTCCCGGCGACACGGCCAGGTTGAAGCTGAGCTTGCCCACCGCACCGGCACCCATCGTCGAGGCCTCGAAGCCGTTGAACAGCAGCCAGGCCACGACACCGCCGATCAGCCCGCCGAGCAGGGCCAGCAGCGTCGTCTCCAGCATCACCGCGACGACCACCGGCAAGCCGCGAAAGCCGATGGCGCGCAGGGTGGCGATCTCGCGGGCGCGCGTGGCGACCGCAGCGAACATGGTGTTCAGCGCGCCGAACACCGCACCCACGGCCATGATGGCGCCGACCGTGATGCCGATGATGCGCAGCATCTTGGTCATCTGCTCGGACTGCTTGGCGAAGAAGTCCAGCGTCGTGCTGGCCGTGACCTTGAGCTGCGGGTTCCCTTCAAGCGCCGCCTTGAACTCCTTGAAGGCGCCCTGACTGGCCAGTTTCACGGTGGCGGAGTTGCGGCCGCTGCCGCGCTGGTAGGTGTCGTTGACGACGTTGGCATCGGCCCAGAGCTCGGACTCCATCGCATCGCCCGACGCGAAGATACCCACCACCGTCCAGGGCTGGTTGCCGAGCTTGAGGGTGGCGCCGACGCTCAAACCCGCGAACTGGCGCGCTGCGCCCTTGCCGACGACGAGCTCGCGCAGGCCGGGCTGGAACATCCGGCCGTCGACGATCTGCATGTGTGGCCGCACGGCAAAAGCCGCCGCGCTGACGCCGCGTACCTGGGCGCTGCCCTCCTCGTCGGCCTTGGCACCCTTGACCGGGAGGTTGGCCGCCACGACGGTTTCGGCCGAGACGACGGGCTCACCCCTGTCGTTGCGGGCGATGCCGGGGGTCTGCTCGATCTGCACGACGTCCTCGCGGCTCAGCGACGAGGTCACCTCGGCCGCCGAGGCGCCACGCATGACGATGGCCGTGTCCAGCGAGCCCGAGTTGCGCAGCGTCTGGGCATAGCCCTCGGCCATGGCCAGCAACGCCACCAGCACACCGACGACGCCGGCAATGCCGACGACGATGACCGCCGAGGAACCGATGCGCTGGCTCAGCGTGCTGATGCCCACCGATGCCACCGAGCGCGTCTGCGCGCCGCTGCGGAACAGGAACAGCCAAAGCGCCAGCAGCACCGCGACGGCCGCCGCGCCCTGCCAGGGCAGCAGCACCCAGGCGACGATGATGAGGATGGTCAGCAGGACCAGGCCGAGGTTCTTGAGGAATTTCATCGTCATGCCCTCCCGGCCAGTGCGTCGGTGATGTTGAGTCGCATGGCGTTGAGCGCCGGCAGCGCGCCCACGAGCAGGCCGAACACCAGCATCAGCGCGACGCCGACCGCCCAGCTCGCCGCCCCGGCCGCCGGCAGGTTCAGCGCGCCATTGCTGGCCGCGCCCACTGCCGGCCCGACGATGCTGGCCAGCCCCAGGCCGACACAGCCGCCGATCACAAGCAGCAGCACCGCCTCGGCCAGCACCATGGCCAGCACGCTCTGGCCCGAGAAGCCCAGCGTCTTCAGCACGGCGATCTCGCTGGTGCGCTCACGCACCGCCTGCATCATGGTGTTGCCGGCCAGCAGCAGCAGCGTGAAGAAGACGGCGCCCATGATGGAGGTCACGATGAGGTTGATGTCGGCCAGCTGCTTCACCCAGGCGGCGGTCGCCGCCTGCTCGGTCAGCGTGCGGGTCTCGTGGGCGGAGTTGGTCGAAATCGCATCGATGGCCTTGGCGACGCGGTCGGCCTGGTTGACATCGGTCACACGCGTCACGTACCAGCCCACCTGGCCCTGGTTCCAGGGCGTCGTGTCGTCGAAATACTTCCAGTTCAGCAGGAACATCTGATCGAACCAGGCGCCGGCCTTCTTGTCGGACACATGGATGAGGCCAACGATCTTGAACGGCCAGTTCTGGCTGCCGTTCCGGTCCGGAAAGATGGTGGACTGCATCGGGACCTGGTCGCCCACCTTCCAGCCGAAGCGCCTGGCCAGGCCCTCGCCGACGAGGGCGCCGTCCTTGGTCTCGGCAAAGGCCTTGCGGTGCTCGGCCGAGACTTCCATCTCCGGGTAGATGTCGAGGTAGTTGGGCGCAACGGCAAAGCTGAAGACCTGGTTCTCGGGCTTTTGATAGGCGCCGCCGAACCAGTTGGCGAAGGTCGTGTCCTTGACGCCGTCGATCTGCGTGATGCGCCCACCGAGCGACATCGGCAGCAGCTGGATGAAGCTCAGCTTGGCCCCCGTCTGCAGCCGCTGCGCGCCGTTGGCGCTCTGCCCCACCTGGTCGAAGCTGACGCGCACGGCGTCCAGCAGGCCGAACAGCAGGAAGGCCGTGACGATGGACACCAGCGTCAAAAAGGTCCGTAGCTTGCGCCGGAACAGCGCCGCCCAGATCAGATGAAGGTATTTCATGGCGTCCCGCCTTTCAGGCCATGGCCTCGGCGGCCGAGACCAGCGTGCCCTTGTCCAGATGCAGGGTGCGGCTGGCGCGCGCCGCGGCGCGCGGATCGTGCGTGACCATGACGATGGTCTTGCCGTGCTCGCGGTTCAACGCCTGCAGCAGGGTCAGCACATCCTCGGCGGACTGCCGGTCCAGGTCGCCGGTGGGCTCGTCGCAGACCAGCAGCGTCGGGTCCGACACGATGGCCCGCGCGATGGACACCCGCTGCTGCTGGCCGCCCGACAGCTCCGTCGGCTTGTGCGCCGCTCGGTCGGCCAGGCCGACGAGTTGCAGCGCGATGGACGCGCGCTTCCTGCGCTCGGCTGCCGTCAGCTTGGTCAGCAGCAGCGGCAGCTCCACGTTCCGCTGCGCCGACAGCATGGGCATCAGGTTGTAGAACTGGAAGACGAAGCCGACCGTGGACGCGCGCCACTTCGCCAGCGCCGCACCGCCGAGCTGGTCGATGCGCTCGCCACCCACGCTGATCGCGCCCCCGGTGGGCGCATCCAGCCCACCCATCAGGTTCAGCAGCGTGGTCTTGCCCGAGCCCGACGGGCCCATCAGCGCGAGGAAGTCGCCCTGCTGCACGTCCAGGTCGATGTGGTGCAACACCTCGACCTTCTGCTTGCCGCGGGTGTAGACCTTGGACAAATCGCGAACTTCAATAAGGGCAGTCATTTGAGTCCTCTTGGCGTTTCGTGTTCACTCGTTGCACGAGTCGTTTTGATCGAGCGGCAGCCGTGGTACTGGCTTCGCCAGGCCACTGGCTGCGCCCCCTGGAGGGGGCCGGCGAAGCCGGCAGGGGGTGAGCCAATTCATTCCTTGCTCACGACGGCTGAACCCTGCTTCAGCTCGGCGGACGGCGCGAGGACCACGGCCTCGCCCGCCTTCACGCCGGCGGTTGCCAGCCTGAACTTGCCCACATCCGAGCCCAGCTGCACCGCGCGCTGCTCGGCGCGGTTCTCCTGCACGACGAAGACGACCTGCGCGCCGTCGCGCTGCACGACGGCCTCGGCCGGCAGCAGCACGCCGGGCACCGGCTTGGCGTCCACCTTGGGCTTGGCGGCCAGGAAGCTCACGCGCACGCCCATGTCGGGCACGACGCGCTCGTCCTTTTGCTCCAACGCCACGCGTACCTTGACCGTCGCCTTGCCGCGGTCGGCACTCGGGATGACCGTCACGACGCGGGCCGGAATCTTCCAGTCCGGATAGGCATCGAGCACGGCCTCGCAGGGCATATCGGGCTTGACCTGGGCGATGTAGGCCTCGTTGACATCGACACTCACTTCCAGCGAGTCCATGTCGACGATGGTGCCCACGCCGGTGCGCGTGAAGCCGCCGCCGGCGGACAGCGGCGAGATGATCTCGCCGACCTGCGCGGCCCGCGCCGTGACGACACCGTCAAAGGGCGCGCGCACGGTGGCGTAGTCGAAGTTGACCTTGGCCTGGCGCGCCTGGGCCTGGGCAGCCTCGACCTGGCGCTGCGCCGCTTCCAGCTGTGCAGCGACCGTTTTCACACCGGTAGCCGCCTGCTCGCGGGACTGGCGCGTCGTCATGCCGCTGGCGTTGAGTTCGATCTGGCGGCGCTCGTCCGCCTGAGCCTGGGCGAGCTGGGCGCGCAGCTGACCGAGGTTGGCTTCGGCCGTGCGGATGTTCGCCTCGGCCGCCGCCAGGCCGGCCCGCAGGCCGGTGTCGTCCAGCCGGGCCAAGACCTGACCCTTTTTGACCTTGACGCCCTCGTCGATGAGCACCTCGGTCAGCGTGCCGGTCATCTGCGCCGAGACGGTGGCCATGCGCCGCGCCGTCACATAGCCCGTGGCCTGCAGCACCGCGTTGGGCGAGGCGCCCTGACCATTGGCGCGCACGGTCGCGGTCTGCACCGCGATGGGCTTGTTGCCCGCCCAGTACCACCAGGCTGCGCCGCCCAACAGAGTCAGTGCGACGAGCGCGGCAATCAAGCCCCAGAGCCACCGGGGCGGCCCGCCGTCGAGGCCCTCACGATGCGCACCGTCGATGCGCAACTCCTTCAGCAATCCGGTATCGATGACACGCCCCTTGAAAGTCCCGCTCGCCCGGCCTCAACGGTCTGCGAACGCCGGCCCGAGCGGCCGTCAGTTGGAAACCGGCGCGATTGTGCAGCGGCTGTTGCCACCTGATGTCATCAATCGATGAGTGGCAGCCGGCTCGGGCGAATCGACATCCCGCCGGATGAACGGCGGTGCGACACGCGTCAGCTCGCCACCAGGCCGTTGCGGATGGCGTAGACCGTCAGTTCGGAGTTGTTCGTCAAGCCGAGCTTCTCCAGCATGCGGGCGCGGTAGACGCTGACGGTCTTGGGGCTGAGCATCAGCTCCTCGGCGATGTCCGACAGTCGCTTGCCCGAAGCGATCATGACCAGCGTCTGCAGCTCGCGATCGGACAGCTTGTGGTGAGCCTGTTCGGTCACCGGCGCGGTCAGGCTCTCGACCAGCATCTGCGCGATTTCGGGGGTCACGTACTTGCGGCCCTGGGCCACCGTTCGCACGGCCTGCACCAGCGTGGCCGGGTCGCCGCCCTTGTTGACATAGCCGTAGGCGCCGGCCTTGAGGGCGCGAATGGCGTATTGGTCCTCCGGGTACATGGAGACGATGAGAGTGCGCACGGCGTTGCCCTCGTCCTTGAGCACGTGCAGCACGTCCAGGCCGCTGCGACCGGGCATGTTGATGTCCAGCACCAGCACGTCGCAGGGGTTGTCCCTGCCGAGGGTGTGCAGCAGGCCGCGCAGCTCGGTGTAGTCACCGGCCTCGCCGATGACCTCGATGTCCTCGGCATCGGCCAACGTATCGCGAATACCGCGGCGGATCAGCCCGTGGTCGTCGCACAGGATGACCCGGATCACACGCGCCCCCAGATGGAGGTGCCGTCGTCGCGGCCGAAGTCGGTCGAATCGTCCAGCGCGTCGATGGCGTCCTGGGCCAGCGGCACCGTCAGGATCAGGCTGGTGCCGCCGCCCGGCGGGCTGGACAGGTCGACCCAGCCGCCCACCGTCGCCGCGCGTTCGTGCAGGCCGCGGATACCAAAGGATCTCTCCTTGGCCAGGTCCTTGGGCGCCATGCCCCGGCCGTTGTCCCGGATCTCCAGCGTCAGCACGCCGGAGTCCAGGCTGAGTTCCACATCGACGCGTGTCGCCAGCGCATGCTTGGACACATTGGTCAGCGCCTCCTGCGCGGTCCGGTAAGCGACCAGGGGCACGCCGGGCGGAAGTGCCAGGCGCTCGTCGCCCAAGCGCAGGCCGGCCTCGATGCCGGTGCGGCGCTCGAAGCGCGCCGTCATCCACTGCAGCGCGGCAACCAGCCCCTGCTCCAGGATGGCCGGGCGCAAGTTGTGCATGATGCGCTGGCTGGCGTCGATCGCGGCGTTGACGGTCTCCAGCGCCGCCGCGACGCGCGCACGCACCTCGGGTTCCTGGGCATGCCGGTCGATCCAGGCGAGGTCGAACTTGACGGCCGTCAACGACCCGCCGACGTCGTCATGGATCTCGCGGGCGATGGCCGCGCGTTCGAGCTCGACGCTGGTCTGCAGGTGGCCGGCCAGCTCATGCAGGCGCTGCTTGGACTTCACGAGCTCGAGGTCGGCCGAGCGCCGGGCGCGTTCGTTCTCGGCGGCGTCGATGGCGTGCAGCAGCGCCGGCGCCAGGCGGTTCAGGTTGTTCTTCAGCAGGTAGTCTGATGCGCCATTGCGCATGGCCGCGACGGCCGTGTCCTCGCCGATCTCCCCCGAGACCAGGATGAAGGGCGCCGTCAGCTGACGAGCCTTCACGGCCTCCAGCACGTCCAGGCCGGAATAGCCGGGCAGGTTGTAGTCCGAAATGATGGCGTCGCGCGGCCGGTCCAGCGCAGCCAGCACCGCAGGCAACGAGTCCAACCTTTCGATCTCGACCTTGAGCCCGGCGCGAGTCAGCTGCGCCAAGATGAGTTGATGGTCGAGTTCGGAGTCCTCGACATGCAGCACGCGCAGGACGCGGGACGCCTGCTCCACACCAGAAATCGTCATGGGGCTGCAGTATGCCGCGCCAGGGCTCTAGGTTGGCGCCACAGTCAACGTGGGTCAGACCGGTAATACGGCTCGTTCTCGCGACATCTCCAGGTCGACAGCCAACGAAAAACGGGTGAACATGCCATGATGCATTTGCCCTGAGGGTATTCACAGGGCATTGGGAAAAAAAAGCAGCATCCCCTCGCGGAGCCACGATGCAGACAGAACCATCCACCGCCGCCGATTTCGATGGAGCCGCGGCCGCCATGCCGCTGCTGGCGGCCGCGGAACTGCAGGATCACCTGATGACGGTGACGAACGATCTGGAGCGCCTGCAGCGCCTGCTTGACGATGCCGGTGAAGCCCTGTCCACGCATTTCTACAGCGCGTCCGGCCAGGCCATGACGCTGCTGAGCACCAGCGACGGCACACCCGCCTCCGAGGGGCTCAAGCAGATCATGCAGGACATCGCCGGCGCCATCACGGCCCTGCAATTCCAGGACATGGCGACTCAGTTGATCGCCCACACCAGCCAGCGTCTGCGCAACTGCGCCGACCAACTGGCGCGCGACACCTTCGGCATGGACGACGAGGACGGCGCAGCCGTCGTCGAGATCGCGCCGCTGCGCCCCAACCCGGTCACGCAAGACGAGATGGACGCTGGCTCCATCGAACTTTTCTGAATCCCCCGGTCAAATTCCGCCCCAGGCAACACACGTCCCCTCGGAGAAAACTCAAATGCACTCAATCCTCGCTGTCGACGATTCGGCCTCGATGCGCCAGATGGTGGCCTTCACGCTCAAGAATGCCGGCTTCAACGTGGTGGAAGCAGTGGACGGGCAGGACGCCTGGGAAAAATCCGGCCAGCGTGATTTCGACCTGGTCCTGACCGACCAGAACATGCCGCGCATGGATGGCATCAGCCTGACCAAGAAGCTGCGCGAGAACCCCAAGTTCAAGACCACGCCGATACTGATCCTGACCACCGAGTCCAGCGACGCGATGAAGCAGGCCGGTCGCGCCGCCGGCGCCACCGGTTGGCTGGTCAAGCCTTTCGACCCCGCCAAGCTGATCGAAGTGATCGGCAAGGTCATTCGCTGAAGTTCGTTCACCGGGAGCATCAGCCATGGGCGACATGACCACCGAAGGCGCCAGCATCAGTGCTGGCATCGACCTCAGCCAGTTCTATCAAGTCTTCTTCGAGGAAGCCGGCGAGAACCTCGACAACATGGAGCGCCTGCTGCTCAATGTGAACGTCGAGGCGGCGGACGACGAAGAGCTGAACGCGATCTTCCGCTGCGCCCACTCCATCAAGGGCGGTGCGGCGACCTTTGGCTTCAGCGACGTCGCCGAGTTGACCCACCAGATGGAGACGCTGCTGGACAAGCTGCGCCGCCACGAGCTGAAGCCCAATTCGGCCATGGTTGACGTGCTGCTGCAATCCGGTGACGCGCTGCGCACCCAGCTCGCCCGCCACCAGGGCTCGGGCGGCGACGTGTTCGACACGACCGACCTGCTCGTCAACATCAAGAGCTTCGTCGAAGGCGGTGGCGCCACAGCGCCGGCCGCCGCCGCGCCCGCCCCCAAGGCCGCCGCCCCCGCGCCAGCCGCCGCCGCGCCCGCCGCCCCGGCCCAGCCCGGCGCGCGCCTGCTGGAACTGCAGGTCGGCCCGCTGTCCGTGCTGAGCCTGGCCGACAACCTCGTCGAGCTGTTCAAGGAAATCACCGATCTCGGCAACATCGAGCCGCTGGACGCCGGCCAGGGCTCGGACGGCATGCGCCGCTTCAAGGTGCTGACCAGCTCCACCGACAACGACCTGCTGGACCTCTTCACCTTCCATGTCGCGCGCGAACAGGTCAAGCTGATCCCGCTTGGCCCGGGCTTTGGCTTCTACGACGGCTCACCCGGTGCACCGCCAGCGGAAGCGCCTTCGACTGACCCCGGCTACGGCTTCTTCGATGACGCGCCGGGCACGCCTGAGGGTGCAGCCGCTGCGCCGGCGCCGGCCCCCGAAGCCACACCCTCGGCCGCCATCGTGCCAACCCGCGCCGCAACCCCCGTTGCCAAGGTCGACGCCAAGCCGGCCGCCATGGACCAGACGACGCTGCGCGTCTCTATCGAGAAGGTCGACCAGCTCATCAACCTGGTGGGCGAGCTCGTCATCACCCAGGCCATGCTGGCCCAGAACAGCCGCGAGCTCGACCCCGGGTTGTATCAGCAGCTGACGTCGGGCCTGGCCGACCTGGAGCGCAACACGCGCGACCTGCAAGAGTCGGTCATGTCGATCCGGATGATTCCGATGTCGACGGTCTTCAATCGCTTCCCGCGCATGCTGCGCGACCTGGCCGCCAAGCTGGGCAAGAAGGTCGAGCTGGTCACGCAGGGCGAAGCCACCGAGCTGGACAAGAGCCTGGTCGAGAAGATCACCGACCCGCTGACCCACCTCGTGCGCAACAGCTGCGACCACGGCATCGAGATGCCGGACGAGCGCGAGGCCAGGGGCAAGCCCGAGCAGGGCACGATCACGCTGGTGGCATCCCACCAGGGGGGCAGCATCGTCATCGAGGTGCGCGACGACGGTCGCGGCCTGAACCGCGAGAAGCTCATCAAGAAGGCTCGCGAGAAGGGCATTGATGCGCCGGACACGATGACCGACGCCGAATGCTGGAGCCTGATCTTCGCGCCCGGCTTCTCCACGGCCGATGTCGTCACCGACGTGTCCGGCCGCGGTGTCGGCATGGACGTCGTGAAGAAGAACATCACGTCGCTCGGCGGCACGGTCGAGATCGACTCCGCCGAAGGCTACGGCATGAAGGTCAGCGTGCGCCTGCCGCTGACGCTGGCCATCATGGACGGCATGAGCGTGGGCGTCGGCGACGAGTGCTACATCCTGCCTCTGTCCTCGGTCGTCGAATCTTTCCAGGTGCAGTCCGACACCATCAAGACGGTGGCAGGCTCCGGCCGCGTCGTCGAGGTGCGTGACGAGTACATGCCGGTGATCGAGCTGGAGAAGGTCTTCGATGTGCCGCGCTTCGACTTCGAGCATGTCAGCTCCATCATGGTCGTTGTCGAGGCCGAAGGGGGCCGCGTCGCGCTGCTGGTGGACGAGCTCCTTGGCCAGCAGCAGGTCGTCGTCAAGAACCTCGAAGCCAACTACCGCAAGGTCAACGACGTGTCCGGCGCCACCATCATGGGTGACGGCCGCGTGGCGCTGATCCTGGACGTCGGCAGCCTGGTGCGCCGCTCGCGCCACTGAACCCAACAAACAACTGAAGAGGTCCGCATGGAAGCCAGCAACGTTCCCGCCCTGCGCCAAGCCGGCGCCGTCAGCACCAAGGCCCACGGCCCGAAAAGCGGCGAGTACCTGACCTTCCGCCTCGGCTCCGAGGAATACGGCATCGACATCCTGAAGGTGCAGGAGATCCGCTCCTACGAGCAGCCCACGCGCATCGCGAATGCGCCGGACTTCATCAAGGGCGTGGTCAACCTGCGCGGCGTCATCGTGCCCATCGTCGACCTGCGCCTGAAGCTGAACTGCCCGACCGCCGAGTACAACAGCTTCACCGTCGTCATCGTGCTGAACGTGAAGAACCGCGTCGTTGGCGCTGTCGTCGACTCGGTCTCCGACGTGCTGGAGTTGAGCCGCGACGCGATCAAGCCGGCACCCGAACTGAGCGCGGCATCGGTAGACACGAGCTTCATCACCGGCATCGGCTCCGTCGGCGAGCGCATGCTGATCCTGATGGACATCGAGGGCCTGATGAGCAGCGCCGAGATGGGCCTGATGGACGCAGCGATCGCCGCCTGACCGGCCCGACCTGATCCTGTCGATGCGGCCCCGCAACGCGGTGGGGCTTGCAGAGCACTGCCCGCCAAGGTCATTGGAGAACCGCATGAGCCAGTCCGTGAACTCCATCGCCCGCCAGGTTTCGCTGACCGGTGCCGTCGCGGTCGCGGCGGTGCTGCTCGGCGTCAGCCTGGTCGTCGGCACGCTGCTCAAACGTTCGGCCAACGAGCAGGTGCAAACCTGGGTCGGCGACAAGGCCGCCTCCTTGGTGGATGCCATGCAGGCGATGGACGATGTCGCCGCCAAGCAGGTCCAGCGCAGCTTCGGCTCCTTCCGCCAGGAGTTCGGTCCCAGCTTCACGCTCGACGAGGCCACCGGCGAACTGCGCGACTGGGGGCCCAAGCTCAACGACAACTTCACCCAGGTCGACAAGTTCGCGGCCGTCAATGGCGGCGTGGCCACGGTGTTCGCGGTCAAGGGCGACGACTTCGTGCGCATCACGACCTCGCTCAAGAACGAGAAGGGCGAACGTGCGATGGGCACGATGCTCGGCAAGGCACATCCAGCCCATGCCGCCGTCACCGCCGGCACGCCTTACACCGGCCGCGCGCAGCTGTTCGGGCGCGCCTACATGACGCACTACGAGCCGATCAAGAGCGACGCCGGCAAGGTCGTAGGCATCCTCTTCGTCGGCTTCGATCTCGACGCCTTCGCTACGGCCATGGACCGCATGGCCAACAGCGCCAAGTTCTTCGAGAACGGCGGCACCTACATCGTCGCGATGCCCAAGGATCCGTCCAGGGCCACTCTCGCCACACATCCATCGGCCAAGGGAAAACTGCTGTCCAGCGTTGCGCCCGGCTTCGAGAAGACGCTGGCCGAACAGACCGTCAATGCCGTCGTGCTGGACGATGTACCCGATGTGCTGGGCAATGGCCTGAGCGACAACTTCGCCGTTGCGCGCAAGAGCGAAAAGACCGGCTACTGGGTCGTTGCCCAGGTTTCGCGCGGCGAAGCACAGGCGGCCGGTCGCACGACCCTGTGGTTCTTCTGGGGCGCCCTGGCGCTGACCGCCGTGGGCTTGGGCTTCGGGCTGATGTGGATGATGCGCCGCTGGGTGGCGCAGCCGCTGGCGTCGCTGCAGCGGGCCATCGGCGCCATCGCGGACGGCGATCTCAGCCAGTCGGTCAGCAGCACACGCAACGACGAGATCGGCTCGCTGATCCAGGACACCGAGAGCATGCGCCAGCGCCTGGCCGCCACCATCGGCACGGTGCGCAACTCCGTCGACAGCATAGCCACCGCCGGCACCGAGATCGCCACCGGCAACCTGGACCTGAGCCAGCGCACCGAACAGACGGCCAGCAATCTGCAGAGCGCAGCGTCGTCCATGAACGAGCTGACCGGCACGGTGCGCCAGACGGCCGACTCGGCCCGCACCGCCAACCAGTTGGTGCAGTCCGCCGTATCGGCGGCGACGCGTGGCGGCGAGGTCGTCGGCCAGGTCGTCACGACGATGGACGACATCAACATCGCCAGCAAGAAGATCGCCGACATCATCGGCACCATCGACGGCATTGCCTTCCAGACCAATATCCTCGCCCTGAACGCGGCCGTGGAAGCGGCGCGCGCCGGCGAGCAGGGCCGCGGCTTCGCGGTCGTCGCCGGTGAGGTGCGCTCATTGGCCGGCCGCAGCGCCGAGGCGGCCAAGGAGATCAAGGCCTTGATCGGCAACAGCGTCGCGCGCGTCGAGAACGGCGCACGCCTGGTGCAGACGGCCGGCACGACCATGGGCGAGATCGTCTCCAGCGTGCAGCGCGTACAGGACATCATTGGCGAGATCAGCTCCGCCGCCAGCGAGCAGAGCGAGGGCATCGCTTCGGTCAACACCTCCGTCGTGCAGCTCGACCAGATGACGCAGCAGAACGCCGCGCTGGTGGAGGAGTCTGCCGCGGCCGCCGAGAGCCTGAAGGAGCAGGCCCAGCGCCTGGTCGAGGCGGTGGCCGTGTTCCGAGTGGCCGGCGGCGAGTCACCTCGTTCAGCCGCGCCGCGCCGCCCCACGCCCAAGGGCGCCGCGACCGTCACACCCAAGCCGACGCCCGTCGCCATCACCGCGCCACGCGCTGCTGCTCCGGCATTGAAGCAGACTGCGAAGCCAACGCCGGTTGCCGCGCCAGTTGTCCCGCCCCGGCCTGCCCCCCCGCCTGCCGCCCCGGCCGCCGCGGAAGACGACTGGGAAACCTTCTAGAAAAAAGGCCCGCTGCTGCGGGCCTCGCTACGTCGTGGTCACGCGCGTCAAGCGCGCTCGGCCACCCAGGCCGCGACGCTGTTCAGCGCTGCCGCCACGCCGGCGGGCTGCGTGCCGCCAGCCATGGCCATGTCGGGCTTGCCACCGCCCTTGCCGCCCACTTGGCCGGCAACGAAGTTGACCAGCTCGCCGGCCTTGACCTTGCCCACGCTGTCGGCCGTCACACCGGCGGCGATCTGCACCCTGTCGCCGTCCACGGCGGCCAGAACGATGGCCGCCGTCTTGAGCTTGTCCTTGAGCTTGTCCATGGTCTCGCGCAGGGTCTTGGCGTCGGCGCCTTCGAGCCTGGCGGCCAGCACCTTGATGCCCTTGACGTCAACGGCCTGGGCCATCAGCTCGTCACCCTGGGCGGATGCCAGCTTGCTCTTGGCGGCGGCAAGCTCCTTCTCCAGCGCCCTGACCTGGTCCAGCACGGCATGCAGGCGGTCTTCGAGTTCGCCCGGGGCCGTCTTGAGCGCCTGCGCGGCGGACTGCACGGTGGCTTCCAGCGACTGCAGATAGGCCAGCGCGTTGTCGCCGGTGACGGCCTCGATGCGGCGGATGCCAGCCGCGACGCCGCCCTCGGCCACGATCTTGAACAGGCCGATGTCGCCGGTCGCCTTCACATGCGTGCCGCCGCAGAGTTCCTTTGAGCTGCCGATGGAGAGCACGCGCACCGTCTCGCCGTACTTCTCGCCGAACAGCATCATGGCGCCCGACTTCTGTGCGTCGTCCAGCGCCATGACCTGGGCGTCGGCACCGGCATTGCCGAGGATCTCGGCGTTGACGATGGCCTCGATCTCCTTGATCTGCTCGGCTGTCACCGGCGCGTTGTGGGCGAAATCGAAGCGCGTGCGCTCGGCGTTCACCAGCGAACCCTTTTGTTGCACATGGGCGCCCAGCACCTCACGCAGGGCCTTGTGCATCAGATGCGTGGCGCTGTGGTTGCGAACGGTCTTGGCGCGGCGCTCGGTGTCGACGCGGGCAACGAGCACATCACCGACCTTGACCGCGCCCTCCACCACCTGGCCGTGGTGGCCGAACACATCGGCCTGGATCTTCAGCGTGTCGCCCACGACCACGCGCGTCGTGCCGTTGCGCAGCTCGCCGGCGTCTCCGACCTGGCCGCCGCTCTCGGCATAGAAGGGCGTGTGGTCCAGCACGATGACGGCGTCGTCGCCGGCCTGGGCCGCATCGACCTGGGCGCCATCGACATAGACCGCAGTGACCGTGGCAGTCTCGACGACGAGGCCGTCGTAGCCGTGGAATTCGGTCGGCGCACCGCTGTAGGCCAGGCCCTGCGCCATCTTGAACTTGCCGGCGGCGCGGGCGCGGTTCTTCTGCTCTTCCAGCAGCGCGTTGAAGCGGGCTTCATCGACCGCCACGCCGCGCTCGCGGCAGACATCGGCGGTCAGGTCGACCGGGAAGCCATAGGTGTCATGCAGCTTGAAGGCGGTGTCGCCATCGACGTCGCCGCCCTTTGCCAGCGCGCTTTCCAGGATTTCCATCCCGGTGGCGATGGTCTGGAAGAAGCGCTCTTCTTCCACCTTCAGCACCTCGGTGACGCGAGCCTGGGCCTGGCGCAGCTCTGGGTAGGCCTCGCCCATCTCGGCGCTGAGCGCAGCCACCAGCTTGTGGAAGAAGGGCGTGCGCGCGCCGAGCTTGTAGCCGTGGCGGATGGCGCGGCGGGCAATGCGGCGCAGCACATAGCCACGGCCGGCGTTGCCAGGGATGACGCCGTCGACGATGGTGAAGGAGCAGGCGCGGATGTGATCGGCGATGACCTTGAGCGACGGGCTGGCAGCATCGCAGACGCCACCACCGGCCGCGTCCACGGCGGACTTGGCGGCCGCCAGCAGGTTCACGAAGGTGTCGATCTCGTAGTTGGAATGCACATGCTGCAGCACCGCCGCCAGGCGCTCCAGGCCCATGCCGGTGTCCACGCTCGGCTTGGGCAGCGGGTGCATCACGCCGTCCTCGGTCCGGTTGAACTGCATGAAGACGTTGTTCCAGATCTCGATGTAGCGGTCGCCGTCCTGCTCGGCCGAGCCCGGGGGGCCGCCCGCCACTTCCGGACCGTGGTCGAAGAAGATTTCAGTGCAGGGGCCGCAGGGGCCGGTGTCGCCCATCATCCAGAAGTTGTCGGACATGTAGCGCGCGCCCTTGTTGTCGCCGATGCGCACGATGCGCTCGGCGGGCACGCCCACTTGCTTGTTCCAGATCTCGTAGGCCTCGTCGTCTTCCTCATAGACGGTGACCCAGAGCTTGTCGGCTGGCAGCTTGAAATTGACCGTCAGCAGCTCCCAGGCGTAGCTGATTGCATCCCTCTTGAAATAGTCGCCGAAGCTGAAGTTGCCCAGCATCTCGAAGAAGGTGTGGTGACGAGCGGTGTAGCCGACGTTGTCCAGGTCGTTGTGCTTGCCGCCGGCGCGGATGCATTTCTGGCTGGTGGTGGCGCGCGAGTAGGTGCGCTTGTCGAAACCCAGGAACACGTCCTTGAACTGGTTCATGCCCGCATTGGTGAACAGCAGCGTCGGGTCGTCACCCGGCACGACGGGGCTGGACGCGACGATCTGGTGGCCTTTGCCCTCGAAGAACTTCAGAAAGGTCTGGCGGATCTCGGCGGCTTTCATTCCGGGGCTTCCTGGGTGAAATGGTCGGTGACAAAGAGGGGCGATTGTAGGGAGGCCCCCCCGGCCACCGCGGGTAGAGTGCCCATCAATTCGAATGGAGAGCCCCGATGGACGCGAATTCCCCACTGGATGCGCTGCACGACCCCGGCCTGTTGCGCAGCCAGGCGCTGATCAACGGCGAATGGGTAGGCGCCGCCGCCAGCTTCGGCGTGACCGACCCCGCTACGGGCCGCGAGTTGGCCCAGGTGCCCAACCTCGGCCGCGCCGATGCGCAGGAGGCCATCGCCGCCGCCGCCAATGCGCTCAACGCGTGGCGCGCCAAGCCCGCCAAGGAGCGCGCGGCGGTGCTGGTGCGCTGGCAGCAACTTCTCGTCAAGCACGCCGACGACCTGGCCCGGCTGATGACGGCCGAACAGGGCAAGCCGCTGGCGGAGGCACGCGGCGAGGTGATCTACGGCGCGAGCTTTCTGGACTGGTTCGCCGAGGAAGGCAAACGCGTCTACGGCGAGACCATCCCGACGACCGACCCGACCAAGCGCTACCTCGTCATCAAGCAGGCCGTGGGCGTCTGCGCGGCCATCACGCCTTGGAACTTCCCGCTGGCGATGATCACGCGCAAGGTCGCCCCGGCCCTGGCCGCCGGCTGCACCGTCATCATCAAGCCGGCCGAGGCGACGCCGCTGACCGCCCTGGCCGCCGCCGAGCTGGCGCAACGCGCCGGGATGCCGGCTGGCGTGCTGAACGTGCTGACGGCCGATGCGCAGCAGTCCATCGAGATCGGCCAGGTGCTGTGCGAGAGCGATGTCGTGCGCCACCTGTCCTTCACCGGCTCGACCGAGGTCGGTCGCATCCTGATGCGCCAGTGCGCGCAGACCGTCAAGAAGCTCAGCCTCGAGCTGGGCGGCAACGCGCCCTTCATCGTCTTCGATGACGCCGATCTCGAATCCGCTGTCGAGGGCGCGCTGGCCAGCAAGTACCGCAACGCCGGCCAGACCTGCGTCTGCGCCAACCGCATCTACGTGCAGGCCGGCGTCTACGACGCCTTTCTGGAGAAGTTCGCCGCCAAGGTCGGCGCGCTGAAACCAGGCAACGGCTTCGAGAGCGGCGTCCAGGTCGGCCCGCTGATCGACGAGGCGGCGCTGCAGAAGGTCGAGACCCACGTGGCCGATGCCATCGCGCTGGGTGCCAAGCTGCTGGCCGGCGGCAAGCGCATCGAAGGCGTCGCCGGCCATTTCTTCGAGCCGACGCTGCTGGCCGACGCCACCCCGCAGATGCTGTGCTCGCGCGAGGAAACCTTTGGCCCGGTCGCGCCGGTGTTCAAGTTCCAGACCGAGGCCGACGCCATCCAGCTGGCCAACGCCACCGAGTTCGGTTTGGCCAGCTATTTCTACAGCCGCGACATCGGCCGCATCTTCCGCGTCAGCGAGGCGCTGGAATACGGCATGGTGGGCGTCAACACCGGCCTGATCTCGACGGCCGAGGTGCCGTTTGGCGGCGTCAAGCAATCGGGCCTGGGCCGCGAGGGCGCGCGCCAGGGCATCGAGGACTATGTCGAGGTGAAGTACATCTGTCTGGGCGATATCCAGAAGTAGCCGACGGCATGCAAAAAAAGGGGGCCCTTGTGGGGCCCCCTTGCATTGACGGGGCCGATGAGGCGGCCCTGTCTTTCTTGCTCTTTGCTCAGAACTCGTACTTGGCGGTGAGCTGCATGGCCCAGGCCGACTCGCCCTTGTTGTTCTTGGTGACGTAGTCGAACGGCGTACCGACGGCGTAGATGGTCTTGCCGGTCGCAGGGTCGATGCCGGCGGTGTTCACGAAGGCGCGACGATTGCCGCCGTTGCTGGTGAAGGTGATCTCGTCGATGCGGCCGTAGCGCTTGTTGACCAGGTTGCCGAAGTTCAGGATGTCCAGCGTGATGATGCCCTTGTGGCCAAAGAAGCCGGGCACTTCCTGGCTCAGGCGCACGTCGATGGTGTTGCTGAACTTGGAACGCGCCGAATTGCGCGGCACCACGCTGCCCTTGTGCTTGCTCAGGCCCGCGTCACCGTCGACGATGCTCCAGAACAGCGTTTCAGCGGCAGCCGACGAGTTGGCCACCGTGTTGGTCGCGCCCTGCATGCGGAACAGCACCTCGCCCGACCCTGGGGCCTTGGGAACGTACATCAGGTCGTTGCCGGCGATGCCGTCACCGTTGTAGTCGCTGCCGTAGGTCCAGCTGTAGGGCTTGCCGTCGCGGCCTTCGTAGAAGGCGCCGAAGGTCGTCTTGTACTTGCCGAAGAAAGCCTTGCTGAAGTTGACGCCGGCGTTGACACGCTCACGGATCAGGTAGGACGAATCGGCCGCGACGTTCTCGCTCGGATTGAACACCGCCGTACCGCGGAAGTTGGAATGCGCGGTCGACGAGGTCAGCGGGCTGACTTCCGTGGCCCAGGTGCGGGTATAGGCGAGGTTCCAGCTGAGGGCCGGCGAGGTCTGCTGCGACAGCGACAGCGTCACGGCATTGCCGCCACCCTGGGTGGTGCGGGCCACCGACGTGATGTGGCTGGTCGGCTCCGTCACATAAGCACGATTGGCTCCGTCCTGGAAGCGCGCGCCGGGTGTGCCGGTCGGGCATGCAACGCTGGTGCTGCCCGCAGCCCAGCAGAGGGGATTCACACCTGACGCATTCCAGAACATGTCACGTCCATCGGGCGCCTTGCGGGTGGGCGCGCCCAGGTTCAGGGACTTGTAATAGATGCCGTCCTTGACCTTGGTGTGCAGCCAGTCCACACCGAAGGTCAGGTTGTACCAAGGCAATTCGGTGTCGAAGGCCAGGTTCGCCTTCCAGACCGAGGGCTGCTTGACGTCTGGGTCGATGAAGTCAACCTTGGAGGCAGGCGTCGCGCCGGCCACAGGCGGCTGCGCGTCGGGGTTGGGCGAGTACTTCAGCGAGGTCGGGCAGGGGTTGCTACCACCGCTGGCGCACGACAGATTGACCGTGGCCATGCCCGTGCCCTGGAACGGGTTGGTCAGCCAAACGTTCATCGCGCCGCCCTGGAACAGGCCCGCGCCGCCGCGCACCTGCGACTTCTTCTTGTCGAACAAGTCCAGCTTCCAGTTGAAGCCCAAGCGCGGCTGCACCAGCTGCGTGCCGTTCAGGACATTGGTGTTGCTACGGCCGAAGATCGTGCTGGCTGCCGGGTTGGCGATGGGTGCGTCGGGCGTGTCGACCCGCTCGACACGGACGCCGCCGGTCACGTTCAGGTTGCGATTGATCTTCCAGGTGTCCTGCAGGAAAACGCCCAGCGTGTTCAATGTCCAGTTCGCTGCGCCGTCGTCCAGTGTCTTGCCCGCCAGCGGCAATTGCCGCGTATAGCTGAACGGTGTGCCGGCGAGCCAGTCGGCCACCGGGTTTGCGCTCTGGAAGACGTAGGTGCCCTTGGTGTTCTGCAGGAAGGCGTTGAAGATGTCGTTCTTCTCGTAGTCGAAGCCGAACTTGATCTCATGGTCACCCATGAAGTAGGTGCCCGCGAAGAACGCGCTTTGCGTCTTCGTCGCCAGGTTGTTGAAGTGGCGGCTGTTTTCGGTGCCGAAGATCAGCGTGCGGAAGGTGCTGGGGTTGCCGATCGTCGACGGCGTCGTCCACGTCAGGCTGACCTGCGGCATGTTGCTATTGTTCTGCGGCGCCGACTTGTAGTCGCTCGACGTCAGCGTCAGCTCGGTGCTGAAGTTGTCCGTCCAGTCCGAGAACAGCTGAGCAGTCACGGTCTCCAGCGTCTTGTTCTGGCTGTAAAAGCGCGAGGACATCGACAGCGTTGAAGCACTGAAGGTCGTGAACTGCGGCTCCGACTCCTCCGACTTGGAGTAGCGGATGTTGAAGCGGTGCGCGTCCGTGATGTTCCAGTCCAGCTTCAGCAGCAAATCCTTGGCCTTGAGACTGACGTCGGACGGGACCTCCGTGCTGCCGATATCAATGCCGTAGGTCTTGCCGGCCGCCTGGGCAGCAGCGATCTGCTCCGGTGTGATGTCCACATTGGTCCGCGAGCTGCCCTTGGGGCCGAAGCTGGGCGCATTGCGGCTGCTCGTCATTTCTTCGTAGTTCGCGAAGAAGAACAGCTTGTCCTTGATGATGGGGCCGCCAAGCGTGGCGCCCTTGGTGTCTTCCTTGAACCGCGGGGGCGTCGCGTAGCTGCCGCCGTTGTTGCGGGTGTAGCGGTCGCCCGCCATGCTGTCATCGCGGTAGACGTAGTAGACGCTGCCCTTGAGCTCGTTGGTACCCGACTTCGTCACGGCATTGATGTTGGCGCCGGTGTAGCCGCGCTGCGTCGTGTCGTAGTTCGACACGTTGATCTGCACCGCCTGGATCGCCTCGATGGAGATCGGCTGCTTGTTCATCGGCAGGTTGTTGGCCTCCAGGCCGAACCTGTCGTTGATCGACACGCCGTCGACGGTGATCGAGTTGAAGCGCGAGTTCTGGCCGGCGGCCGAGATCTCGCCGCGATCCTTGTCGGTCTGGCTCAGGCGTGGGTCCAGACGCGCGTAGTCCTGCAAGCTGCGCTGGATGGACGCGTAGGTGTCCAGTTCCTGACGGCCCAGTTGGGTGCCAGTGCCCATGGTGGCGCTGTCGAACTTGCGGTTCGCGGTGGCGGTGCCCGTCACGACCACGGTTGCCAACTGGTTCGCGCCCAGCGCGAAGTCGATGGCCGTGGTTTCGGCCAGTTGCAGGTAGACGTCTTCCCGGACATCGCGGTCGGTACCCTTGTTGACCGTGACCGTGTAAGGGCCGCCCACGCGCAGGCCGCGCGCGGAATAGCGGCCTTCGGCATCAGTCACCTGGGTGGTGGACGAACCCGATTCGCGGTGAACGATCGTCACCGTGACACCGGCTGCCGGGGCGCCAGCGCCGGTGGTCACCCGGCCACCGATGGCGGCCGTCGTGTTCTGCGCCATCACCGGCGCTGCGGCCACGATGGCGACGGCGGCGCACAGCGCCGACAGCGGGAATCCAGACCCAAACCTGTTGCTCATCCCAATCACTCCTGTTGTGCGCGCGGCGCGGCGCGGCTGATGTGTCGAAAGTTGTCACGCAAACGTCATGCGACATGAGCGCGGTTGCGTCGTCAGCGCTTCCTGGAAGACATCGCCGCAACGATGAACGAATTGTCATGACTTTCCGTGACAGAACTTTACGGGTAAGTCAGAAGTGGCCAATTCCTGAGCTTCGCGGGCAGCCTGCGCACCACTCGGGTGCATTCCATTGACCCGATCTGATCCGATGCGTCAGGAGAAATTACCGTAACGCAAGCTCATATGCACCTCTATGGTGCACTTCGAGGCGCATGTAAACGCCACGAAGGTCGCGCGGTGCCTGTCGCAAAACCGCGACAAACTGGCCGGACCGGTGCACTTCTAAGATCGGCCTTCCCTCCAAATTCCCTCTGCCATGGCCTTGACCTACTACTTCCGACTAGGCGCCGTTGCCCTGGCCGCCTTGCTTGCTGGCTGCGCCACGCAGCAGCCGGCCAAGACCGGGGAGCTGACTTTGTTGTCCATCAACGACTTCCACGGCCACATCCAGCCGGCCAAGCCGACGCCGCTGATGCCACGCCTGCCTGACCCCGCCACGGGCGAGGTCAGGCCGCAGCCAGCGGGCGGGGTTGCACATCTGGCCACAGCGCTGGCCCAGCTCAAGGCCAAGCACCCGGACGCGCTCGTCGTTGCCGGTGGTGACCTGATCGGCGCTTCGCCGCTGATCTCCAACCTGTTGCGCGACGAACCGACGCTGGCGGCCCTGTCGGAACTCGGCATCGCGGCCAGCGCCCTCGGCAACCATGAGCTCGATGCGGGATTGCCCGAACTGCTGCGGCAGGCGCGCGGCGAATGTGGGGCGAACGGCTGCCTGTGGCCAGGCTACAAGGGGCCCGGCTTCCCCTTCCTGGGCGCCAACGTGCTGGACGCCAACACCGGCAAGCCGCTGCTGCCGACCCATGTGATCAAGCAGTCAGGCGGCTGGAAAGTCGCCATCGCAGGGGTCGCGACGCGGGACACGCCCAAGGTCATCGTCGCCAGAGCCATCCAGGGCATCCGCTTCGCCGACGAGGTCGACACGCTGAACGCCCTGGTGCCGCAGCTCAAGGCCGAGGGCGCGGAAGTGCTGGTCGCCGTCATGCACGAGGGCGGCGTGCAGGGCCGGGACGCCAGCGCCAACGACCCCACCTATGCCTGCCCCACGCTGACGGGCCGCGTGCAGGACATCGCCCAGCGCCTGGATCCCGCCTACGCCGTCATCATCGGTGGGCACACCCACCAGGCCTACACCTGCAAGATCAATGGCCGCCTCGTCGTCCAGGCCGGCAGCTACGGCGGCTGGGTGACCGAGAGCCGCCTCAAGCTCGACGCGAGCGGCCGCGTCATCGACGCCCAGGCGGTCAATCACCCGGTGCTGCAGTCGGTCTACGCCCCCAACCCCGCACTTGCCGCGCTCGTTGCACAAGCCGCCGCGCTGACCGAGGCCACACGCAACAAGCCTGTGGCCACGCTGCCCCACGGCGCTACCCGCTATCCCAAGGAACCGCATGGCGATGCCCCGCTCGGCAACCTGATCGCCGACAGCCAGCTCGCCTTTGCGCGCAGACACGGCCCGGCCGACGTCGCCTTCATGAATCCAGGCGGCATCCGCACCGACCTGGTCGTCACGCCTGGCAAGCCCACGACGATGAGCGACCTGCTGGCCATCCAGCCATTCGGCAACGAGCTCGTCGCGCTGACCCTGACCGGCCAGCAACTGCTAGAGATCCTGCAGCGCCAGCTGCCCAAGGGCGACGCCGCGCCACGCATGCTGCAGCCCTCCTCCACGCTGCGCTACCACTGGCGCAAGGGCGCCGGCGGCGTGGGCGAGTTGGTGAACCCGCGCATCAACGGCGAGCCGATCGACCCGGCGCGCAACTACCGCGTCGTCGTCAACAACTTCCTGTCGGAAGGCGGCGACGAGCAGGCCGGCTTCAAGCATGGCAAGGACCGCGCCGTGCTCGGCACCGACATCGATGCACTCGTCCAGATGCTGCGCGACACCCCGGACGCCCTGTCGAAAATTGCCCCAGGGCGCATCGTCCGGGAATAAGCTGGCTTCCAGACGACCGGCACCCTCCCCGATGAATCCCCATGACAAATGGGAACGGCCCTTGAAGGGCCGCTTGCATGTGGAGCGGGTGATGGGAATCGAACCCACGTAGTCAGCTTGGGAAGCTGAAGTTCTACCATTGAACTACACCCGCAATGGGGCGCGAGTTTACGCGATGGCTGAGCCGCCCGAGCCTTGTAGGACGCCGCCGCAACCTGCCGGCGACACCCCATCAAGGGTCAGGCACGCCCTAGCATCCAAGCCCCGACAACCACCGCACGGCAGGACATCAATATGAAAACAGCACGGCAGATCCTCACCTCGGTCCTGGCAGCGTCCCTGGTCTTTGGCAGCATGGCGCAGGCCGCGCCGACGGCGCTGATCAGCACCGAGCAGGCCGCTGCGGCACTTCAGCCCGAGCGCAGCGCCGCGCATGCCCGCCTGCACGAGGCGCTGGACCGCGCCGACCTGGCCGCCATGCTGCAGGCACGCGGCGTGTCCACCGACGAGATGCGCGCCCGCGTCGACGCGCTGACCGACGCCGAGGCGCGGCAGATGCTCACGCAGATTGACGAAGCGCCTGCAGGCAGTGCCGACATCGTCGGCGTGCTGTTCACCGTCTTCATCATCCTGCTGGTGACCGACATCCTCGGCCTGACCAAGATCTTCCCGTTCACGCGCTCGGTGCGTTGATCCCGCGGCTGGCCGCGGTACTTGCCGCGCTGCTGCTGAGCGGCTGCGCGGCCTTCTTCACGCCGCCGCAAACGGCAGCGCTGCTGGCGCAGCCCCCTGCCGACCTGCCGCTCAGTGCCGAGCGCGACGAGGTGCCGTTCTTCGCGCAGACGCGCGACCACTGCGGTCCGGCGGCGCTCGCCACCGTGCTGGCCGACACCGGCCTGCCCGCCGACCCTGACCGGCTGGCCGATGCTGTCTTCCTGCCTTCGCGCGCTGGCAGCCTGCAGCTGGAGATGCTGGGTGGCGCACGCCGCCAGGGCGCTGTCGCAACGCGGCTGCCGCCCGATCTGCAGGCGCTGCTGCGCGAGGTCGCCGCCGGCCATGCCGTCATCGTGTTGCAGAACCTCGGCCTGGATTTCGCGCCGCGCTGGCACTACGCGGTCGTTGTCGGCTATGACCTGACGCAGCGCCAACTGCTGCTGCGCAGCGGCACGACGCGGCGCCAGGCGCTGCCGCTGCGCACCTTCGAATACACCTGGGCGCGCGCCGGCCGCTGGGCCATCGCCGTGTTGCCGCCGGAGCGGCTGCCGGCCACGGCCAGCGAGGCGCAGGCGCTGGACGCCGCTGTCGGCTTCGAGCGAGTCGCGCCACCGGCCCGGGCGGCCCAGGCCTATCGCACGCTGCTGGCGCGCTGGCCGGGCAATGC
>NZ_JBQVNP010000048.1:0-33479 GCF_052436255.1 Roseateles sp. | reverse complement strand
GGCCTGTCGGCCATGGTGTTGTACGCCAAGGCCGGCGGCTGCCGCTGGGCCGGTGTACTGGCGCATTACGGCGAGGCGCTGGAAGCCGAGGCCCGGCGCTGCGGCCATTGCGACAGCTGCGCGCGCTTCGAGCGCCTGTTGGCGGCGGAGCGCAACGCGCCTGCCACCGAAACCGAGCCGCCGCCGGTCGCGGCCGCCGCGTTCGCGCCCGGTCAGCGGGTGCGCGTGCGCCGCTTCGGCTGGGGCGAGGTGCGGGCCTGCACGGCGGAGATGGTGCGCATCGATTTCCCGCGGCACGGCCAGCGGGACATCCATCCCGACTTCGTCCTGGCTACCGCAAGGGGCTAGCGCGGGTCACCACCCGCTCGACACGTCAACCGCCGCGCGTCACCGGCATCGAGATGGTGTCGGCCGGCAGCTTCATATGGCTGGCCAGCTCCAGCTTGGCCAGCGAGTTGCGGTGCACCTCGTCAGGGCCATCGGCCAGCCTCAGCGTGCGCTGGTGCGCGAACATCATGGCCAGCGGCGTGTCCTGCGAGACGCCCGCGCCGCCAAAGACCTGGATGGCCCAGTCGATGACCTGCAGGGCCATGTTGGGCGCAACGATCTTGATCATCGCGATGTCGGCCTTGGCGACCTTGTTGCCCACCGTGTCCATCATGTAGGCGGCGCGCAGCGTCAGCAGGCGGGCCTGCTCGATCATGCAGCGCGACTCGGCGATGCGCTCCTGCGTGACGGTCTGCTGGGCGATGGTCTTGCCGAAGGCGGTGCGCGCGATGGCGCGCTCGCACATCAGCTGCAGCGCGCGCTCGGCCGCGCCGATGGAACGCATGCAGTGATGGATACGGCCCGGGCCGAGGCGGCCCTGCGCGATCTCGAAGCCGCGGCCTTCGCCGAGCAGGATGTTGGCGGCCGGCACGCGCACATCTCTCAGCTCGACCTCCATGTGGCCGTGCGGCGCGTCGTCATAGCCGAACACCGACAGCGGTCGCAGCACCGTGATGCCCGGCGCGTCGGCCGGCACGACGATCATGGACTGCTGCTCGTGGCGGCCGGCGTCGGCATTGGTCTTGCCCATGACGATGTAGACGGCGCAGCGCGGGTCACCGGCACCACTGCTCCACCACTTGCGGCCGTTGATGACGTAGTCGTCACCGTCGCGTTCGATGCGGCACTCGATGTTGGTGGCGTCGCTCGACGCCACGGCCGGCTCGGTCATCAGGAAGGCCGAGCGGATCTCGCCGCGCAGCAGCGGCTCCAGCCAGCGGTCCTTCAGCGACTCGGACGCATAGCGCTCCAGCGTCTCCATGTTCCCGGTGTCGGGCGCCGAGCAGTTGAAGACCTCGGGCGCCCAGAACACCCGGCCCATGATCTCGCACATGGGCGCGTACTCGAGGTTGGACAGGCCCTCGGGCGCGCGCGTGGACTTGGGCAGGAAGAGATTCCACAACCCGGCCGCGCGCGCCTTGGGCTTGAGTTCCTCGATGACCCGGGTCGGTACCCAGGGGTTGCCGGCGCGGCGATTGGCTTCGACTTCCTCCAGGTAGCGGCGCTCGTTGGGGTAGATGTGCTCGTCGAAGAAGGCCAGCAGGCGCTCGCGCATCTGCGCGACCTTGGGGCTGTAATCGAAGTTCATGGCGCGGCTTTGGAGTGCGGGTGCTGCCAGTGTGGCGCAGCGCGTTGCCTGCACTTGTCACCGAGGCGGCAACGCGGCCCGCTGCAGGGAAGCTAGTTCAGCAGGCGCGCCTCGGCCAGCGCCAGCGCCGCCGGCTTGCCGCTGATGACCAGTGTGTCGCCGCCGGCCAGCGCCGCACCGGTGTCCAGCGCCACGGCCTTGCCGCTGGCACGGCGCAGTGACACGACGGCGACACCGATCGCATGCAGGGCCAGATCGTCCAGCAGGTGGCCGGCCAGTGCACTGGCCGTGGGCAGGGTCACGGAGGCGAGGCGGGCCTGGTCGAGCTCGTCGACGGTGTCATCGTCGGCGCCGTGGAAGTAGCCGCGCAGCAGGCCGTAGCGCTTGTCGCGCGCGTCGCGCGTGATGCGGATGACGCGGCGCATCGGCACGCCGACGAGGGCCAGCGCATGCGAAGCGAGCATCAGCGAACCCTCGATGGCTTCGGGCACCACCTCGGTGGCCCCGGCGGCCTTGAGCTTCTCAAGGTCGCTGTCGTCGATGGTGCGCACGACGACCGGCACGCGCGGTGAGTGTGTCTGCACGAGGTTGAGGATCTTCAGCGCCGACGGCGTGTCGTGATAGGTCACGACGACGGCGCTGGCGCGCGCCAGGCCGGCCGCCATCAGGCTCTGCACCTTGGCGGCATCGCCGAAGACGACGCTCTGGCCAGCGGCAGCGGCCTGCCGCACGCGGTCGGGGTCGAGGTCCAGCGCGATGTAGGGAATGGCCTCCCCCTCCAGCAGCCGCGCCAGGTTCTGGCCCGAGCGGCCGTAGCCGCAGATGATGACGTGGGCCTCGGTCTTGATGCTCTTCTTGGCGATGGTCGTCAG
This sequence comes from Roseateles sp., assembly GCF_052436255.1. GTDB lineage: Bacteria > Pseudomonadota > Gammaproteobacteria > Burkholderiales > Burkholderiaceae_C > Pelomonas. Next base: position 30,971 of record NZ_JBQVNP010000048.1, on the reverse strand, counting down.
CGCCACCGACTGCATCAGCCAGTCGCTGCTGGACAGCTTCATGACGATGCGGTTGCTGTACATGATGATGAAGGGCGTCGCCAGCATGGACAGCACCATGCTGGCCAGCACCGGGCTGACCCATTCGGCGGCGACGAGCCGGTGCTGCTCGCCCAGCGTCAGCAACACAAAGCCGAACTCACCCGCCTGCGCCAGATACAGGCCGGTGCGCAGCGCCACACCCGGCGGTGCCCTGAACAGCCGCGCCAGCCCGGCGATCAGCGCGAACTTGGCCAGCACGGGCAGCGCCGTCAGCAGGATGACCAGCCACCAGTGGTCCACCAGCGGCCGCCAGTCCAGCTTCATGCCGATGGTGATGAAGAACAGGCCCAGCAGCACATCGTGGAAGGGCCGGATGTCGGTCTCCACCTGATGCTTGAACACGGTCTCCGCGATCAGCATGCCGGCCACGAACGCGCCCAGCGCCAGGCTCAGCCCGGCATGCTCGGTCAACCAGGCCAGGCCCAGCGTGACCAGCAGCAGGTTGAGCATGAAGAGCTCGTCGCTCTTGCGCCGCGCCACCAGCGTCAGCCACCAGCGCATCAGCTTCTGGCCACCATAGAACAACAGACCGAGCAGCACGGCCGCCTTCAGCGCTGCCCAGGCGAGCGCCTCGGCCATCTCACCGCCGCTGCTGTTGAGCGCCGGGATCATCACCAGCAGCAGCACCACGGCCAGATCCTGGAACAGCAGCACGCCCATGACGAGCTTGCCGTGCGGGCTCTCCAGCTCCAGCCGCTCGGCCATCAGCTTGACCACGATGGCGGTCGAGCTCATGGCCATGGCCGCGCCCAGCACCAGGGCGCCTTGCCAGCGCAGGTCCCAGGCCTGGCCCAGCCAGGCCAGGCCGGCCATCAACAGGGCATTGCCGACCAGCGCGCCGACGACGGTCAGCCACACCTGCGCCTGCCCCAGGCCGAAGACGGCTGTCTTCATCGTGCGCAGCTTGGGCAGGTTGAACTCCAGCCCGATGGCGAACATCAGAAAGACGACGCCGAACTCGGCCAGGTACTTGATGCTGGCCGAATCCTGCGCAAAAGCGAGCGCGTTCGGCCCGATCACCACCCCCACCGCCAGATAGCCCAGCATGGGCGGCAGCTTCAGGCTGCGGCAGACGACGACGCCGAGCACGGCGGCGACGAGATAGAGCAGGGCGAGGTCGAGGGAAGTCACCAGCGGGATGGTATTCGGGCGGCCACAATGCGCGCGCCACGCAAGACCCGGGCGACGCCCCCGCCAACGCACCACGCGCACGTAACCGCGCGAGCTGCGGGCAACGACCACAATCTCGCAACCGCGTTGTTCTGCCGCTTCCAAGGCTTCCGTATGAAGATCGAAACCATCCGACTGCGCAATTTCAAGGCGTTTCGTCAGGTCGACCTGACCGATCTGCCCAGCTTCCTGGTGGTGGTCGGAGCCAATGGTGCGGGGAAGTCCACATTGTTCGATGTATTCGGCTTCTTGCACGACTGCCTCAAGGGCAATGTGCGCACAGCGCTGGACAAGCGCGGGCGCTTCAAGGAAGTGCTCAGCCGGGGTTGCAACCCTGAGACAGACTCCATCCTGCTAGAGATCCAGTACCGCATGGAGATCACCGGCGTGGAACGCCTGGTGACCTACTCGGTGGAGATCGCAGAGCAGCAAGGCCAGCCCGTCGTGGAGCGCGAGATGCTGCGCTACAAGCGAGGACGCTACGGCAGCCCCTATCACTTCCTGAATTTCTCGCGCGGCGAGGGCTACGCCATCACCAACGAGGAAGACTTCGACGAACCGGACGAGGAACTCAAGCGCGAGGATCAGAAGGTGGCGCCCGACGCACTGGCCATCAAAGGGCTGGGGCAGCTGGAACGGTTCAAGGCGGCCAATGCTTTTCGCCAGCTCATCGAGAACTGGCATGTGTCGGACTTTCACATCAGCGCAGCGCGAGGTCGCAAGGACGCCTCTGGCGATTCAGAGCATCTGAGCGAGTCCGGCGACAACCTGCCGCTGGTGGCCCGCTCGCTGCACGAACAGCATCCGCAGCTGTTTCAGCGCATCCTGGACACGATGGCCCGGCGGGTGCCGGGGGTGTCGTCGGTGGAGCCCAAGCTGATGGACGACGGCTACCTGACGCTGCGCTTCCAGGACGGCTCGTTCAAGACGCCATTCCTGGACCGCTACGTGTCCGACGGCACGATCAAGATGTTTGCCTATTTGGTGCTGCTGCACGATCCCAAGCCCCACCCGCTGCTGTGCGTGGAAGAGCCGGAGAACCAGCTCTACCCGCAGCTGATGGGCGAGCTGGCGGAGGAGTTTCGGAGCTATGCCAACCGCGGCGGCCAGGTATTCGTATCCACGCACTCACCGGACTTTCTGAACGCCATCGAGCTGGAAGAGGCCTGCTGGCTGGTCAAGCGCGATGGTTGCACCGAAATCCACCGTGCCAAGGACAACGCGCAGGTCGCCGCCTACATGGCCGAGGGTGACCAGCTGGGCTACCTCTGGAAACAAGGCTTTTTCGACGGTGTCGACCCAGTATGAAGGAGCTGGTGTTCCTGGTTGAAGGCCAGGCCGAGAAAGACCTGCTGGATGTCCTGCTGCCGCGGGCGCTTCCACAAGGTGTTCGGCATCGCGTCATTCCATTCGAGGGCAAGCAGGACCTGGAGAAGCAGATGAGCCGACGCATCCGCGGCTACCAAAACCCGTCGGCACGCTTCATCGTGCTGCGCGACCAGGACAGCCATCCCGATTGCAAGGCACTCAAGGCAGGGCTGGTATTACGCTGCAAAGCGACGGGCCGCCAAGCCCAGTGCCTCGTGCGGATAGCCTGCACCGAACTGGAGACCTTCTATCTTGCCGATCTTGCAGCCGTTGAGCGTGCCCTTGAAATCCCGGGGCTGGCAAAGCAGCAAGGCAGCAGGAAGTTCCGCCACCCAGATGCCCTGGGCAGTCCAAGCCGGGAGCTCAGGGCGCTGACGAAGCTGCGTTACGAGAAGCGGGCCGGGTCGCGCCTGATCGGGCAACAGCTCGATCTCAACAACGAGCGCTCACCGAGCTTCAAGCATTTGATAGCAGGCATTCGTCGGTTGGGCGCCGAGTTGGATGGTGCTTGAGGGTGGCTCGATCGTTGCGCGAGGCGGTCGCCACCTTGGCTTTGCACTGAATCGCGGCTCCACGGCGTCATGCATGCCTTGCATGGCTGCATGACCACTTGGCTAGACAAGCCGTCGCCGCCGCCGCCGCCTTCGCGCTACCGTTCGCCCCACTCAAAGTTACGGAGCGTTTCGTGCCCAACCTGTCCTTTGTCTCGCCCACGCGCAACAGCCCGTGGGGCACCTATCTGTCGCAGATCGACGCTGTCGAGCCCTACCTCGGCCCCCTCAGTCGCTGGGTCGAGACGCTGCGCCGGCCCAAGCGCGCACTGATCGTGGACATCCCCATCGAGATGGACAACGGCACCATCGCCCACTACGAGGGCTACCGCGTGCAGCACAGCCTGACGCGTGGCCCTGGCAAGGGCGGCGTGCGCTACCACCCCGATGTCACCCTGGAAGAAGTGATGGCCCTGGCCGGCTGGATGACGATCAAGAACGCCGCCGTCAACCTGCCCTATGGCGGCGCCAAGGGCGGCATCCGGCTGGACCCGACGGGCCTGTCGATGAAGGAGCTGGAGAAGGTGACGCGCCGCTACACCAGCGAGATCGGCATCATCATCGGCCCCAACCAGGACATCCCGGCGCCCGACGTGAACACCAACGGCAAGATCATGGCCTGGATGATGGACACGTACTCGATGAACACCGGCGCCACGGCGACCGGCGTCGTCACCGGCAAGCCCATCGAGCTGGGCGGCTCGCTCGGCCGCGTGGCCGCCACCGGCCGCGGTGTCTTCGTCGTCGGCCGCGAGGCGATGCGCCGCCTCAACATCGACATGGACCACGCCCGCGTGGCGGTACAGGGCTTTGGCAACGTCGGCTCCATCGCCGCCAAGCTGTTCGCCGCCAACGGCGCCAGGATCGTCTGCGTGCAGGACCACACCGGCACCCTCCTCAACCAGAACGGCTTCGACATGCAGAGCCTGCTGGACCACGTGGCGCAGACCAAGGGCGTGGCCGGCTTCAAGGGCGGCGACATGATCGCCAATGAAGACTTCTGGGACATCAAGACCGATGTACTGATCCCCGCGGCGCTGGAAGGCCAGATCACCGCCGAGCGTGCCCAGCGCATCCAGACCCGCCTGGTGCTCGAGGGTGCCAACGGCCCGACCACGCCCGACGGCGAGGCCGTGCTGGCGGACCGCGGCATCGTCGTCGTGCCCGACGTCATTGCCAATGCCGGCGGCGTGACGGTGTCCTACTTCGAGTGGGTGCAGGACTTCTCGTCCTTCTTCTGGACCGAGGACGAGATCAACGTGCGCCTGGACAAGATCATGATCGGCGCGTTCAAGCACATCTGGGAAACGGGCGAGGACCACAAGATCCCGCTGCGCACCGCCGCCTTCACGGTCGCCTGCACGCGGGTGTTGCAGGCGCGCGAGGAACGCGGCCTTTACCCCTGATCGGGCCCAGGCGTGGGCGGCGGGAGCCGTCCACCCGCCCGGCCGACGCTGCTGGGTAGGCACGTAGGCACAATTCGGTCAGCACGCATGGACAGCCCGCGAGAAGCGGGCAAAGTCCGTCGACCTTCGTCATGGCGCCCGCATTGTCCGACTCCACATTCCCCGCCGTCGACCGCCGGCAGCTGCTCTGCGGCGCGCTGGCGTCGACCCTGCCGATGCTCGGCGGGCCCGCCGTGGCCGCACCCGGCCCGCTCATCGTCGGCGGCCTGCCGGTCACCTGCAACCTGACGCTGCCGGTCGCCTGCATGGCGCGCGCCAACAGCAACAAGGCGGCCGGCAGCAAGGCCTTCGCGTTCGAGTACAGCAAGTACAACGGCTGGCCCGAGATCAAGGAATCGCTGATGACGGGCCGCATCCAGGCGGGCTACATGCTGGCGCCCCTGGTGATGGACCTGGCCGACAAGCGGATCCCCGTCAAGATCGTCTCGCTGGGCCACCGCTCGGGCGCCGTCATCATGGTGCGCACCGACTCGCCCTTCAAGAAGTTCAAGGACCTGACGGGCAAGCGCATTGCCATCCCGAGCCGCTTCGCGGTGGACTTCCTGTTCCTGCGCAAGATGCTTGCCGCAGAGGGCATGAGCCCGAAGGACATCCAGATCATCGAGATGCCCCCGCCCGACATGCCGGCGGCCCTCTATGCCAAGGCGGTGGACGGTTACTGCACCGGCGAGCCCTTCGGCGCCGCCGCCCAGCGCGCCGGCTACGCCAGGCCGCTGCGCATGACGCGCGACGAGTGGCGCAAGTACATCTGCTGTGTGCTGACGGTGCGTGAAGAACTCATCCGGGAGAACCGGCCGCTGGTGCAGGACCTGGTCAACCACGTGCAGGGCGCCGGCCACTGGCTCGATCAGCAGGCGGCCAACCGCGAGAAGGCCATCCAGATCGCGGCGGGCCGCAAGTTCTTCAACCAGGACCCCAACATCCTGCGCTTCGTGATGGAGAACCCGACCGACCGCGTGACCTATGGCGACCTGCGCATGATCCGCGCCGAGTTCGACGAGCTGATGCAGCTGTCCATGGAGGCCGGCACCTTGAAGCAGCCCGTCGCTTACGAGAAGTACGTGGACGAGAGCTTTGTGAAGGCGGCCAAGGCCGCGCCGATTTCCGTATGAAACGCCGCGCCGTCCTGCTGGCCGCGCTGCCGGCTTCGGCCCTCGCCAGCACGCCGCCGCGGTTGAAGGCCGGCGTCTTCGAGCCCGCGCAGCCCGCACCCGAGTTCTCGCTCAAGGGCAGTGACGGCGCGACGCTCAGCCTGGCCCGGTTCAAGGGCAAGGTGGTGATGCTGGTGTTCGGCTTCACGCTTTGCCCGGAGGTCTGCCCGACGACGCTGGCCACGCTCGCACAGGCGCGCAAGGCGCTCGGCGCGGCCGCCGCCGACGTGCAGGTCGTCTACGTGACGGTGGACCCCGAGCGCGACGACATCGCGCGCATCCGCCAGTACCTCGCGGCGTTCGACCCGAGCTTCGTCGGCGCTACCGACACGCCGCCCAAGCTGGCCGACATGCGCAAGCGCTACGGCGTCGTCGCCGAGAAGATCCCCAAGCCGCAGGCCAACGCCTACGGCATGAACCACTCCACGTCGGTGTGGCTGATCGACCGCGCCGGCAAGCTGCGGGCCATGATGCCCTACGGCCACGAGGCCAAGGACTTTGTCCACGACCTCAAGCTGCTGCTGGCCACAAAGTGAGGCGCCTGCTCTGGCTCCTGCCGGCGCTGTTGCTGGCCCCCCTGTTCTGGGCCGCATTCGCACCCCTCCAACTCGCCTCGCGCGACGAGCTGTTCGAGATCCCGGCCGGCACCTACGCGCGGCGCATGGCCGGTGACAAGGTCGAGATCCTGCCCGACCGCATCGACCTGACGCTGGGCCTGAACGACGTGCTGCTGCTGCGCAACCGCGACGAGGTGCCGCAGCAGTTCGGGCCGGTGCTCATCATGCCGGGGCAGAGCTTTCGTTTGCCGTTCGAGGTCGCATCGACCTACAGCTTTGCCTGCAGCGCGCACGCCAGCGGCCAGATGGCTGTCGTCGTCGCGCCCACACCGGAACGCGGCTGGCCCGCACTGCAATGGCGCTGGCAGCAAATCATGAAACGCTGGAATGACAAGGACGAGCAGTGAACCTGCGCCTGAACCGGATCCTGCCGCCGCTGGCCGTCATCACCGTGATCATTGCGGCATGGTGGGCCACCGTCGTCTATACCGAAAGCCCCATCTTTCCCACACCCTGGGCCGTCGTCACGGGCACGCTGGAACTGGCCGAGGACGGCACGCTGTGGGAGCACATCACCGCGTCCCTCATGCGCGTGGGCATCGGCTTCGGCTGCGCGATGCTCATCGGCATTCCGCTGGGCCTGTGGATGGGCTGGGTGGACGCGGCCTACCGCACCTTCAACCCGATCTTCCAGATGCTGCGGCCGATCTCGCCCATCGCTTGGATCCCGCTCGCCATCCTGTGGTTCGGCGTCGGCGACGTGTCGCCCATCTTCCTGATCTTCATCTCGTCGGTGTTCCCGCTCATCGTGCAGACGACCTCGGGCGTGCACACCATCGACCGGCGCTACCTGCGCGCGGCGGCCAATTTCGGCGTGTCGCGCGCGGTGATGTTCCGCCGCGTCGTCATCCCCGCCGTGTTGCCGGAGATCATCATCGGCATGCGCATCGGCATCGGCGTGGCCTGGCTGGTCGTCGTGGCCGCCGAGATGATCGCGCTGCGCTCCGGCCTGGGCTATCTCATCATGGACTCGCGCAACGCCGGCAACCGCTACGACCTCGTCATCGCCAGCATGATCCTCATCGGCCTCATCGGCCTGCTGCTGGACGGCGCGACCCGCCTGCTCGAAAGACTCAAGACCGTGCGGTGGCGCTATGTCCGCTGAGTTGATGCCGCTCGCCCAACCTCGCATCGCTGAACGCAAGCGCGTCTGGTCGGTCTTGCAGACCGCGCAGCCGACTGAGCGGCTGCTCTTCGGCAGGCACGACAAGTCCACAGGACTTGTCGTGTCCGGCCTCAGCCCCCGAGGCAACGGCGATGCCCGCGGCATCGAGCCGCGACCACATCGCCAAAGCGGGCCAGCTTGGGAGCGGCCCGGCGCTCGGCCTGCGACAGGGCACCACGGCCACGAAATAAATCACTGACATGGCTCCAAAAATTTCCGTCAGCGGCCTGACCAAGAGCTTCAAGGCCGCCAAGGGTGGCCAGCTGCCCGTCATCCAGGGCGTGGACTTCCACGTCGCCGAAGGCGAGTTCGTCGCCATCGTCGGCCCCTCGGGCTGCGGCAAGTCGACGCTGATGAACATCCTGGCCGGCTTCGAGCAGGCCGACAGCGGCAGCCTTCTCATAGACGGCGAGCCCCATCCCGGCCCCAGCCCGCAGGGCATCGTCATCTCGCAGTACGGTTCGGTTTTCCCCTGGCTGACCGTGCAGCAGAACCTGATGTTCGGGCTGACCGGCCAGGAGCACGGCGTCGATGCCGCGCGCGCCAAGCTGGCCGACCACTACGCGGCCATGGTTGGCCTCAAGGGCTTCGAGGGCGCCTACCCGCACGAGCTATCGGGCGGCATGCTCAAGCGCGTGGAGCTGGCGCGGGCCTTCATCGTCAAGCCCGAGATCCTGTATCTGGACGAGCCGTTCTCGGCGCTGGACGCGCTGATGAACCTGCGCATGCGCAACGAGCTGCTGCGCATCCTGGCCGAAGAGAAGCACACCGTGCTGCTCATCACCCACGACGTCGACGAAGCCCTCTACATGGCCGACCGCATCCTCGTGCTGTCGCCACGGCCGACGCGCATCCAGGCCCGCTTCGATCTGGACATGCCGCACCCGCGCCGACTCATCAGCCCGGAGATGGACAAGCTGCGCGAGGTCATCCTGAAGGAGCTGGGCGTGGACCTCAACCCTTGAGCACGGCGCCCGTGCTGTCCAGCACGCGCAGCGTGACGGGAACGGCGGCGGCCACGCTCTGCGTGACGGTGCAGTAATCCTCGAAGGTGTCCAGCACACGCTGGAGATGGCCCAGCTCGGCAGACGGCCGACCCAGGTGCAGCTCCACCGCCAGGCCCTGCACGCGGTTGCGACCGCGCTCGTTCTTGCCGACCGTCGCCTTCACTTCGGTGCGCAGCGGCGACGGGTCGTCCTTGTACTTCTGGCAGGCAAACCACAGCGACGCACTCAGGCAGTTGCCCACCGCCGAGCACAGCAGCTCGACCGGGTCGGGGCCGAGACCCGTGCCGATGGGCGGCGGCTCGTCGGACAGCAGCACCGGCACCGCTGCCGAATAGTGATGTTCGAACTGGTAGGCCTGGCGCTGGATGAGGGTGACGCTGGGGCGGTCCATGAGGTCTCCGTCTGGTGATATGGGGGCTGATAACAAAGTGCCGAACTGGCTGTCAATGTTTCGAAGTAGGCCGGTTGGCGAGAATGGGCAGCGACGTCAAAGTGTCGACTTTGCTCCGGCGCACGAAGCGCTTGAACCCGTCGACGACCGCTGCGTCATCGCCAGTGACGGCGGCCAAGCGCGGGACTCATCTCGCGCTGCAACGCGCGCCAGACCCGCTCCAGACCTGCGCACATCCACGGCTGGCCATCCCTGAACACGCGCCACTGCCTCACGTCCCTTGGGTTCGGCTCGAAATGAAGGACCCAGGCAACGCCGCCACAGGAGAACGTCCAGTCGAACGGCTGGCGCTGGTCCTCGTGCCTCGGCTTAGGGAATTCTGCAGGTTCGTCGGCCGGAGGGCGCAATCGTCGCTCGCGCCGAGCATCGCGCTCAGCAGGCGTTGCTGGACGGTAGGGTCGCATGCTCAAATGTTAGGCAAATATCGTTAACGATTCACCGACAACACGTTATCCAGCATGGCGGACACCGAAATGATGCCGATTGATGTGTGCGACAGGTTCGGAGCTGCACCGAGCATGCCCTCCGTCATCGACAAGGTCGGCATCGCACTCCAGTCGCTACATTTGCGGCCACTGAATGCGCTGCGACATGCGCCAGGCAACGGAACTTGCGGCTGGTACATCTGGGCTGGGGACTTCTCTGACGACCCAGAATTCTTCTCTCCGCTTCACGTCGCACACTTGAACGCTCACGTGCCTGAATTCACACCGTACCTAGCGCTTCCGCCAGGATGGCGAGTGCAGTTGGCGCCGGGGCATGAGGACGTTTGGTTCGACGAAGGAGTCCGAGATGTGCGTGGATAGCCCGTTGCTGCAGCGGACGGCTTCGCCGCCCGCTGAGCGCCAACGTTGAGGCTGTCAAATAACCCCCAGCCGGGTCGCTACCAATTCATTTCTTGACGCCTAGCGCGTCAAATGAGCGGACTCATTCAGGAGTTCCGCAATGCCCCGCTACAAGCCCTGTGATCGCCATGCGCTGCTGCTGCCGGTGGTGCTGTCGGAACAGATCGTGCCGGGCAGCTTCGCCTTCGCGCTGGACTACCTGGTCGACCACGAGCTTGATCTGACCGCGCTGGACGCGCGCTTCAACAACGACACCACGGGCGCCAGCGCCTTCGACCCGCGCGTGATGCTCAAGATCGTTTTGCTGGCCTACAGCCAAGGCCTGATCTCCAGCCGCAGCATCGCCGCCGCCTGCGCACGCAACGTCCAGTTCATCGCCCTCAGCGGCGACAGCCAGCCCAGCCATGCCCACATCGCCAAGTTCGTCGCCTCCCTGAGCGACCAGATCAAGCCCCTGTTCAGCCAGGTCTTGATGACCTGCGACGCCCAGGGCCTGATCGGGCGCGACATGTTCGCCATCGACGGCGTCAAGCTCCCCAGCAATGCCAGCAAAGAGCGCAGCGGCACCCACGAAGAGCTGAGTCACCGGGCCGATCGCCTGGACAAGGCCGCCGACAAGATCCTGGCACTGCACCAGGCCCAGGACAAGGCGGGCGCGCAAGCCCCGCTGGACACCCAGCGTCAGCGCCGCATGGACGCGCTGCGCCAAGAGGCTGCGCGCACCCGCGAGTTCGTCGTCAAGAACAAGCCGCGCTTGAACAGCAAGGGCCAGGAACTCAAGTCCAACATCACCGACCCCGACAGCGCCAAGATGGCCACCAACAAGGGCGTCATCCAGGGCTATGCCGCGCAAGCCGCAGTGGACAGCGCCCACCAGATCATCATCGCCGCCGACGTGGTGGGCTCAGGCTCCGAGCAAAGCATGCTCGCGCCCATGATCGAGCAAGCCAAGCCCTGGCGCGATGACAACACCCTGGTCACCGCCGACGCCGGTTATCACAGCGACGCCAACGTGCAGCAACTGCATGACACCGACACCCCCGCCTTGATCGCCGACAACCAGATGCGCAAGCGCGACGAGCGCTTCCAAGGGCAAGGCAAGCACAAGGCAAAGCCTGACCCGCTGTCGCAGAAGAAGGCCAGCGACCAGCCCGAGGACATCAAGCACTTTCGGCCCAAGGACTTCAGCTTCAACGACGACCACACGGCGACCTGTCCGGCCGGCAAGGTGCTGAGCAGCAACGGGACCGTCCACATCACCGCCAGCGGCCAGCCGTACCAGGCCTACATCGCCCAAGCGGCGGACTGCAGCCCGTGTGGGCTGCGCGGCCAGTGCATCAACAGCCGGCGCAGCCAGGAGCTGCAAAGCCAGTTGTTGCGAGGTCGGCAAGTCAGTCGCTTCCTGCCCAAAGTGCCAGAGCCCAGTCACCCCAGCGAGCGCATGCGCCAAGCCATCGATTCACCGCGAGGCCGGCAGCTCTACAGCCAGCGCATCGGCACCGTCGAGCCGGTGTTTGCGAACCTGCGGCACAACAAGCGTCTGAGCCGCTTGAATCACCGCGGCCAGACCAAGGTCAGGACGCAGTGGCGCCTGTACTGCCTGGTGCACAACATCGAAAAGCTATCGAAGGCGGGGTTCGGGCAACCCGGGGCTCGGTAAGCGGCCCAGCAGACGACACAATCGACTTCAGGTGGGCGGACCGGCGCGATGGAACACGAAAAGTCAGCTCATGTCACCAAGTAACCCAATGACCCGGTTCAACAGCCGTTCATGCGGGCCGTGCGGCACGGGGGACTTTGGATCTGCGGTTTTTGGACAGCCTCGTTGAGGCTGTAAAAAAGGGCCATCCGTCGGGTCGGTCCTGATTCGCTTGCCGGGCCTAGCGCATCAAATACGCTGACTCACTCAGGAGTCTGTGATGCCCCGCTACAAACCCAGTGATTGCCACTTGCTGATGCTGCTGGTGGTGCTTGCTGAGCAGATCGTCCCGGTCAGCTTTGCCCTCGCGCTGGACGGCGCTGCATGATGGCCCGCAGGTCGTGCTCATCGCGCTTCCAGCGGTCAGAGGCGAGCCTGCGGGCCCGCTGTTTGCGGCGCTGGAAGTGACACGGGTCGATAAGGAGGCCTTTTCGACCGTTCACACGCCGCGGGGCTCGCGCACAGTCAGGGTCCACCCTCAGCACAGTCACCGGAACTGTCTGCCGACCCTTGAAATTGCCTCGACGCTGCATGCTCCAGCCCATCGTATTTTTCGCCAGAGCTGCTCTGGTCACGCTCTGCGCGCTCACCTTGCATCTGCCACTGCATGCCCAGGGCATGCCGCAGATCACCCCCAGCCTGAAGAAGATGCTGCTCGGCCTGCCCATCGCGCAGGAGGCCAAAGCCGCCATACCGGCCCTGGTGTCGGCGCTGGAGAAGACCCCTTGTGGGGGCGGCCTGATCGGTTGCTACAAGACGCGCAGCGGCAACCTGCAGCTCTATTTCTTCAGCAGCACCGGCGCACAGCAGACCTTCTTGTTGGTGCTGGACCAATCGATGGCGATGCCGGCACTGCTGAACCCCAAGGTGCAGAAGGTGCTCGGAGACACTTCCTTGCAGACGCCGATCATCTCGATCTCGACGACCGATTACGTCCTCGCCGCTGCGAAGATGCCGGCCGAATTGCAAGCCGTGTTGCGCGACCACTATTTCAATGTCGGCTCGCTGGAGTTCGCCAGCGGCGTGCAACTCGCGGCCCGCGCCAGCCTTGGGCCGGTCATGCAACTGGTCATGGCCAGCATGGGCGCCAAGGTCGACAATCTGACCTTGCGGGCGGCCGTGGTCATGCCCCTGCCGACCGACCTGGCCAGCGGCGCTGGCACAGGTGCCGGTCTGGCCGAGGCGATGCATCACAGCCAGACGATGGCCAAGGCGGGCGCCGATGCGATGTCACCTCAGGCCTTTGTCGAGTTCCAGTTTGCGCCCGACACCCTGCTGGCGCTGACGGTGCCGCCGGCGCTGCTGACGGATGCCACGTTCTTCATCGATAACTCGCTCACCTTCGGCTACAAGGGCAATGCAACCTTTCCGGCAGCGTCCGGCAAGAAAGTGATCATCCAGTTCCAGACGCCGCTGAGCCCGGCTGGCGCCATGGATCTGCTGGACTTCCAGTTCCGCATGGCCACGCCCGCCCAGTTCACGATGGCCGACACGTCCGCGCTGCTGCAGGCGCTCGCGTCGCCCGACCCACGGCTGGCGAAATACGGCGGCGGCTTCATTCGCAACATCCAGGCTTACAAGCAAGCGCTGGCGTCTGTGACCACGGCGTTGTCCATGGTCCAGTTGCGCAACCCCAATCCACCGTCCGACTACCGCTTCGGCGACCCTAGCAAGCCATTTCCGACCGACGACAAGGTCTTCAATTTCATCCTGCTGGGCCCGTTGGCCACAGGCGGGCCTTTGATTCACGCCGCGGGCGATGCCGTCTTCATGGGCCAGCCGATGGGCGCATTCAGTGGCACGGCCGGTGGATCGGGTCTGCAGGGCTTTGCGATGGCCGATCTTGGGCTCAAGCTCGGGCCGCTGGGCAAGGTCACGATCGAGAAGATGACCGCCAGTGTCGACATCAGCAAGAACACGCAGAGCATCGGCTTGAAGGGAAATTTCGCCGGGCAGGTGGTGCAGGCGACATTGAACGGCAGCACGCTGGCCATCAACGTGCCGGCCAATTGCGTGAACCCTTTCGAGATCAAGGCCAGCGTCACCGTCCAGGCCAGCACCAACATTGCCGATGTCTTCGACGCTCAGGGCGGTGCCAACGCCGATCCGAGCTCCATCACCGGCTGCGTGGGCGAGCAACTGCAAGCCGCGCTGAACAAGATTGCCGGCGACTACAAGAATTTGAGTGGCTACACGGCGGCGGCGGCCACGGCGCAACTCAAGCAGATCAACAGCGCGGCAGCGAAGGCCTACAACGACGCGAAGGATCAAGCTCGCAATAGCGCCCAGGCGGCCACCAACGCCGCGATGAGCTCATTCAATGCTGCCGGAAACGCATTCAAGAAATTGGGTCCCAAGCACCACAACCATGCGCATCCGGATCCCAAATTCGCGGCCTCGGTTTTCGACTGGGACTACTACTACGACAACGCGCAAGATGTCGTCAGAGCCCGTCTTGATCTGGCCACGCATTGGCGCGACAACGGGTTCGCGGAAAAGCGGCAAGGCAGCAGCGTGTTCAACGCTCAGTACTACCTCGCCCGCTACACCGACGTGCAGAAGAACTGCGGGAGTGACCTGCAATGCGCGCTTCAGCACTGGGTGGACTTCGGCGCCTACCAGGGCCGGCAGGGCAGCGCGGGCTTCAGCGTGACCAACTACCTGGCCATCCACGCCGACCTTCAATCGCGACTGGGCAAAGAGAATTACATCGACGCCATCGATGACTGGATGAATCGAGGCGAGGACGCCGGCCTCTACGGCGGCCCCGCATCACCGTCGACCGGTCCGGTCTCGGGCCCGACGCCCGCGGGCGGCGGCGGCGGCAGCCCCTGGAGCGACATCGACCATTGCGCCAATCGCACGCAGACCATCACCGGCTTCCGCATACGCGCTGGCAGCAGAGTTGACATGGTGCAGTTCGCCTACGGCAACCAGGGCTGGGCTCCGGCGCACGGCGATACGGGCAGCGGCCCCTACACGGCGGCCGTCACCTTGGCGTCGGGGGAGTACATCGTTCAGGTCAACTATCGCAGCGGCAGCGCCGTGGACAGCGTGGGCTTCACCACGAATCTGGGCAAGACCTATGGCCCGTACGGCGGCACGGGTGGCGCGCCCAACACCTACAAAGTGACGCCCGGGGAAGCGCTGGGCTGCATGGGCGGCCGCTCTGGCTCATCGATCGATCAGCTGACCTTTTCGTCGACGGGCCTGCGCTGAGATCGCTGGCGCTTGAATCGACCGGAATGCATGGTGCGTCCAAGGGGGTGGACCTACTCGGTGCATGGACCCTGCAACTGGTTCACGGGCGGACCATGCGGCGGCCTCTTCGCCTGTCGTCAGCTGCAACGCGACGGGCGCTGCAGCGGCTGCCGTGGTACAGGTTCGCGCTGGCATTCCACGGCGTCGTAGACCGCATCGCCGTCGGTCATTCACAGCACCGCGCCCTCGCGCATGCCGGCGTACAGCGCCATCGCCGTCTGGGTCGGCGGCTGGGCGCATAGGTGAACGGCCGGCGGCCCCGTGCCGTCGTAGCCGGACCCTTCAGTCATCTGCGCCCACATACAGCTCTTGGCTTGCGCAGCTCGCCCCGGCTCCTTGGGCACCTGCAGCTCGGTCTCGTCGCCGAAGACCCGCGGCGCGTCCGGCAACTCGCCGCGCAGCCGTCTGAAGCCGGTCCGAAACTGTGTTCGCCGCTTCGTGACGGGCTGAGGAGAAGGTGTCGATCTGGCGGCCAATGCATCGACAGTCTGGTGAAGCCCTGAGCCTCTTCATAATCAAGACCTGCCTCCCGCTTGCCCACGAGGCCCGCGTTCATCATGGATAAATTTTTGCTGCAGCAGCAGGTGCTGGAACGGCTCGCTGAAGACCTGTTGCAAGCCGAACAGGCAGCGCGCACGGCCCATGAAACGGCGACTCATGAAGAAAACATCGCCGAGAACAAATACGACACATTGGGCCTCGAAGCCGCCTACCTGGCCACTGGCCAGGCTCGCCGCGCCGAAGCCATCCGCCAGGCGATCGCCAACTGGCGTCAGTTCCGCCCCTGCGCCTACGACGCCGGCAAGGGCATACAGCTCGGCGCGCTGGTCTGCCTGGTCGATGCCGACGGCAATCAGCAACAGCTCTTTCTCGGCCCTGATGGCGGCAGCATGAAATTGGTGAGCGCTGCACAGCTCGTCCAGGTCATCAGCAGTGACGCCCCGTTGGGCCGGGCCATGCTGGGCAGATGCGAGGGCGATGAGGTGTCGATGCAGGTCGGTTCAACGCGACAGCGATTCGAGGTGCTGTGGGTTCACTGAGCCGCAAGCCGGTACGTCGAGTTGACCTGATCTCGTCGCTGCACAGACCTTGCCCATGCACGCATCGACGCTGACATCGCATGCGCCACCCGCCCCGCCGGGTGCGCAGCTGCCGCGGCTCTACACCTTTCGCCGCTGCCCCTATGCCATGCGCGCACGCATGGCGCTGCTGCAGGCCGGGATCGCCTTCGAGGCGGTGGAGGTCAGCCTGCGCAACAAGCCGGCAAGCCTGCTGGCCCTGTCCGCCAAGGCGACGGTGCCGGTCCTGCAGCTGCCCGATGGCGGCGTGATCGAGGAGAGTTGGGACATCATGCGCTGGGCACTGGTTGCGCCCGATGCGCAGGGCTGGTGGGCGCGGGCGCAGTGGCCCGAGAACCTGGACCTGGTACGGCGAAACGACGGCGACTTCAAGCATCACCTGGACCGCTGGAAGTACCCCCAGCGCCATGCCAATGAATCCCTCACGCCAGACGCCCACCGCGACCTGGCGCTGGAGGTGCTGCTGCGGCCGCTGGAGGCACGGCTGCACAGCGCGCCCTGCCTGGGCGGCACCACGCCATGCGCCACCGACTTGGCCGTGCTGCCCTTCGTCCGCCAGTTCGCCGCGGTGGAGCCGGGGTGGTTCGCAACGCTGGACTTGCCATCACTGCGGTCCTGGCTGGACGGCTGGCTCGTCAGCCCGCTGTTCGTCGCGTGCATGTACAAGCTGCCTGTGGAAGGCGCGACTCGCTTTCCGCCGCTCTGACGCTCCAAGGCAGCCTCCAGCGGCCACAGAGCATTCAGACCTTCGGGCGCTGCGCTAAGCCCGGCCACCGACCAGCCCGTCCCAGGCCTCGCGCATGGTGGCCAGCACCACCTGCCGGGCATCCGGGTCGCCCTGCAGCAGCGCCTTCATGTAATTGGCGACCTGCTGCAGGCTCAGGTGCGGCGGCAGCGGCGGGACGTTGGCGTCGGTCATCACCTCCAGCAGCACCGGCCGGTCGGCGGCCAGGGCCTCGGCCCAGGCACCGGCCACCTCGTCGGGGCGGTCCACGCGCCGCCCGTGCAGACCGAGGAGCCGCGCGTAGTCGGCAAATGGAAAGGCCGGCAGGTCCTGCGAGCCGCTGAACTTGGGGTCGCCCTCGCTGGCGCGTTGCTCCCACGTGACCATGTTGAGGTCGCCGTTGTTCAGCACCATCACCACCAGGCGCGGGTCGCGCCATTGGCGCCAGTGGTGGGCAATGGTGATCAGGCCGTTGATGCCCAGCATCTGCATCGCGCCGTCGCCCACCAGCGCGACGACCGGGCGGTCGGGGTGGCAGAGCTTGGCCGCCAAGGCATAGGGCACGGCATTGCCCATGGTGGCCAGGCCGCCGGAGAGCGAGCCCATCATGCCGCGCCGGGCCTTGATGTCGCGCGCATACCAGGCGGCGCTGGTGCCGGAATCGACCGTCAGGATGGCGTTGTCGGGCAGCTGCGGCGACAGCTCCCAGAACACCCGCTGGGGATTGACCGGCGTGGCCTCGTTCATCGCGCGCGCTTCGAGCACGCGCCACCATTCGCGCACGTCGGCTTCGATCTTGGCCTGCCAGCCCCGGTCTGCCTTGCGCCTGAGCAGCGGCAGCAGCGCCTGCAGCGTGCGGCGGCTGTCGCCCACGAGATTGAGCTCCATCGGGTAGCGGATGGAAAGCTTGCGGCCATCCCGGTCGATCTGCACGCCGCGCGCCTGGCCCTCCTTGGGCAGGAACTCCGAGTACGGGAAGCTCGACCCCACCATCAGCAGCGTGTCGCAGCCCTTCATCAGCTCCCAGCTCGGCACCGTGCCCAGCAGGCCGATGGCGCCGGTGACGAAGGGCAGGTCGTCCGGCACCGCGAACTTGCCCAGCAGCGCCTTGGCAATGCCGGCGCCAAGCAGGTCGGCCGTGGCGATCAGCTCGTCGGTGGCGTGCAGCGCGCCTGCACCGGCCAGGATGGCGACGCGCTCGCCCGCGTTGAGCAGGTCGGCCGCGGCGCGCAGGCTGGCCTCATCGGGCACCTGGGGCTCGCTGGTCGTGCCGATGCCGGAATGCACCGTGCCGTGCTCGTGGGGCGGCTCTTCCACCGCGTCCATGTCCTGCAGGTCGTTGGGCAGGATGACGCAGGTCACGCAGCGTCGGTCGCGCGCGATGCGCACGGCGCGGTCCACAAGGTGGCGCACCTGCGCGGGCACAGTGGCCATGTGGACGTACTCGTGGGCCACGTCCTTGAACAGGCTCAGCAGGTCGACCTCCTGCTGATAGTCGCCGCCCAGCGCGGCGCGCGCCTGCTGGCCGACGATGGCCACCACCGGCTGGTGGTCGGCCTTGGCGTCGTACAGGCCGTTGAGCAGGTGGATGGCGCCCGGCCCCGAGGTGGCCAGGCACACGCCCACCTCGCCGGTGAACTTGGCATGCGCCGTGGCCATGAAGGCCGCCAGCTCCTCGTGGCGCACCTGCACGAACTGCATGCGGTCGCCGATGCGGTTGAAGGCGCCCATCAGGCCATTGATGCCATCGCCCGGATAGCCGTAGACCCGCCGCACGCCCCAGTCGTGCAAACGCTGCAGCAAATGATCGCCTACCGTCTTGGTCATGGCTGCTCCTGGCGCCGCGTGGGCCCTGTTGCGGAGTCAGGCCTGGGCAAGCCGCGTGCCCCGACGCCGTCAGGTGCCGCCGTAGCCCTCGCGGGTGTTCTCCAGGGCGGTCTCGCTTTGTTCCTTCTGCTGCTCGGCCTGCTCCTTGGCGTGGCGCTGGGTCGATTCAGGGCTGCGCTCCGCCTGCTTGGCGTGGCCACGCGTCGGGCGGTCGGGCTGCAGCGGCTCGGCGCGCGGCGGTGAACGGTGGCCTGGGTCGTCGTGCTTCATCGTGGGTGCCTCGCAGTCGGGATGGGACAAGCCCATACGCGGCAAGTGGCGCGCCCGCGCAGGCAGCCACGCCCACCCGGGGTATCGAGTGCACCGTGGCGTCGGACGACGGAATAATCCCCCCCCATGCATCGTCTTCGCTTCCCGATCCTGCCCCTGCTGCTGAGCGCCCTGCTGGCCGGCTGCAGCAACCTGCCCTCGATGCGCGACAAGCCCAAGTCGGTCTACCAGGGCGAGAGCTTCGCGGCTGAGGAGACTTTCTCGCGCCTGTTCGACGCCAATGTCGACAGCACCTGCGAGGCAGCGCGGCGCGCGCTGCTGAGCCAGGGCTATGTCATCAGCAAGGCCGACAGCGGGCTGGTGCGCGGGTCCAAGCACTTCCAGCCGGCCGGCGAGGTGCACATGGAAATCGCCTTCAACGTCGTCTGCGTCGGCGACGGGCCCAAGCAGCAGGTTGCCACGGCCTATGTCAGCGCCCAGCAGGACCGCTATGCGCTGAAGAAGAGCAACCAGGCGGCCAGCCTGGGCGTCAGCGCCCTGGGTTCGATCTCGCTGCCGCTGTCGTCCAGCGAGGACGCCCTCGTCAAGGTGGCGTCCGAGACGATTCCGGCCGGCGAGTTCTACGACCGCTTCTTCACGCTGATGCAGCGCATGCTGCGCGAGAACACCAGCGAGCGCTGAGGACGCCCGCGCGACGCTCAGCTCGCCAGCCGCTTGGCGCGCGCCAGCAGCATGTCGCGCTGCACGTCGTTGGCGGTCAGCTCGGCGGCCAGCAGGTAGGCGTCACGCGCCTCGCCCACGCGGCCCAGGCGTTCGAGCACATCGGCGCGCGCGCCGGCCAGGTAGGGATAGCGCCGCAATTGCGGCTCGGCGGCGAGCGCGTCCAGCAGCGGCAGGGCGGCCACCGGCCCGCTGGCAAAGCTGACCGCGACGGCGCGGTTCAACGCGATCACGGGCGAGGGGTTGAGCGCCAGCAGGCGGTCGTAGCCCGCCACGATGGCTTGCCAGTCGGTGTCCTCGGCGCGGGCCGCGCGGGCATGGCAGGCGGCGATGCCGGCCTGCAGCGTGTAGGGCCCCGGGTCGCCCGACGACAGGGCGCGCGCCAGCGCCACCAGGCCGCGGCGGATCAGCAGCCGGTCCCAGCGCAGCCGGTCCTGGTCGGGCAGCAGCACCGGCCGGCCCTCGGCATCCAGCCGCGCGGGCAGGCGCGAGGCCTGGATCTCCAGCAGCGCGGCCAGGCCGTGCACTTCCGAATCCTCTGGCAGCAGGTGCTGCAGCTGGCGCGCCAGGCGCAGGGCCTCGTCGCACAGCGCCGGTCGCAGCAGGCTGGCGCCGCTGCCGGCGCTGTGGCCCTCGTTGAAGATCAGGTAGACGACGGCCAGCACCGCCGACAGGCGCTGGGCGCGCTCCGCAGCCGTGGGCAGCTCGAAGGCCTGGCCGTGCAGCGCCTTCTTGGCGCGCACGATGCGCTGGGCCACCGTCGCCTCGGGCTGCAGGAAGGCGCGCGCGATCTCGGCCGTCTCCAGGCCGCCGAGCAGGCGCAGCGTCAACGCCACCTGGGCGTCGCGCGGCAGCACCGGATGGCAGGCGATGAAGATCAAGCGCAGCTGCTCGTCGCCGATCTCGGCCTGGTCGCGCGCGGCGTCGAGGTGGTCGACGAAGTCGGGCACCACGTGGGCACCGGCGGCTTCGTCGTCGGCCGCCAGGTGCTCATGCTCGCGCGCCAGCATCGCCCGCCGGCGCAGCCGGTCCAGGGCCTTGTTGCGGGTGGCCGTCATCAGCCAGGCCGCCGGGTTGGTGGGCTGGCCGTCGCGCGGCCAGCTCTCGATGGCGCTGATGAGGGCGTCCTGGGCGCAGTCCTCGGCTTCGTCCAGGTCGCGCAGCAGCTTGGCGGCCGCGCCCACGAGGCGGCTGCGCTCGATGCGCCAGACGCCGGCGGCGGTGTCGGCATCGCTCACGGCCGTGGCGCCCGGCCGCGTGTAGCCGCACGCAACGCTTGAAGCGAATGCGGAAATACAACCACAGAGGCACAGAGACACAGAGAAGACCTCCGTGCATTCCTCCGTGCCTCTGTGTCTCTGTGGTTGCCTTTTGATTTCACTTCAACTGCCGCTGTAAGCCTGCTTTAGGGCCGCGAGGTCGATCTTCTCCATTTGCCAGATGGCCTGGAAGACGCGTTGCACGCGCGCCGGGTCGGGGTCGCGGATCATCTCGAACCAGGCCGCGGGGATGATCTGCCAGGACAGGCCCCAGGCATCCTCCACCCAGCCGCAGGCCTTGGGCTTGCCGCCGCCGGCCTGCAGTTGCTGCCAGAGATGGTCGATCTCGGCCTGGTCCTCGCAGGCGACCATCAGCGAGAACGCCTCGGTGAGCTTGAAGTGGGGGCCGCCGTTGAAGGCGGTCATCTGCTGGCCGAGCAGTTCGAACTGCACCACCATGACGGCACCGGCCTCACCGGGCGAGTTCTCGCCCCAGCGCTGCGTATGGATGACGCGGCCCTTGTCGGCCCCGAACACCTTCAGGTAGTGGGCCACCGCGTCTTCGGCGCCACCCTGGTACCAGATGAAGGGCGTGAGCTTTTGTTGGATGTGCATGCCCGTTCCTCAGCCCTGGGGAGGCGTGCCGGTCATATGGACCAGCTCCCAGATGTGGCCGTCCAGGTCCTCGAAGCCGTGGCCATACATGAAGCCATGGTCCTGTGGCTCGCGCGGCACGCTGCCGCCGGCGGCGCGGGCCTTGGCGACGAGCTGGTCGACCTCGTCGCGGCTTTCGCAGCTCAGGCACACCAGCACCTCGGTCGCGGCCTTGGCATCCACCAGCGGCTTGCCGGTGAAGGTCTTGGCGAAGTCCTCGGCCAACAGCATGGCGTAGAGGTTGTCGCCGAGCACGAGGGCGGCGCCCAGGTCGTTGGTGAACTGCGGGTTGAAGCTGTAGCCCATGGCTTCGAAGAAGGCCTTGCTGGCGGGCAAGTTCTTGCAGGGGAGGTTGACGAAGATCTGCTTGTGCATGGCGATGCGCTCAAAGCGGTTGGACGAGATGGATGAGATTGCCGCAGCCGTCCTCGAAGATGACGGCCTTGATGGGGCCCATCTCGACGGGCTCGCCGCGCACGACGACGCCGCGCTCGCGCAGCTTGCGCGCCTCCGCCGCGACGTCGGTCGTGACGAAGGCATTGAGGGGAACGCCGGCGTCGTACAGCGCCTTCTGATAGACCTTGGAGGCCTCCATGTTCATCGGGTCCAGCGACAGCTCGACGCCCTCGATGCCTTCGGGCGACACCACCGTCAGCCAGCGGTAGGTCGGCCCCATCTGGATGTCGGCCATCTTCTTGAAGCCCAGTTTCTGCGTGTAGAAAGCCAGCGCCTTGTCCTGGTCGTCGACCATGACGCTCGTTACCTTGATCTGCATGACGGGTCCTTTCAATGTGTGGATTCGGACAGGGCCTTCAGGCGCTGCAGCGCTCTGGGCCAGCTGTCGTTGAGGAAATCGGTGAAGCCGTCGTCCCAGCTTTGCAGATGGACGACGACACGCGTGCCGCCGTCGGGCGTGGTGCTGAACACGTAGCGCTCGACGGCGGGGGTCTGGTGCAGCGGGCTGTCGGCGACGGGTCGGCCGTCCCTGATTTCGCCTACAAGCCGCAGCGACAGCACGTCGTGCAGGCGGTTCTCGTCGACGACAGCCTCCATGCCAAAGCCCCGCGGGTCGAGAAAGCGCAGCCGCCGGCCGGCTTGCCAGCTGCCTTCGTAATACGAGCCTTCGCCGAAGGGGCGCGTCCAGTCCCGGTATGCCGTGGCGTCGAACATGCAGTCCCACACCCGCGCCACCGGGGCCGTGATGCCGATGCTGAATTGCAGGTCTTTCATGGCCGGCCCTCAGCGAGCCGGCGCAGGTTCTGCAGGCCGTCCTCGAAATCGCTGCCGACCCTCTTGTCCATGTCGATGAAGACCCCCATCAGCTTGGTCACGAAGCTGGCCGGGCCGCGCATCGTCCAGCGCACCTCGGTGGCGCCGTCGGCGGTGGGCTGCAGGGCCAGCTCGGCGGCGCTGTGGGCCTCGAAGGGCTTGATGAAATCCAGCTTCATCTGCACCGCGCGGCCGGGCTGCTGGCCGGTGATCTCGAGGACCCCGGTGCCGACCTTGTCGCTCTCCCACGCATAGCGCGAACCGACGCCGCTGGCCGCGCCGGCGTACTGGCTCTTGAGCAGCGGATCCTTGCGATCGTAGGGGTTCCAGCGGTTGAAGGCGCGCAGCTCGCTGACCAGCGGCCAGACCTTGTCGGCGGGTGCGGCGATGCGGGCGCGGCGCTCGACGCGGAACTCGTCGGGTCGGGTGGACGCATAGACCAGCAATGCCAGAACGGCCGCCGCCAGTGCGACGAGGACGTAGGACAGGGTGCTCATGGCGCCGTCCTCACTCGGTGCGGATGGCCATGTCGCCACCGGGGGCAAAGTCGGCCTCCTCGTACAGGCGCCGCACCTCGATCTCGCAACCGATGCCGACGAAGGGCATCGGGAAGCGGGCGGCCCAGGCATGGGCCTCTTCGGCCGAACGGACCTGGATCAGCGTGTAGCCGGCGATCAGTTCCTTGCTCTCGGCGAACGGGCCGTCGATGCGCTCGATGCGCCCGTCGGCGTGGTAGCGCTGGCGCCAGCCGTCCCGGCTGGGCGCCAAGCCGGCGCCGTCCAGCAGCACGCCGGCACGCGCCATCTCGCCATGGAAGGCCCCCATCTCCTCGAACAGCTTGGCGTACTCCGGCCCGGGCGGGTCGCCACGCTCGCTGACCGCGTTGGCTCGGACTTGGATCATGAATCGCATCGGGGTCTCCTGGGTTCGCGGCAGCGCTCATGCCCTGCCTTCAAACCATCGACGATCCATGCGACCTGCTTTCGACACGCCTCGGGAAACTACCGACATCCCAAACGTTGGGGGGATGTGCGCCCCGCCCCGGGCGCCGGGCCGCTCCCAAGGCGGCCCGTCAGGCGATGTGTCGGCCGCGCGGCCCGCAAGACCGGCTGGGCTCGCCCGCGTCCCGCGGCGCGAGACCGGAAGGCGGGCTCACAAATAGCACGGTCCGACCCCCCGCACCTCCACCGTAGCCCATTCCGCAGCGGGGCAGCGCTCGGCCCAGGCCATGGCGACGTTGGCATCGTCGGTGTCGAGCAGGAAATAGCCGCCCACCATCTCCTTGGCCTCCGCAAAGGGGCCGTCCCAGACCTGGGCGCTGCCATTGCGCTTGGCCAGGCGCTTGGCGGCCGAGCCCAGGGAGTTGACACCCAGCAGCAGGCCTTCGGCCTGCAGTTCGGCGGCGAAGTCCAGCATGCGCTGGTAGACGGCCTCGCCGGCGGGGCGGCCACGTTCGGAACGCTGGCCGGTGGGTTCGATGATGAGCAGCAACTGGGGCATGGCGGGTCCGCGGTCGGTGGCAACAAGGCGGCATTCTGGCGCCTGCGCCTTCCTGAGGATGGCAGTTGCTGGTGCAGGCCGCGACCAGCCGGCCCAGGGTCCTAGCGTCTCATCGGCGAGCCCCCGCGCCAGGCCGGGTCGGACCAGCGCTGAAAAGCGCCCAGCAGCGCGGGCTCGCCCGACTGCCGCTCCGTGACCAGGTTGGCCAGGGTGACGACCTCGAAGCTGCGGCGGTATCTGCCCTCGGCGCGGAACTCGCGCGCCACCAGCATCTGCGCGCCGCCCGGCACCCAGCCGGCGAACTCGGCCACGCCCAGGCCCGGCCTTGCCGGGGCTGGCGGCATCACGTCGATGCGCCAGCCGCCGCCCCTGCCCGGGGCCTTCTGGAACACCCACAGCTCACGCCAGCCGTCCAGCGGCTGCACGGCCAGGGCCAGCGCGCGGCCCTCGCGGTTCAGGGTGGCGGAAGCCAGCGCCACCTGGCCGAAGCTGCAACGGCGCGCGGCCGGTTTGCCAGCCTCCTTCAGCTCCACGCAGCGCTCGCCGTCGGCGCCGGGCTGGAGCGTCAGCGCGAGGCTGCCGAAGTCACGCGCCGTCACGCTGGTGCCCAACCACCGCGCGGCGTTCACGCGCATCGCGGCTTCGTTGTAGGCGGGCTGGTCGTCCTCGGTCAGCTCGGCCGGGGCGATGGCGGCAAAGTCGCCCAACGCCGGCGCCACCTCGCCGGCCGTACCACGCCGGGCCTGGGCAAAGGCCAGGCTGGCGGCCACGCTCGCGCGGCGCATCAACAGGCGGTTCTTCCAATGCGGCGCCAACGTGGCCGCGTCGACCTGGGCCAGCACCTGCTGGCGCCAGGCGTCGCGCGCCTCCTGCTCGCGCACGGTGGCACGCGGGTTCAGGCAGTCGGCGCGCGTCAAGGCCAGCGCGGCGCGCACGCGCTGCTCAGGCGTCGCTTGCGTGACGAGGAGGCGGCGGAACACCTCGCCGTCGTAGCAGACCTGCACGCGACCGTCCTCGGCATCGGCCTGCTCGAACTTCAGCCCATAGCGCGCCGCCACGTCCAACTGCATGGCGAGCTGGCCTTCGTTTGGCTTGGCGGACGGCATCGACGCGCGGTCGGCGATGCGCTCGGCCAACCTGCCCATCGCATCCAGGGCCTCGGCGCCACCGGGACCGCCCATCTCGGCCGGCGTGGCGACCTGCACGAAGGCCGCAGCCAGGCCGAGGCCCAGGCCCTCGGTGCCGACCTGCTGGCGCGCCAGGCGCAGCTGCGACAACAGCTCGGCGCTGGCGCCCCCGTCTGCATGCGCGCGCGGCACCAGCAAGACCTGGCCCTTGCGCAGCCAGCCGCCGCGCTCGCGGCGGTAGTCCCACACCTGCCAGTGGTCACCACGCTCGCCGCGAATCTCCAGCGCCTCGCCACGGCCCAGCTGCGCCTGCAACGAGGCGGTGTCGCGCGGCGCACCGCGCAGCGGCGCGTCCTGGGACACCAGGCCTGCGCGCGGAAAGGCGGGCAGGTCGGCGGCTTCGGCCTGGGTGATGACAAGGGCCGCAGCCGCGGAGGCAGCAACGATCAGGGCAATGCGACGCATGGTGGCTTACTCCTGCTCCGCATCGGCGGCCCTGGGCGCAGGGGCCACGCCAGCCAGCAGCGCGCTGCCGATGAAGCCGCCCGAGCCCGGCGGCGCGATGATGACCTGCACCTTGTCCGAGAGCTTGTCGGCCATGGCCTTTTGCACCAGCAGTGGGTGTCGGGTCAGCAGCGCGCCTTCGGCGGCCATCTGCACCGCTTGTGCCTTGCCCACCTGCACCACGCGGTAGGCCTCGGCGTCGGCCAGCTTCTGGCGCGCGGCGGCCTCGGCGTCGATCTCGATGCGGCGCGCCTGCGCCTGGCCCTCCGCCTGCTTCACGCGCGCGGCGCTGTCGGCCTGGGCTTCCAGCGCGCGCTGCTCGATCAGCTTTTGCTTGAAGGGCAGCACATGGCGCATCGCCTCCTCCTGCGCCTTGGCGGCAATGATCTGCTCGCGCCCGGCGGCCTCGGCGGCCGTCTCGCGGCGCACCTTGTCGGCCGCCGCCTGCAGCTCGGTCTGCCTGACCTGCTTCTCGCTGATCTCCAGCGTGTAGCGCATGCGCTCGCTGGCCAGGCTGTCCGACAGCAGGCGGTCCATGCCGCGGCGGTAGTCGGGCGGCAGGTCCACCGAGCCGATCTGCACCCCCTTGAGCACGATGCCGTCGGGGGCCAGCCTGGTGCGCAGCTCGGCCTCCAGCGCCGCAGCGATCTCGGCGCGCTGGCTGGAGAAGATCTCGCGCACGGTGCGCTTGGCAATCTGCTTGTAGACGACGGCCTGCACGGCCGGCGCAATGACATCGGCCTCGATGTCGTCCGGCAGCCGGGCGCGCAGCTCGGGCAGACGCGTGGTGTCCACGCTCCAGCGCACCGTCATGTCCAGACCCAGCGACAGGCCTTCCACCGACTGCAGCGGCGACGGGCCGGTGGCCTTGGCGATGCCGGCCGGGCGATAGCTCTGGTCGCGCAGCGGGAACAGCCGCACCTCATGCAGGCCCGGGATGCGCACGAAGCTGCCGGCGCGGAACTCGCTCGTGCCGCCGCTGAACGGGTTGGTGCGCAGCGCGGCCTGCCCGTGAGGCACGGCCTGCACGGGAGGGTGTGTGACGACACCGTAGCCCAGGGCCGTGACGACCGTGACCACCAGCAGCGGCGGCAGCGCGCGCCGCAGCGAGCGGGCGGCGGTGGGCGCCGCATCGAGGCCGCGGCTCGCGCTGCGGCTGAAGGCGTGGCGAAGGGATGCGGCGAGGCTCTTGAGGCGGGTCAGCACGTGGGCTCCTTGGACGCTTGCATCGGTTTGATGCATGGCGGCCATGGTTCCCGTTGCGCCAGGAAGGCACGAGTGGGGCGTGGGGTGGATGTCTTCCGGGCGGGCGGAAGGAATCTTCCGCAGGCGACGGGAGCGCCGGTCTGCCCCGCTCCAGCCGCGACTTCGCATGGCGTCCGCCACTTTGTCGCCAGAATCCCGCCATGCCCAAGCCGACCACTGCCGACACCAGCGCCGCCGTGGACGAGTTCATGGCGGCGCTCGACCACCCCTTCAAGACCGGGATCGAGACGCTGCGCCAGGCCATCCTCGCGGTGGACCCGGCCATCGCCGAAGGCATCAAGTGGAATGCGCCAAGCTGGCGCACGACCGAGTACTTCGCCACCACGCATCTGCGCAGCAAGACCGGGCTCGGGCTGATCCTGCACCTGGGCGCCAAGGCGCGCGCGCTGCCTGCGGGTGGGCTGCAGATCACCGACTCCGCCGGCCTGCTGAAGTGGCTCGGCAAGGACCGCGCCCAGGTCGAATTCAGCTCTGCCGCCGACCTCTCCGCCAAGCTGGCCGCATTGCAGGCCCTGCTGCGTCAGTGGATCACCTACGTCTGATCAAACCCCATGCCACGCATCGCCGTCATCGAAGACGACCCCACCACCAGCGCGCAGCTCGCAGGCTGGATACGCGCCGCCCGCCCGGAGCTGACGGTCGACCAATGGTTCGACCGCGACGCGGCGGAAGCCGCGCTGCTGCGCGAGCGCTACGACCTCGTCGTGCTGGACATCGAGCTGGGCCACGAGCGCAATGCCGGCGTGGCGCTGATCAACGAGATCAACAAGCAGGGCCTGGGCACGCCGGTGCTGGTGGTGTCGGCCATGCCGGCGGCCATCTACCGCAGCATCATGAAGGCGCTGGACGCCTGGGATTACCTGCAGAAGACCACCTTCGACGAGGCTGAGTTCGTCGAGACCTTTTTGGACATCCTGCGCACGGCGCGGCTGCGCGAACCCGCAACCAGGCCCGTTGTCAGGCCGACGGATGACAGCCTGCTGCTCGACCCGCTGTGGCAGCGCACGCCGATGTGGCGGCAACAGCGCATCAACCTGCCACTGACGGCGCAGCGCATCCTGGCCACGCTGCATGCGCGCACCGGCGAGGTGGTCAGCTATGAGGAGCTGTTCGACGTGGTGAAGAGCGGACGCAACCGCGACAACGTGCGCAAGCATGTGGCCACCATCCGCGATGCCTTCCGCGACGTCGACCCCAGCTTCGACGGCATCGAGAACATTCCGATGCGCGGCTTTCGCTGGACTGGCGGATGAGGCTCGGGCGCATCGACGTCCCGCTGCCCGACATGCCGCGCCTGGGCCTCGCGGCCTTTCGCAACCGCATCGTCTTCCACCTCGTCTTCATCGCGTTGGCCCTGGCTACGCTGGCGCTGGCCGTCGCGCTGTTGAACGAGGAGCGCCAGCGCAACGCCCAGCGCTACCAGCAGACCTTCGCGAAGTCGCTGGCCGGGGTGGTCGCCCAGCTGCGCCACCCGTCGGGCCAGCTCGCGCTGATGAACCCGGAACTGCCCCAGGTCGAGCCGGGCTGGGTGGCGCCGCTGGTGCTGCCGTTCGCGGCCATCGATTTCGACGATGCGACCAAGGCCCGGCGCGCCGTCGAGATGGCCGGCTGTGCGCTGCCGTATCCGGATGGCGCCAGCCTGTGCGCCGCGGTGGGCAGCAATGCCTATGCGGGCGGCTTCGTCTACCTGGTCGCCAGCCTTGACGCGCCGCCGCTGGTCAGCCGCGCGCGCGGCGCGACTGACCTCGCGGACGCGCACCGCGCGCGCATCAGCCTGCGGCAGGGCGGCGTCGAGCAGCATTGGCTGGCGCCCGTCGAGGCGCTGGATGCCTACCGCGGCCAGCTGCCAGGGTTTGCCGTCGATGCGGCCGACACCGCGACGCTGCCACGCAAGGCCCGCCCGCAGCGCGACTTCCGTGGCTGGGTGTGGCGCGAGGGGCCCTGCCTGGCCGGCGGCAAGCCCTGTGCGCGCCGAACGACGATCTCCATCCGCCTGCCGGTCGAGGCTTTCCGCGAGGCACTGTTCCGCCCCGGCGGCCCGCAGTGGCCGCCCAGCGACCTGGCGCGCACCGGCCTGCGGCTGGCCCTGCTCGGCCCCGGCGGCACGACCTTGTTTGACAGCGCCAGTGCCAGCGTTGAAGCGCCATTGACGCTGCCGCGCCTGGCTGCCACGCTGGCGCCGGGCGAGACCCTGCAGATCAAGCGCGGCGCGAACGTCGTTGCGCTGCTGCAAGCTGCCGAGGAAGCCGGCGCGCCGCCGTCGCCCTGGCTGACCGCGCTGATCCAGCACCTGCCCGCCCCGGCCACGCCACGCCAGCTGAGCGCGCAAGACAGCGTCAAGACGCCGGCCGGGCGCTTCGACATCACGCTGACCGGCGACCTGCAGGGGCTGGACCGGTCTTTGAGCGCCAGCGCCGCGCGCCTGGCCTGGCCGGTGGGCGCGATGCT
Source organism: Roseateles sp. (assembly GCF_052436255.1). Classification (GTDB taxonomy): domain Bacteria; phylum Pseudomonadota; class Gammaproteobacteria; order Burkholderiales; family Burkholderiaceae_C; genus Pelomonas. Next base: position 1,492 of record NZ_JBQVNP010000048.1, on the reverse strand, counting down.
GGCGTCCATCGCGCTGGCCTGGCTGATCATCGAGGTGGGCCTGATCCGCCGCGTCGCCGTGCTGACGAAGCGCGCCGCGGCGCTGTCTCACCAGCTGCAGGCGCCCGAGCGCTTCGAGCTGGGCATGCTGGACGTGGCCGACCTGCGCGGCCGCGACGAGCTGGGCATCCTGGCCGGCAGCCTGGCGGACCTGCTGCAGCACGCCCGCGACAGCCTGCGCCGCGAGCAGCTGCGCGCCGAGCGCGAACACGACCAGTGGCATGCCGTGGGTCACGAGATCATGTCGCCGCTGCAGTCGTTGATGCTGCTGCACGCCGCAGACGCCGATCCGAGTCGCCGTTATGTCCAGCGCATGCAGCAGGCCGTGAAGGTGCTTTACGGTCAAGCCTCACCCAGCGAGGCGCTGGCCGCCGCGACGCTGAGCGTCGGCCGGCTGGACCTGGACGCCTTCCTGCGCCAGGTGGCTGAGAACGCTGCCTATGCGGGCATTGCCGACGTGACCTACACGCCCGCGGCCGAGCCGGTGTGGGTGCAAGCCGACGAGTACCCGCTGGAGGACGCCATCACCCACGTGCTGAGCAACGCCGACCGCTACCGCGTGGCGGGCACGCCCATCACGTTGCTGCTGGAGGTGGCGGGTGAACTGGCCACCATCGCCATCCACAACCAGGGCCCGCAGATCGCCGACGAGCAGCTCGCGCACATCTTCGACTACGGCGTCAGCGACGCCGAGCCGCACGACAGCCAGCGACGCGGCCAGGGCTTGTTTGTCGCCAAGACCTATCTGGCCAAGATGGGCGGCAGCATTGCGGCACGCCATGTAGCCGACGGCGTCGTGTTCGAAATCGCGCTCAGGCGAGGTTAGCCCTTGCTGACGCGGGCCAGCAGTTCCCGGGCGGCCAGTTCGGAACCGAGCGACGCCTCCAGGGGTGCGCGGCATAGCCCGGCATGGGCGTACTGCAGGTTCTCGTAGATCTCGGCGCTGGCGGGCAGATGGTCCAGCAGGGCGGGTAGCGCCTTGTGGCCCTGGTGGGCCTGCAGCTCGGCGCCGATCTTCTGCACCAGCAGCCGGTATTGGTGTGGATCGGCCGCACCGCCCTGGCCGTCGAGGGCCTGCAGCAGCTGCGACAGGCGGACGAAGGGCAAAAGTTCGGTCGGGACGTTGAGGCGAATGACTTGGGACATGGTGGTGGTCTTTCGGCATCCCACATGCTCCCCATCCGCCGTGTTTCAAGCCCGCAAGCTGTGACAGGCTGAACATCGGCCGCCCCGCCCCCCCGGCTTGAAAGCCGGCAACCCGCTCCCATTTGACGGCGATGAAATCACTCGGCCACCGCGCCACCGGCCTCCGCCTAGATGTAGTTTCTCAGGACGTTGTTCACCTCAAACCCCAGCCGTGAGGCGGGAGGTTTGTGGCCGGTGGCAGAGTGAGGGCGATGGAAGTTGTAGTGCTGCATCCAGGGCGCAAGCTCAGCGGCGCGGACGTCGGAGC